>CAMEKD010000025.1 GCA_945920825.1 uncultured Anaeroplasma sp.
GGTCTGTGTCGCTCATATGGCAAACGAAGCATATCCGCCCGAGGAGGTTCGTGTTCATATGAAAGAAATGCTCCCAAAGCTTGATTATTGGAAACGGTATAAAAACCTTGGTGGTGCGGAAAAATTCGAAGAGTTCAAGGCAAAACTGGTTGAAGAAATAAACGCTCTTGGGGTTGAAGGAATGCCGAAGATTGAAAAGCTTAACGCGCTCGTAGGTGGATACGTTAACCTTGAATACAGTCTCCCAAACGGTAAAAGAGTAAAATTCCTTGACGATAACGCAACATATCTCGGCAATCAGCTTAAATCAGAATTTGATGGCGACAGATGCTTTGGTATTGTAGCCAATATGGACTTTATTCTCATAGCTACTTATGAAGAAAAGGGAGAGAATCCCGAGCTTGTGATTTATAAAAAAAGATAATCTAATTCCAATTTATCGGTCAGTTTAACTGTACGCATTTTATAAAGGGTGTAGGTAAATTGTCTCAAAATAGGAATTTGACGGAGGCAGTTATGGCATTTGATTTCAAGAAAGAATACAAAGAATTTTATATGCCTAAGAACAAACCGCAGGTCGTAAATGTTCCAAAGGCAAATTATATAGCCGTAAGAGGTAAAGGCAACCCAAACGAAAAAGGTGGAGCATATCAGCAGGCAATCAGCGTTTTATATGCTGTTGCATACACCTTGAAAATGAGTTATAAGACGGATTACAAAATCAACGGATTTTTCGAGTATGTTGTACCCCCACTTGAGGGATTTTGGTGGCAAGATAATGTTATTGGGATAGATTACTCTAATAAATCCACATTTAATTGGATTTCCGTTATCCGATTGCCTGATTTTATTACAAAAGCAGACTTTGAGTGGGCAGTAGAAACAGCTACAAAAAAGAAAGAGTTGGATTGTTCCTCGGCAGAATTTATAACCATCGACGAAGGCTTGTGCGTTCAAATAATGCACAGAGGTCCGTTTGATAACGAGCCTGCAACAGTTGCCTTGATGGATGCTTACTTAGAACAGCACGGATATGTAAATGACCTCAACGAAAACAGATTGCATCATGAGATCTATATGTCGGATGCAAGAAAGGTCGCCCCCGATAAGTGGAAAACCGTTATCAGACATCCAATCAAAAAGATGTAATCCAATTCCAATTTGTCGAGTAGTTATAGGGGTATCGACTTGTATTAAATTGTGTAACGTTACTATCTTAATAATTTAAGTCTCAGAAATAAAAAATATGGCCTTTGGATGATTTCAAAGGCCTTTATTGTTTTATTTTTTTAAACTTTCTGTATAATATCTTTTAATTGCATTCCAGGATGCATCCGATAGGTCATGCTCTAATCTACATGCATCTTTTTCCGCATTTTCACTATCTACACCAAGCTTTTCTAATATATGAGTTAATATTTTATGACGCTCATAAATTTTATTTGCAACATTCATTCCCTTTTCTGTTAAATGGAGATGATTGTTTTCATCAATGGTTATATATCCACTTTCTCTTAATTTTTTTAATGCAATGGATACGCTAGGCTTTGAAAAGCCAAGCTCATTTACTACATCAATTGCATGGACCTCGGGCTTTCTTTCAGAAACCATTAAGATTGCTTCAAGATAATCTTCTCCAGATTCGAATAGTGCCATAATATCGTCCTCCCTAAATTGTTGCTATATCAATTATACCAAAAGTGATTTTTAAAATAAAGAATATGATGTTATTTTTTATTTTTGGGATTTTATTGTAATTTAAATAACATTTTTTATAAAAGTGGTTTCATAAGCATTCAATTTTTTAAAAAACATGGTATAATTTACGAGTTGACACAAAAAGGAGACATGAATATGACACTGAGCGATTATTTGTATAAATTTGAAGGGAATAACATTTTAAAACTATATCTAGATAATGCAATGAAATCACCCGAAATGTATGTTGAGGTAAAGAAGAAAATATCTGGATATGAATTCATACCCACCCAGCTATTTTTGGACGCAGCCGGGGGAGTAAAATCTGCAAGCTTAGAGATTTCTATGGATTATAGTATCATGCAGGGCTATTGTGGTTGTGTTCAATTCTATAAGAATAATATTTGTGTTCATGAGGTAGCTTTATATGCTATAGGATTATATATTATTGATCCTGATTTTTATGAGGACGAAATGGATAGGTTGGAGCAAAAAAAGCTTGAGATTAAGCATAATGAGATTATGGAGCTTTTATCAAACTCACTTAAGAGTGTAAATACCTACTTTGGCTCTGTCAGATTAGTTCCTGTAATTGAAGAGGGCGAAAAAGATTATTTACTTTCTGTTAAGATTGGCTATGATAAGGATTATGTCGTAAAGGATATTGCCCAGTTTATTCAATTGACAGAAAAGGGAGAATTCCATTCCTATGGACAAAGGTTAGAATTTTATCATTCCTATGAATCCTTAGATTCTGTTTCAAAGGATTTTTATTCCTTCTTAAGAAATATTGTTAATGGAGAGAATATTAAATCTATTGAGATTCGTAAATCTCAATTATTAAAAATATTAGAAATCTATGCTGGAAATAGCTTATATTTTAAGCCAATTAGCGAAGAAAAGGCTACATTAAGAACTGTAAATCGAGTAACAGATGTTGAAATTGCGCTTGATGCAAATTATTTAAAGATTGTACCACCAATGGATTCATCCTTACTTGTTAGTGGTGTAAATCATGCTTATTTTATGAATAATGATTTCATTTATACATATACCTATAAATCTCGTATGGAGGCTAAGCTTTTTGATGGTTTATATAAGGTAGATGGGGCTTTAATTATTGATGTAAATTCAGAATCCTTTATTTCTAATTTATTACCATTAATTAAAAATAGTATTACAATTGATAATGAATTCTATGAGAAATATCCAGTACCTGATATTAAAATAAATTCTTATTTTACTTATTTAGACAATAAGGTTATTTTAAAGCCAAAGATTGCATGTAAGGAAATTGATAGGAATAGTCCATACATCAAGCAATTACTTGATGGTTATTTAACTACAGTAGTGAATTATGGATTGATTAAAGAAAATAAAACATATGTTTTATCCTCTATTGAGGATCAATATAAATTCCTAACGAGTGACTTATCCCCAATTAAAGCCTTTGGTGAGGTATTCTTTGATGAGGAAATGAAAACTTTAAAGGCAAAGAAAACCAAAAGAACTGCAATTTCTGTATCCTATGATGTTGGATTACTTGATTTCAAATTTGAAAATGAGGATTTAAAACCTGAGGAACTTCAGGCATTATTAAAGGCTTATCATCAAAAGAAGAAATTTATTAAGCTTAAGGATAATACAATACTTGAAATTACAGAAGAGGCTACAAAGGAAATCGATGATTTCTTAGAGGATTTCAATATTTCGATTAATGAATTATCTAAGCCTGTAAGAAAGCCTTTAAATTATTTATTAAAGCTTGTATCTGGGCAGGATACCAACCTATCTATGGATGATGAGGTTGTAAAAATGATTAAGAAGCTTCAAAATTATAAGAAGGCGAATTATGATTTAAATGAGAATATAAGGAAGGATTTAAGAGAATACCAAATGGATGCCTTCAAATGGCTAAAAACATTATCTAGCTTCAATTTTGGTGGTATTTTGGCTGACGATATGGGTCTTGGTAAAACTTTAGAGGTAATTAGCTTCCTTTCGAGTGATCATTTAAATAAGCCAAGCTTAATTGTATGTCCGATGTCTTTGGTTTATAACTGGGAAAACGAATGTGATAAGTGGCATTTAGATTGTCCTTATTCCTTGATTTTAGGCACTCAAGAGGAAAGAGAAAAAAGTATTAAATCCATAGATCAAAACAAGAGAGCCTTATACATTACATCCTATGATTCCTTAAGAAGAGATGTATCCTTATATCAGGTGGAATTCCGTTTTGTCATTGCAGATGAGGCACAATTCATTAAAAATCAATTTGCGCAGAAGAGCGAAGCGATTAAATCCTTAAAGAGCGATATGAATTTTGCATTAACGGGTACGCCAATTGAAAATGGCTTAGCGGATTTATGGAGTATCTTTGATTATTTAATGCCAGGATATTTATCGGATTATTCTCATTTTAAATCAAGATATGAATCCTTAATTGCTCATGATGATGTTGAAGCATTAGATACATTAAAGAAGAGAGTTGCTCCATTCATTCTAAGAAGAACAAAGAAGGATGTATTAAGCGACCTACCAGATAAAACAGAAGAATATTATTATTGCAAGATGGAATCTAAGCAAAGAGGCATTTATGATTCCTATGTATTAAAATTAAAAGAGGATATTAAGGCTGGTGGAAATAATATATTAGCCTTATTAACAAGATTACGTCAGATTTGTATTACTCCAGAATTAATCCTTCAGGAGCAATTTGAAAATACAAAGATTAATCTAGCTGCAGATTTAATACGCTCGAGTATCGAAGGTGGACATAGAATATTAGTATTCTCTCAATTTGCCCAAGGCTTCCCTATTTTATCTAGAGAATTAGATAAAATGGATATTAAGCATTTCATCTTAGATGGTACAACGAAAGCTAAGATGAGAATGGATATGGTACAAGAATTTAATTCTAATCCGGATATTAAGGTATTTATTATTTCCTTAAAGGCTGGTGGTACTGGACTAAATTTAACTGGTGCAGATATGGTTATTCATATGGATCCATGGTGGAATTCATCTGCAGAGCTTCAAGCTACAGATAGAGCTTATAGACTCGGTCAAACAAAGAATGTATCTGTAATTAAATTAATTTGTAAGGATACCATTGAAGAGAAGGTTATTAAGCTTCAGGAAATGAAGCGTGAGCTTGCAGAAAGTGTTGTTGCACCGGATCAAACTAAGCAAATAAAGCTTTCCACTCAGGATATTTTAAATTTACTAGAATAGTGCGATTTTCGCGTTATTCTTTTGTTCCATATTGACTCTATCATATAAAAGGATTATAATCTAATTAAGAATGATTCTTAATAATAATTTTTAGGAGGTAGCTTGGTGCAAAGAAGAAACACTGCTCAAAGATTAAGAGTTTTAGGCGCAATTGAAGCTTTGGGTCATACGACATCAGAAGAGTTAATTGCATATATGAGTAAGAATAATTCTAATGTTTCCCTAGCAACAATTTACCGAAGCCTATCAACCATGATTGAGGATGGACAGGTAAGAAAATTAAAATTAGGAGATTCTTTAATTTATGAACTAGTAAAAGAAAAACATTATCATTTCGTTTGCTTGGGCTGTAAATCTATTTATGATGTAAAGCAAAACGATGCTATAAACATCCCAAAAGAACTTAAGGATTTTCAAGTAGAAGATTGTGATTTAACGTTTTTCGGATACTGTAAGAACTGTAAAAAAATTTAAGAAAAGAGGACAAAAAAATGAAGAAGTTTGTTTGTAAGGTTTGTGGATATGTCTATGAAGGCGATTCACTTCCTGCTGATTTTAAGTGCCCTGTATGTAAGGCACCTGCAAGTGCATTTATGGAAGTACAAGGTGAAATGCCTTTAGCTGCAGAGCATGAATTTGGTGTTTATGCTAAGACGGTTAAGAATAATAAGGATATTCCTGATGATGTTAAGAAGGAAATTTTTGATCAATTAGTTTCTAATTTCCATGGTGAATGCTCTGAGGTTGGTATGTATTTATGTATGGCAAGAATTGCTCATAGAGAGGGCTCCTGAGGCTGGCTTATATTGGGAAAAGGCAGCATTCGAAGAGGCTGAGCATGCATCTAAGTTTGCTGAATTATTAGGTTCTGATTTAGAACCTAACATGACAGATTCTACAAAGAAGAATCTTGCATGGAGAGTAGAATGTGAGTTTGGTGCTACTCAGGGTAAGACAGATCTTGCAAAGCTTGCAAAGAAGTATAACCTTGATGCAATTCATGATACTGTTCATGAAATGGCAAGAGATGAAGCTCGTCATGGTAAAGCATTAAAGGGCTTATTAGATCGTTATTTTAAGTAAGAGGTTGGACTACCTTCGGGTAGTCCTTTTCTTTATATTTTGAAATAATGTTCCCAAATTTTTCACATAATTCGGTATTATAATAGGGTTGTATTTGAAAAGAGGGGTATTTATGAGGAAAAAATATTTATTAGGAATTACATCCTTAATGAGTGTATTCGCATTAACGTCCTGTGGGATTGGCTATAGCGTAATCGAAAACAATGAAACGATTTATCCTACCAATGCGGTAAGTGGAAATGGTGATGCATCTGTCTCAAATGAAAAGAATTTATTATATACACCAGTTTATGCATCAACAAATGCCAAGGTAAATACTTTAGATGAGGCAAGCACTAAGACCTCAGTTGAGGAGACAGTAGAGATGGTTTATGATTCTGTAGTCTCTATTTCTGCCTCAAGCGTATATGGTGCATCTGCTGGGTCTGGTGTTTTATTCTCTTATGATGAGACCTTAGGATTTAGTTATATCGTAACGTGCTTTCATGTTATTGAGGGGTATACAAATTTTGAGGTTACCTTATCGAATCAAGAAACCTATCCTGCATATTATGTAGGTGGATATGAGGATTACGATTTAGCCGTTTTATCTATTGAAAAGAAAGATTTAACCTATGCTTCCCTTTATAGTGATTCTAATACCTTAAAGCTTGGTTCAACTGTGGTTGCTATTGGTAACCCACTTGGTACATTACCTGGGTCGGTATCTAGTGGAGTAGTATCTTATGTAAACCGTGTTGTTCAAACGAGCACATATGAATATCAAACCTTAATTCAAACGGATGTTGCTATCAATTCAGGTAACTCTGGTGGAGGATTATTCAATACAGCTGGTGCTTTAATTGGTATTGTTAATGCAAAATATAGTGCTGCAGGTATTGAGGGCTTAAGCTTTGCGATTCCATCGAATTATGTAACACCACCGATTGAAGAAATCTTAGAAACTGCACAATATGATACAGCGAATAAGGTTTGGAGTAGTGGATATATTAAAGGTGATTATGAATATGGTTTTACAATTACATTAGGATATTACACTACAGGTAGTGGCTGGAATAAGAATGTAAATTATGTGTATTATGTATCCGATGTAAATTCAAATTCTACCTATACAGGTAAAGAATTACAAAAATCGGATATCGTTAAGGAAATAAAGGTAGATTATAGTGATGCATCTAAAGAGGATATTACTTATACAGTCTCTACAGATAATGATGTAAATTTATGGTTGAATTCTTTAAGCTTGTCCTTAGATGATACTTTATATTTTACAGTAATAAGAAATAATGAAACAAAAATAGTAGAAGTTGATGTATGTCAGTTCATCTATAATATATAAAAAGAATAGGCTCTCTTTTTCACTTGAAAAAGGGGGCCTTTTCCTATATAATAGGAAAGAATTGAGGTGTTAGAATGGCTAATTATAATGATTTAGCTGAATTGATCTTCCCAGAAATAAGAGATACTGTGGAGGATTTAGAGAAGAGATATCCAAAAAGAGATTTACCTTTAGGGGCTATGGTTACAAGATTTGCACCATCTCCAACAGGCTTTTTACATACAGGAAGCTTATTTACTTCCTTAATTAGTGCACGCTATGCTAAGCAAAGTGGTGGAGTATTCTATATCAGACTTGAGGATACAGATACCAAAAGAGAAATTGCAGGTTCTGGTGAATCCTTAATTAAGCAGCTTGCTGTATTTGATGTTATTCCGGATGAAGGCTATATATCCGATAGCGAGGAAAAGGGAAATTATGGACCATATAAGCAATCGAATCGTGCGAATATTTATAAGACATGTATTAAGCATTTAATGAAGATGGGAAGAGCATACCCATGCTTTTGTAGTGCTGAGGAATTAGCTGAGCTAAGAGCAATGCAAGAAGCAAATAAGGAAATTCCAGGTTATTATGGAAAATATGCAAAATATAGAGATTTCCCAATTGATGATGCCATTGCTAAAATTAAGGCAGGAGATCCTTATATTATTCGTTTTAAATCCTTAGGAGATCACAACAATAAGATTAAATTCCATGATGAAATTCGAGGAGATTTAGAGCTTACAGAAAATGATCAGGATATTGTCATTTTAAAGGGGGATGGACTTCCTACATATCATTTTGCACATTTATGTGACGATCATTTTATGCATACAACCCATATCACTAGAGGTGAGGAATGGTTACCATCCTTACCTATCCATCTAGAATTATTTGATGCAATGGGCTTTGAAAGACCAAAATATGCACATTTCCCTGTAATTATGAAGGTGGAAAATGGAAATAGAAGAAAGCTTTCAAAGAGAAAGGATGTAGAGGCTGCAGTTTCTTACTTCCTTGAGCAGGGCTACCCTAAGTATGGATTTATTGAATATTTACTTACTATTGCAAATTCCAATTATGAGGAATGGAGAAATCAAAATCTAGATAAAGATTTCTATGATTTCAAATTATCTTTTGATAAGATGAGTCTTGATGGTGCATTATTTGATTTAGAGAAGGTTGCATCTATTTCAAAAGAAAGAATGGCATACCGTAAGGCTTCTGATTTAAAGGAAGAGGTTAAGGAATGGGCAAAGACCTATAGTCTGGATTTCTATAATAAAATTGTTCGTGATGAGGAATTCTTCACTAAGATTTTAAATATTGAGCGTGAAAAGGAAAAACCTAGAAAGGATTATGCTAAATATTCTGATATTTATCCTATTATTGGATTCTTCTATGATGAGGAATATAACAAGCTAGATTTAAATAATCTTGAGTGGAATCCTCAATTCTCTAAAGAGGATATTAAGAGTGTACTTTTAGATTATGCAAATTCTATTGATCTATCCTTAGATGAGGAGTCTTGGTTTAATTCTATGAAGGAGTTATCTTTAGCTCATGGATTTGCAGATAATGTTAAGGTATGGAAGAAGAATAAAGAAGCCTATAAGGGACACGTTGGTGATGTTACAGGCTTCTTAAGAATTGCATTATCTGGTAGAGGAGTTTGTCCAAATCTTTATTATATCATTCAAATTTTGGGCAAGGATAAGACTTTAGAAAGAATAAATAAAGTTATCGCCACATTATAAAAAAATGCTGTAATGGCTAAAATTGGCTATTACAGCATTTTCTATTTATAGCAAAAATAAAAGGCTGAAGAATCAGCCTTGAATTATCCTTTGGTACCCACTACGGGGGTCGAACCCGTAATCTTCTCCTTGAGAGGGAGACGTGTTAACCATTCCACCAAGCGGGCATGTTTGAGACTAGAACTATATCAAGTCGCAATAAGAATTATACAAAAAACATATTTGAATGTCAATAAGAATTTTTCATTTCTTTTGGATTTAGATGTTCTTGAGAATTTCTATTTAAAATAATATAATAAATATATATGTAACCGTAGCTCAGCTGAATAGAGCAGCACCCTCCGAAGGTGCAGGTCGCGGGTTTAAATCCCGTCGGTTACGCCATTGGAGTTAAGTATAGTCGATACCAAAATATCGGCTATTTTTCTTTATATAGACATAAATACTGCAAATATATATGATTTTATTGGTGTTTTAGACTTATAAGATGAAAAAGTAGTAGTTATATGTATTACAACAATTATATATATAACATTAAATCGTTATATTATTATTAATTGGTAAACCAGTAAATAAAAGATTATTTGAAATATTTAAAACATGTGGCTTTGTAGAAGAAAGTGGCCATGGAGTGCCAACTGTTACAAAGGCATATGGCGATGAGTCATATATATTTGATGGTAAATTTATAAAGGTTGTTATTCCTTTTAATAAAAGTGGTTTTACAAATACTATCCAAGAAATCGATAATACTACCCAGAAAACCACCCAGGGACACGAAGGCACTACCCAGAAAACTACCCAAGAAAGATTAATAGAATTATTAAAAGCAAATCCTAAGTTGTCTAGAAGCGATTTGGCAACATTATTGAAATTAAGTGAAGATGGCGTTAAATACCAAATAAAAAAATTAAAGGATAAAGGGATTATAAAACGTGAAGGTCCAGACAAAGGCGGCTATTGGGAGGTAATAGAATAATTTGTTGGTAGTTTGTGGTACCACACCAATAACTATCCCCAATTGAAAATACAAAATGATATAATGAGCATCTATCACTAATATGGCAGATGCTTTTTAATATATTTTGTCACATTTGTCACGCAACTCACGTGTCACTTAGCGTATATACTTAAAAATATAGGTTTAGAGGGTGCACCTTTATCTATAGAGGGTGAATTGTATTAAGAAAACTTACCTTTCACATAAGAAAAGCAAAGGTTTGATATAAAAGTATCAAGCCCGTTAGGGATTAAAAAACAGTGAACAAATGATGAATAAAAATGTCACTGTTTTTTATTTTATAAGCAAAATGTCATATATGCTGGAATGCAAATAATTCCATCATCTCTAATTGATAGATTTTTTGGGTGAATAATATACGAATTAGAAATTCTCTTTTTGAATGTTAAATTGAATTTTTCAAGAGAAGTAGTTGTATATTTTTTTGACGATTTCACTTCAATAGGAGATATCTTTACATTTGTTTTGTCACCACTAATAATTATGAAGTCAATCTCGATATCATTTCTATGTTTATCTTCGTTATAATGATTGTAAAAATACAATTTATGTCCCGATGCTACAAGCATTTGTGCGATTATATTTTCATAAAGCATTCCTTTATTTACAGATAGTTTATCTTGAAGAATAGATGAATAGATATTTTTTGCCACTTCTGGATATTCATCAAAAGCATGAGAGAATAAAAGTCCAGTATCGTTCATATAGCATTTTATATATGTTCTATCTTCTGTCAATGATAATCCAACATTAGGATCATTGCTAGAAAAGCACTCATTGCAAATCATTGAATCTGCTAACCAAAAGAACGTTTCTTCATAGGCAATAGCTCTATTTGTAGTATCTAAAGAATTTATTTTTACTCTTTTCTCGTGACTAGATAAGAATCCTGGAATTCTATCGTAAATCGATAAAACTTTTGATTGGTAGTTTTGATCAATTTTCATTATGTCGTTTCTATAAGTTTTAAGGATTTCTCTTTTTTCCTCATCGACATTTTCAAATTGCTTATTATCTTCAATATAAGCACTCACTACTTTAGGCATTCCTCCTACTAAAAGATATTGTTTAAATAAAAACATTGCTTTTTTATGTAATGGCTCTAAAAGTGGTTTTTTATCATTAAAACATTGTTTTATGTAATCAATTATTCTATCTTCTCCAAGTGCCCATGAAAATTCTTCAAAATCCATAGGGTACATCTGGATAGATTTTTCTTCTGAAGGTATTAAAATATCTTTTGTGTTTTCTTTGATAGAAATTAAAGAACCAGTTTCAATATAATCATATCTTCCATCTTTGACCAAGTGCTTAATTGCTTCACGCGCCCTTGGAAAACTTTGTACTTCATCAAAAATCAGTAAAGACTCTCTCTTGTATAAAGTTACTCCATACTCAAGTGAAATCATTAAGAATAATGAATCTAAATCGTTTAAAAAACTATTAAAGCCTTCTTTTATAGAAGGAGATGCTTTTGAAAAGTCAATCAAAACATAACTTTTATAATTGTTTTTTCCAAATTCTTCTGCGATTGTTGATTTACCAATACGACGTGCACCTTCAATTAATATTGCCTTTGTTCCATTTGATTTGGTTTTCCAATCTAACAATTTATTGTATATTTTTCTTTTAAAAATCATAAAAGCGACCTCCCATACATAATATTTTGCAAATACGCACTATAATTATAGGTGAAAAATTGCAATTACGCAAGTATATTTCATTAGAAAAATTGCAATTACGCATAATACATTAAAAAAATCCCTAATAGGTTTCACTTAAGTATTGAACCTTTTTTCTTTGCATAAAGGGAGTTATTTCCCTTTTGTAAGTAAACAGCATAGCCTTGTTTAATGTAGTAATTTAAAACTATGAAGTGGTACCAATTTAGAAGGAGTAGAGGATGCTATCATAATTACTATCTATATAACAAAGAAAACCTATAAAAAATAAGAACTCAGCCATTTGCTGAGTTTTCTTATTTTAGTGAATTTTCAGTTGTTTCTAAATCATCTGTTTTAATAAGAATATTTGTATTTCCATCCTTTGTATAGGAATACATATATTCAATATTAATTTGATTATCCGCAAGCTTCTTTAGAATCTTTTCTAAATCGCCTGGCTCATTTTTAACAGTAATGCTTAATAAATCGGTCAGTACAGTCATATAGCCCTCTTGAGTTAAAACGTCCTGAGCTTTTTTGTTGTCCTCTGTAACTAATCTTAAAATACCAAAATCCTCTGTATCTGCTAAGAATAAGGATAGGATATTAATTTTATGCTCACCTAATATTCTTAAAATATTATGAACATTTCCTTTATCGTTTTGAGTATAAATAGCTAATTGATTTACGATCATAATGGCCTCCTTAAATCTTTCTATTATCTATTGTACGCTTTGTCTTTCCATCGGATAGAGGAATCTCACCTGGCGAGCAAAAGGTAATCTTTGGTGCAATTCCAATCGCACTAGTAACCTCATGCTCAACAATCTTTTTAAGCTTTTCAATATTCTTAATGGTGTCTGTAAAGTATGCTGGATTTAATTCTACTTTAATTTCTAAGGAATCTAGTAGGCCTGTACGCTCAACAACGAGTAGGTAGTGTGCACCATTTAATTCCTTAATCTTCGTTAAGGTATGCTCGATTTGGCTTGGGAATACATTGACACCTCTAATGATTAGCATATCATCGCTTCTAGCCTTAACTCTATCCATACGAACAAGTGTTCTACCACAAATAGGGCATGTTCCATGATATAAGGAGCATAAATCTCTTGTTCTATAACGAATTAGAGGAACACCTTCTTTTCTTAAGGTTGTAAATACAAGCTCTCCTTCAACCCCATCAGGTAAGACCTCTAGAGTTTCTGGGTCAATAATTTCAGGGTAGAAGAAGTCTTCATTTACGTGTAAGTATTTACCACCACAGTTCATAGATACACCAGGACCTGAGATTTCAGACAATCCATAAATATCATAGGCTTTGATATGAAGCTTTTCTTCAATTTGCGCCTTCATACCCTCACTCCAAGGCTCAGCACCAAAAATACCAACGCGAAGTGAAAAATCTTCAATGGTATATTCACTAGATTTTTCTATAGCCTCAGCAAGCACTAAAGCATAGGATGGTGTACAGCATAAAACGGTAGCCTTAAAATCCTTAAGTAGCTGAAGCTGACGGTTTGTATTACCTGTAGAGCAGGGTACTACAGCACAGCCTAATGCCTCAGCACCATAATGTGCACCAAGCCCACCGGTGAATAAACCATATCCATAGGATACATGTACAATATCACTTTTGGTAACTCCTGCGAAGGTTAAAGATCTTTTAAATGCTTCGCTCCAGTCATCTAGATCCCTTTTTGTATATCCTACAGTAGTAAGCTTACCTGTTGTACCACTAGAGGCATGAATTCTTACAATATTATCCAAGCTAGTAGCGAAGAAGCCATAAGGATAATTCTCTCTTAGGTCATGCTTTGTTGTAAATGGTAGCTTTACGATATCCTTAATGGATTTAATGTCTTCAGGCTTAATATGTGCCTCATCCATCTTTTCTCTATAAGGCTTTTGGTTTTTATAAACATGCTTAATTTGTTCTATTAATCTTTCACTTTGGATTTTTTCCAAAGCTTCCTTTTCCATATAATCTATATTTTCCATAAATAATCCCTTTAAATTTCATATTTTTATACATTATATATTAGATATTCAAAAATGTATATAAAGATTTACAATAAGTTTTTTTGAATTTTTTTGAATTCTTATGATGATTTTATTGAATTTTTTCGAATTTAATGTATAATGAAGGTACAAGAGGTGATGATATGCTAGAATTTTTTGATTGTAACAGTAAGATTGGCTATGCATCAATTTATGAAAACCATATTACCTTTAATAAAGAATTACTAAAATATTTTAGTGATGCTTATAGGGTAAGAGTTGGGATTGATGTAGAAGAGAAAAAAATCTTTGTGTTTTTAATCGATAAGGATTATGCATTGTCTGGTGAAATCAATGAAAGCTCTCTTTTAAAGATTTCCTTATCGAAAAGCTATGCTAGAATAAGCTCAAGAGCTTTAGTAGAGTATATTTTAAAAGCGTTCTCCATAAATTTACAACCTAATGGTGCATTAAAGCTTATGGCTCAATACGACGAAAAAAAGAAGGCTATAGCGATTTTTGTGGGAGGTGAAAAGGTATGTTCTTAGATTTTTTAACAGAAATTGAAAACTATACCATTTGGATTTGGCTTGGTATATTCGTTTTAACCGTAATCCTTGAGGCCTCTACCCAGGATTTCGTTTCCATTTGGTTTGCGGTTGGTAGCCTTGTTGCGATTGCAATTTCCTACTCTGCACCATTTTGGGTTGAATTAATTGTGTTCGTTGTCATTTCTGCAATGGCCCTAATATTCACAAGACCACTAGTGAAAAAGCTTATGGATCGAACGGTAAGAAAAACGAATTCGGATGATTTTGTCGGAAAAAGAGTAAAGGTTGAAAAGGAAATTACAAAGTACGATGGTGGTTTAGTAAAGCTAAATGGTATTGTATATAGTGCAATATTAATGGAGGAGGAAGAAAAGCCCATTCCATTAGATAGCATTGTAGAGGTAGTTTCATTAAAAGGAAACCGTGTAGTAGTAAAACTAATTGAAAAGAATGAAAGTGCGGAATAATTACATGTTTTTAGAAGGTAATCCAGGAGTTATTGCTGCAATTATTATTTCTGTAATTGCAGTCATCATTTTAATTTATTTAATTACACGAATTCGTATTGTAAAACAAACGAATAAATATGTTGTTGAGCGTTTAGGTGGATATCATGCAACTTGGGGTGTAGGCTTCCATTTCCTATGTCCATTTGTTGATCGTATTTCTTATGTTGTTTCTATGAAGGAGCAGGTAAAGGATTTCGATCCACAGCCTGTTATTACAAAGGATAACGTAACGATGCAAATTGATACGGTTGTTTTCTTCCAGGTTACTGACCCTAAGCTATTTGCTTATGGTGTTGAAAATCCTATTGCTGCTATTGAAAACCTAAGTGCAACAACACTACGTAATATCATTGGTGAGCTTGACCTTGATGAAACCCTAACATCAAGAGATATCATCAACACGAAGATGAGAAGCATTCTAGATGAGGCTACAGACCCATGGGGAATTAAGGTAAACCGTGTTGAGGTTAAAAACATTCTACCTCCAAAGGATATTCGTGATGCCATGGAGCGTCAGATGAGAGCGGAACGTGAAAGAAGAGAAAAAATCTTACTTGCCGAAGGTGAAAAGAAGAGCCAAATCTTACTTGCTGAAGGTCAAAAGGAATCCCAGATTCTAAAGGCAGATGCTGAAAAGGAAGCTATGATTTTAAAGGCTACAGGTCAAGCAGAATCTATTTTAAGGGTAAAAGAGGCTGAGGCTCAGGGTATTAAGTTAATTAGAGAAGCTGAGGCAGAGGGTTTAAAATCCTTAAATTCTGCGAATGTTACAAATGAGGTATTAACATTAAAGAGCTATGAGGCTTTACGAGATTTAGCAAATGGTCAGGCAACAAAGATTATCGTTCCATCTGAGTTACAAGATCTTGCAACGGCCGCAACAACAATTTCTGAAATTGTGAAAAAATAAGAAAAGAAGTAGGATGAAGCACACTTAGTTGTGCTTTTTCTTTTTTTGAAAATCGATATGAAATCCAAAGGTCCAATCCCTAATTTTACATATTCTCCATAAAATCGATTCTGATCATAGATAAGGATATAGAAGAAGACTAAAGAATAATATTTATCCATTTTGCTTATATATATATATCCAGATTTTTTAGTTTGTATATGCTTCACATAAATATAAAGACCTTAGCATTCAAAACTTTATTTTACACTTTTTTACATTTATACTTTACAAAATTTTACACTTGTTGTAAAATAATGTTAAAGAAAGGGTGATAAAATGAAAGTAACAGACTTGCTTACCATTACGGAATTATCTAGAATTACGAATAAATCGAGACCAACCTTATATAAATATATATCTGATTTTGAGCTTGGTGCATTAAATGATATACCTCCGGTTATGGTTAGGCTATTTCAATCTATCGTAAGTGGTGAATTTTCCAAAAAGGATGTTTACTCTTATTGTGATATATATTTTATGGATGATAGTGAACTAAAGGATATTATTTTACTGATTAAGGAAAACAGTAAGAAATTGAATTTAGAGCGCTTAAGGGAATTTATATTAAAGGAGATAAGATAATATGGAAGAGACTAAGAATATTTTACTTGAAGAAGAAAAGCTATATAAAGCATTAGAATATTATAGATTAAATAAGGATATAGAGCTTATTGAAGAAAGAATTAAGGATTTAGAATTAAAGGATTCGAATAGTAATAAATTCAATAAGGTAATTCATAATATAATTAATCCTATTATGAAGCAGGATAAGGATAGCTTAGCACAATTAAAGAATAAGGCTTTAGATAATTTAGAGGATTTTAATAGTAAGAATAAGGATATTCCTTTAATGTCTAGGGAGGAATTAAAAGATTCTATTTTAGAATTCTATAAAGAGGATACAAACAATGAGGCAAGAATTTTAATGGGGCTAAAGCTTTTATTTCAAAGTGAATATAGCTATGTATGTGTAAATGAATCCGAAGAAAAGGTATCCGATGTTTTATTTGATAATTTGACGAAATTAAAAGAATTAAAAGAAGAATTAAAGAAAAATTATTACAGTATTAATAAAAAGAATTTAAAGGAATTTGATAAGAGTGTATGGAAGGGACTTGGTATTGTTGCTGCTGCAAGCCTTCTTGCAGGACCTATTGGTACCTTTGCCGCAACAAAACCTAAGTATGTCACCGCCTCCTTCGATGCTCTTGGCTCTTCCGTCGCGCCTTTCGGGTTCAGAGCAATAAATATATCTATGGTTAAATTAAATGTTTTCTTGATTGGGGCATCTGCAGGAATGTATGGTATATCTTTACTTAAGAAGGATGAAAATTTAAAGAAGGAATATAGAAAATTAAGCCCAGATAGCCTTGCCATGCGTTTTGCAATTAAAGCCACCATATTAGAAGAACTAAAGAAGAAGGGGGATTTAGAGGTTTTAAATGTATGCTTCGATGATTGCCTTACGGTTTTAGATAATTATAGAGCAGATGCAGAATATATGATGATTGTTGAGCATAAGGATATAGATATTGCATCGAGAAAGGTTACCATTTGTAACAATTTTGTTGCAAGGCTAAATGAAATCTCTAAGCAAGAGTGATGGACGAATATAATTTTAAAATAGAAGAGGATTTTTCTTTAGAAAAATTATCCTATGGAATCATAGATATTTTAAAAAGAAATTCCTTAATGACCAATATAGAGGTATTAGATGAATATACCTATATTCTTACTGCAACGAATACTACCACTTTGAATAAATATTTCAAAAGTATAAGTGGTACAATTTGTTCCTTATCGATCTATTTAGAGGTAAAGAATTCAAATTTAAGAGTATTATTTAAAGATAAATCACTGAAGGATAAAGGCTTTGCCTATACTATGTCTATGGCCATACCTGTATTCTTCTTTAGTAGTACCTATGGAGTAATAAGACAAAATGAAATTGAAAAGGATATATTATCCTATATAAAAAGAGTTGTTGGAGATGAAGAGGTTTATATGAGAATAAGTAATATGACAATAAGACAAAGAATTATATGTGCAACACCAATTGTAAGCCTAATCCTGTTTTTAGCTATGGGTTACATATGGAATATGTGGGCATGGGGATCCTTAGCATTCCTATTAATCCCACTTATGCCAATATTCTTAGGCGAGATCAATCCAGAATATATATTCCCATTTGTCGTAGGGGGAATCTATATTGGGTTAGGCTTTGGCTTAAATGCTTGGCATCCTGCATGGATCATTTTCTTAACCATTCCAGTATATTATATTTTATTCCCAATAAGGAATAAGAAACCATGAACAAAAGTGAATAAAAATTCACTCTATGAGTAAACTCATATTTTAACGAA
>CAMEKD010000026.1 GCA_945920825.1 uncultured Anaeroplasma sp.
AGTGCTACTCACTTCGTTTTAAAGAAGTATAAGGATCATGGTGTAGATCTTTTTGAGGAGAAGAAGGATGAGCGTATGCTGGTAGTTGCATAATGCGAGATTTTCTATCAAAAAAGGTCAAAGATTTAAAGCCAAGCGGAATCCGTAAATTCTTCGACATCGCAAAGGAAATAGAAGGCTGTATTTCCTTAGGTGTTGGTGAGCCGGATTTTGATACACCATGGCATATAAGAGAAGAAGGTATATATTCCTTAGAAAGAGGAAAGACACATTATACTTCCAATTCTGGTTTAAAGGAATTAAGAATTGAAATCTCAAATTATTTAAAAAGAAAGAATCACTTAGATTATAACTATCTCGATCAAATCTTAGTTACCGTAGGTGGTTCTGAGGCCATTGATTTAGCCCTTCGTGCAATGATTGAGGATGGAGATGAGGTCATTATTACAACCCCATGTTATGTATCCTATTTACCTTGTGCGATTATGGCTGGGGCTAATGTGGTTGAAATTCCTTTAAAAAACGAAAATGAATTCCGCTTAACAAAAGAGGAATTAGAGGCTGCGATAACACCAAAAAGTAAAATTCTTTTAATGAATTTTCCTAATAACCCAACAGGAGCTATTATGGAATATAAGGATTTAGAAGAAATAGCTAAGGTAGTTATTGAGCATGATTTAATTGTAATTTCAGATGAAATCTATTCTGAATTAACCTATTTTGGGCGACATAGATCTATAGCTGAGGTTCCTTTAATGAAGGAAAGAACAATTGTAATCAACGGATTCTCAAAATCCTATGCAATGACAGGCTGGAGATTAGGCTTTGCCTGTGGACCAAAGGAAATTATAAAAGAGATGACAAAGATTCATCAATTTTGTATTATGTGTGCTCCAATAACAAGCCAGCATGCGGCTGTTGAAGCTCTAAAAAATGGGGATAATGACGTCCTTGAAATGAAAGAAGCATACGATGAAAGAAGAAGATATCTTCTTTATCGTTTAAAGGAAATGGGCCTTCCATGCTTCACCCCTAAGGGTGCATTTTACGTCTTCCCTGATATACGTAAATTTGGTATGACAAGCGAAGAATTTTGCTTAAAGCTTTTAAAGGAGAAAAAGGTAGTTGTTGTACCAGGATCCGCATTCGGTGAATCAGGAGAGGGATTCATAAGAATCTCTTATGCTTATTCTATCGAAGATTTAAAGAAGGCCTTGGCCCGAGTAGAGGAATTTATTCAAACATTAAAGTAAGCATTAAGGACTTGAAATGTTAAATTTTAAGTCCTTTTTGTTGGAAAGGATGTATTATGGAAAAATATGAAATTCATAAATTCTTGGAAGAATATAAGCAAAAGCTTATGGATATGCATCAAGCATTACAAATCGATACAAAGGAACCAAGATTAAAAGAGTTAAATGAAGAAATCCAAGCCCCTGAATTTTGGGGTGACCCGAAACATGCCCAAACGGTTATTGGACAAGCAAATGCATTAAAGGATACAATATCGAGCTATAATAGTGCGAAAAGTCAATATAATGATATTGCTGAAATGGTCGATTTAGCCTTAGAGGATGCGGATGCAATGGCACTTCTTGAGGAATCCATTGAGGATTTAAAATCCTATATGTCAGAGCTTGAAAAGAAGGCTTTGTTTAGTGGTAAATATGATTTCAATAATTGTATTTTAGAGCTACACCCAGGTGCTGGTGGTACAGAATCTATGGACTGGGCAGACATGCTTTATAGAATGTATACAAGATTTTGTGCAAGAAAGGGATTTAAGACCTCTGTCATTGACTTTCAAGCAGGAGATGAGGCTGGAATTAAATCCGTTACCCTATCGATTGAAGGTCCATACGCCTATGGGCTATTAAAGGCTGAGCGTGGAGTACACCGCTTGGTTCGTATTTCTCCATTCGATTCGAATGCGAGAAGACATACCTCCTTCTGTAGCTGTGAAATTGCACCTCAAATTGAGGAAACCTCTGATTTAGTGATTCCTGAGGAGGATTTAAGAATTGATACCTTCTGTTCCTCAGGCCCTGGTGGACAGGGTGTTAATACAACCTATTCTGCAGTAAGAGTTACACATAAGCCAACGGGTCTATTTGTTGCATGCCAAAAGGAAAGAAGCCAAATCCGGAATAAGGAAATCGCGATGACCTTATTAAAATCTAAGCTATTAGAGCTTGAAATTAAGAAGCAAGAGGAAGAGCTTGCTAAAGAAAAGGGTGAACAAATGGGTATTAATTTTGGTTCACAGATACGTTCCTATGTATTCTGCCCATATACCCTAGTTAAGGATCACCGTACGGATTATGAAATGGGAAATATTAACGCTGTAATGGATGGAGATATCGAAGGCTTTATGCTTGAATATTTAAAGATGAAGGCTGGTGCGAAAAATGAATAATGAAGAAGTAAAGGAAGCCAAAGAGACAATTTTAGAAATAGAAAAAAAGAATAAGCCTGATTTAAAAAAATGGCTTATTCAATATATATGGGTTACCATTGGTGTAATCTTTGTAACGCTTGGTTATTATTTTTTCTTTGACCCTGCAAATATTATTGCAGGTGGTGTTACCGGTCTTGCGGTATTCCTAAAGCCTCTATGGGAAAATTCAAGCTGGTTCACATCTTCTATATTCCTATATGGAATAGAAGCGATCTGCTTACTTTTAGGTTTAATATTTATTGGTAAGGATTTCTTTTTAAAGACGATTTATGCATCGTTATTATACCCATCCTTAGTATTTATTCTAGAAAGAATAAGTATTCCAGGAGATGTGCCTCTTCAAATGGTCATCTATAATAGCATTCAAAATAATACTGAATTAATTTGCTTATTATTTGGTGCATTATTAACGGGTGGTGGAGTTGGTATTGCCCTAAGAAATAATGGATCTACTGGTGGTATGGATGTCGTTCAAAAAATGATTTCAAAATATGCAAAGATTCCACTATCTCAAACGATGTATTTCACAGACTGGGTAATCGTAGTATTTGCTGGATTAAAGTTTAATCCATTCTCCTATTCTATAGAATATGTTGTCTATGGTTCAATAGCTGTACTTGTTGAGGGCTTTATCATCGATTATATTGCCCTATCCATCAAGCCAAGAAGAACGGTATATGTTATATCCGATAATCCAGAAAGCATTAAGGATTTAATCTATTCTGAGCTTGACCGCGGTGTAACCTTCTCCCCAGTTAAGGGAGCTTACACGAATAAGGAAAGAACAATGGTTATTTGTACAATGGATAAGAATGAAGCCTATAGAATTGTAGGTATGATTTCTAAGGTTGATCCTAAGGCATTTACCTTTGTAACCTCCTGTAAAGAGGTAAGAGGAGAATATGGCAAAAGGGGCATATTTTAATGATTGTAGAAAAGGTTTTGAAAACAAAAAAGGGTTTATATCAAATTACAATTGATAATAAAAATTATTTATTTAGTGAAGATACAATCGTTCAATTTCATTTGATTGAGGGACATAGAACTACGCAAAAGGAAATTGACCTTGCCATAAAGAGTGAAGATGTATCTTCACTTTTTCATAAAGCGGTAGCTTATGCTTTAAAATATGGCGCGGGCGAAAAGAGAGTTAGGGATTATTTGAAAAGAAAAGAGGTTCCTTATCCTACGATGGATTCTATTATAAATAGAATGAAGGAGGATAAGATTTTAAATGATTTAGAATTGATAGATTCCTTAATTGAATCCTATGCCAAAAAGGGAAATGGACGTAATTTAATTAAAGAAAAGCTATACCAAAAGGGCTTTAAAAAGGAAGATATAGAGGATAGATTATCCTATATGGATATGAATACCTATAAAAATGGACTCATCAAGCTATTTTCTAAGGTGGAGCATAGATATGATAAATATGATTTACCTATTCGAAAAGAAAAACTAAAGGCCTATTTATTATCTAGAGGATACACTTATTCTGAAATTGTTTTCCTGTTCTAATTTAACTTGTTAAATTGATAATTCTAATATATAATAAAATTAACTGCGTTACGATATAGAAAGAAGGAGTGATATTATGTCTGTTCGCGAAAAAATTAATGGTGATTTCCTTTATTATTTCGATCAAGGAAAGGTAACCGACGCATACCAGGTGTTTGGAGCACACCTAGTAAAGGATGAGTATGGGAATATGGTCGCATGTGAGTTTACCTTATATGCACCAAATGCTGACCACATTTATATTATTGGTGAGTGGAATTATTACCAAGAGGGTCAAACCGAAATGTTTTGCATCGATAGTAAGGGTATTTGGTATGCAAGAATTGAGGGCAATTACGAGTGGAAGGCATACAAGTATGTCATCTACACAAAGAATGGACAACGTTTAATTAAAGCTGATCCATATGCATTCTATAGTGCATATCGTCCTGCACAGGACTCTAAGGTTTATGATATTGATGGATATTGTTGGAATGACCAGGATTGGATGTTTACCCATGAGAAGAGCTATGATAAGCCTTTAGCCATTTATGAAATGCATTTAGGATCTTGGAGAAAGAAGCCAGATGGTTCATTCTATACCACTGCAGAGCTTGCTCCTATGGTCGTTGATTATATAAAGCAATATGGATTTACTCATGTTGAGGTAATGCCTGCATATGAGCATCCACTAGATATGTCCTGGGGATATCAGGGAACTGGTTATTATTCCGTTTCCGCTAGATGGGGCGTTCCTAAGGATTTCATGTATTTTGTTGATTTATGTCACCAAAATGGTATTGGTGTAATTATGGACTGGGTTCCTGGTCATATTTGTCGTGATGCTCATGGCTTATATATGTTTGATGGTACTCCACTTTATGAGTATTCAAAGCCTGAGGATAGAGAAAATGTTGAATGGGGAACTGCAAACCTTGACTTAGGTAAGGGAACAACGAGATCCTTCCTATTCTCTAACGCAATGTTCTATATGAATTATTTCCACGTAGATGGTTTCCGTGTTGATGCTGTATCGAATTTAATTTACTGGCTAGGAAACTGCAATCGTGGTGTAAATGAGGGCGCATGTGATTTCTTAAGACAGTGCTCTAGATTAATCTTCGGTAAGGATGATAGAGTATTATTCATGGCTGAGGATTCTAGTGCTTATGGTAATGTTACAAAGCCAGTTGACTTTGGTGGACTTGGATTTAACTATAAGTGGGATATGGGTTGGATGAACGATACCCTTAAGTATTTCAAGCTAGACCCAATCTATAGAAAGTATCATCATCATCAATTGACATTCTCTATGATGTATTTCTATAGTGAGCAATTCTGCTTGCCTCTATCTCATGATGAGGTTGTACACTGTAAGGGCTCCTTATTAAATAAGATGCCAGGAGATCGTTGGCAGCAATTTGCAAATTATAGATTATTAATTGGTTATATGTTTACACATCCAGGAAAGAAATTACTTTTCATGGGTGATGAATTATCTACCTACGATGAATGGCATTATGAGAGTGAGCTTGCATGGAATATTCGTCAATATCCAGATCATGATGCATCTGCAAGATTCGTTCGTGATATGACGTTGGTTTATAAATATCATGCACCATTATGGCAGCAAGATTATTCTACAAATGGATTCTACTGGATTCAAGCAGATAATGCAGAACAATCCTTATATATATTTGCAAGAGTTGCAAATGATCCAAAGGATCAATTAGTTATTGTAATGAACTGTACACCGAATACATATGATAATTATAGAATTGGTGTACCTGAGGCGGATGAATATGAAGAGGTAATCAACTCAGATAAGGATATTTATGGTGGTTCTAATAGAATCAATCCATTCAACTTAAAGGTTGAAAACTATGGCCAGGATAATCAAGCACATAGTGTATTAATGACTATTCCACCTTTAGGTATTTCTATACTTAAGCCTATTTATAAGCCAAAAGAAGAGGCTAAGGCAGAGGTTAAGGAAGAACCTAAGGAAGCTAAAAAGACCACTAAGAAGCCAACTACAAAAAAGGCTTCTGCAACAAAAGCGACTGCAAAGAAGGCAACAACAAAGAAGAAAGCTGCATAATCTATTTAATATAATTAAATAAACTTAATATAATTACGTTGTTTTCGAAACTTTTTTCTATGAAGTATTGAAAGTTTCGGAATCAATGTGATAAAATGCTTATGGAGTTTTCGAAAATGGAGGGAAACGTATAATGAATAATTATCCTAATTTTAAGGACAAAGAAACATTTAAAAAAGCATTTAAGGCGAATGTAGAAGCTAAATATGCTATCGATTTTGAAAAGTCAACACCATATCAACAGTACGTTGTACTAGGTGAAATGATTAGATATTATATTGCCAAGGATTGGAATAACACAAACCAGGTAACATTTGATACAAAGGCTAAGAAGGTTTATTACTTCTCTATGGAGTTCCTAATTGGCCGTATGATTACAAACAACCTTATGAACGCAGGTGTTTATGATGTTGTAAAGGAAGCTTTCGATGATATGGGTATCGACCTTAATGAGGTTGAGCACCAGGAATCTGATGCAGGCTTAGGTAATGGTGGCTTAGGTCGTCTTGCTGCATGCTTCATGGATTCTGTTGCATCCTTAGGTCTACCTGTACATGGCAACTGTATCCGTTACCGCTATGGCTTCTTCGAGCAAGGTGTAGTTAATGGTTATCAGGTTGAGCACCCTGATCGTTGGTTAAAGGATGCTCACGTTTGGGAAATCCGTAAGGATGATCAGGCTGTTGAAATTCCATTCTATGGATATATTCAAATGTCTACCGTTAATGGTAAGCTTGTAGTAGAGCATAAGGATGCTGAATATGTTAAGGCAGTACCATATGATGTACCTATGATTGGTGCAGGTAACCATATCGTTAATACATTAAGATTATGGAGTGCAGAACCAGCATCAACATACCCTGAAAATGATGCGTTCCAGTATGCAAGAAATTTAAGAGAAATTTCTTCTATGCTATATCCAAATGATGATACCGATGAGGGTAAGCTACTTCGTTTAAAGCAGCAGTATTTCTTTGTTGCTGCAGGTGTTAATGGAGCACTTCGTCTTCATAAGAAGACCTTTGGTACAGTAAAGAATTTAGCTGACAAGTTAGTATTCCATATCAATGATACACATCCAGCTTTAATCGTTCCTGAATTAATGAGATATTTAGTTGATGAGGAAGGATTAGCTTGGGAGGAAGCATGGAACATTACTAAGAACTGCTGTGCATATACAAACCATACAATTTTAGCAGAAGCACTTGAAAAGTGGCCAGTTCACCTATTCAAGAGATTATTACCAAGAATTTATACGATTACAGAGGAAATCAACCGTCGTGTATTACTTGAGATTGCATCTGTTTATGGTCCAAATTCTAAGCAGGCTTATGACATGGCTATCATCAAGGATGGTAGAGTACATATGGCGAATTTAGCAATCCATGGCTCATTCAGCGTAAATGGTGTTGCTGCACTTCATACAGAAATTTTAAAGAATATCGAAATGAAGGTATTTAATGACTACTATCCTGGAAAGTTCAACAACAAGACAAACGGTATTACTCACCGTCGTTGGGTTGCACAATCCAATCCAGAATTAGTTGAAATTTTAGATAAGTATTGTGGTAAGGATTGGATTAAGGATCCTGAGAAGTATTTCCCAGAGCTATTAAAGATTGCGGATGATCCAAAGGCTCAGAAGGAATTCGCTTTAATGAAGAAGGCTCGTAAGGATGCTTTAGCTACAAAGATCTTTAATGAGCAGGGTATTTCATTAGATACAAGCTCTATCTTTGATGTACAGGTTAAGAGATTACATGAGTATAAGCGTCAGCTAATGAACGCATTACATATTATGTATATTTATAACCGCTTAAAGAGCGATGCTGAATTCAAGAAGAATTATCATCCTCATACATTTATCTTCGGTGCAAAGGCAGCACCAGGCTATGTTTTAGCTAAGAAGATCATCAAATTAATTAACACTATCGCGGATAAGGTTAATAATGATTACGAAACAAATTCCCTATTAAAGGTTGTATTCTGCGTTAACTATAATGTAACTTATGCAGAAACTATTATGCCAGCTGCAGATGTATCTGAGCAGATTTCAACAGCTTCTAAGGAAGCATCTGGTACAGGTAATATGAAGTTCATGATGAATGGTGCAATTACTTGTGGTACACTAGATGGTGCTAACGTAGAAATTGGTGAGCTTGTTGGTGATGAAAATATCGTTATCTTCGGTATGACCGCAAAAGAGGTAACTGACCTTTATGATCATGGTGGATATAATCCTTGGGATTATTATAATAATGACCAAAGAATTCATCAGGTTATTGATCAATTAACGAATGGATTCTTTGACCGTGTAGATAGAGGCGAATTCCAAATGATTCGTGATACATTACTTGGCAAGGATAACTATTTCGTATTAAAGGATTTCGATTCCTATGTAAAGGCTCAGGAAAAGATTAATGAGCTTTATAAGGATCAGAAGAAGTGGTTACATATGTCTATTGTAAATATTGCAAAATCTGGCTTCTTCACTACGGATCGTACAATGAGACAGTACAATGAGGATATTTGGCATGTTAGCCCAATTGAGACTGTTAAGCCAAAGGCCGAGACAGCTACTCCAAAGAAGGCTTGTCAAAAGCGTTCTTCAGCTAAGAAGGCTTAGGAATTGTATATTTAAAAATTATAGGGGATGCAAGTCCCCTATTTTTTGAATAAGGAGGGAATATGTTCGAATTTAAAAATAAAGCCATCCTAGAAGAAAGTATTAAAAAAGCCAAGCAAAAAACAACTCTATTTTCTGTTTTGCGTGCTATTTTAGCTATTTCAACCATTGTATTTATTATATGCTTATTATCCATAGGGGATTATCTCTTATATGGATTATTATCTGGCGGATTCTTCCTTTTATTTATGATTGCGATTATTTTATCGAATCCATTCTATAAAAGGGTAAGAATCCTAGAAAATAAGCGTAAGGTATATGAGCGTCATATGCAAAGAAGAGAAAAGAAATTCTCTCATTTTTCGGATAATGGTGCTGAATTTAAGGATAAGGAAGACTATAAATTGTCCGATTTAGACGTTTTTGGCCCTAAATCCCTATACCAATACCTTAGTGAGGCAAAAACCCCTTTAGGAAGGTCTATGCTTGCCAATCAGCTAAAAAATCCGATTAAGATGGAGGATGGATTTACAAATTTTGTAAATACACTCGCAAATTGCGAGGAATCCTTAGAGCTTGAGGCATCCTTAATGGAATTCAAAAAGGGACAAAATGGTATTACAACGAATGAATTTGAATCCGTAGTCCATGATGAGATATCCTATAAATTTTGGTATATTTTACCAATATTAAGCTTTCTATTCATGCTTATATATATACCAATTTTCCTTATCTATGGATTAAATCCATATATTCTACTCATCTTTTTAGCATTCAATTTTATTTCATCTAAGATTATAATCAAGGATAAAATCTATAGAGTGGATGCGAATTCCTATTATTATTTAGCGGATTTATATGTCGATTTATCCGAATCCATAAAAAATACAAATATATCCGATCCTTATTACAATAAATTAAAGGAAGAAATTATAAATGAATTGCCTTTAATGAAAAAAATAAGGGGTATATATACCTTACTTCTCGTAAGAAGAAATATATTACTTAATATTATATTAAATATAATATTTTCCTTTGATGCCTTCTTAATTTTATACCTTAAGGCTAAGATATCTAAGGGTATAAAATTAAATAAAGCTATAGAAAATATTGCAATACTTGAAGTCGCATTATCCTTCAAAAATATTGGTATGGATAATTTAGAATATACCATTCCAGAGGATAATGATATTCTACTAGCAAAAGATATGAGGCATCCTTTTGTTAAGGATTGTATTCCAAATTCTATCGAGTTCGATGGTGGTATTGTTTTAACAGGTTCAAATATGAGTGGTAAGACAACATTTATGAGAACCTTAGGTATTTGTATGCTGTTAAAAAATGCATCCTCCATTGTTCCTGCAGTAAGCTTTAAGGCACCAAGCCTTACTATTTATACCTCGCTTAGAGCAAATGATATGCTACAGGAGGGGGTATCTACCTTCTATGCTGAGATCAAAAGAATGAATAAAATTAATCAAGCTATAAAGAAGGAGAAATGCTTGGTTTTAGTGGATGAAATCTTTAAGGGGACCAATGCGCTTGAGCGCACTTTGGCATCAAGAAAGGTTATAGAAAAGCTCAATATGTATCATGCTATATTTATTATATCTACGCATGATTTTGAGCTATGTGAAACAAAAGGTATAACGAATTATCATTTTGAAGAAAGCTATAAGGATGATAAAATTTTCTTTGATTATAAATTAAAGGAAGGCCCAGGCATAAAGGGGAATGCCTTATATCTTCTTAAAATGTCTGGAATACTAGAGTGAAAATGGCTAATTTTAGTCATTTTTTCTTTTTCTTGAGATTTCTTTGAAAAACACGATTTTATATTATATAATAATATAGAGGTGGTGTAGATGGTATTTGCAATTAAATTTTGGATATTCAATTTAGACTTTACCACCATACTATCCTTTATTATTGGAATTGGGATTGGTATGTTATTATTAAGCCTAATCTACGCTTTAGTTGTCCTATTATCTATGAGAGATAAAAAATATAAAGCAAAGCTTCAGGCGAATGATTTATCTGTTCGGGAAGCAGAGGAAATGATTCGAATTGCCAAGGCCTCCTTTAATGATAAAACACTAAGGGGAGATCAAAAGGAGCTTGAGCATTTCAAATATGTATCTATGAATTTAGTTTATGGAATTGCATCTAGATTCTATCCAGATTCTAAGCATCCTTTTTTTGAACTTACGATTGATGAATCCTTAGAGCTTATTACCTATGTAAAGGAAAGATTAGATCAAATATTAAATCATAGAGTATTAAAGCTTATAAGAAAATATAAGGTATCCTCTATTATGTCCTTAACAGAGGCTACGATGCAGGTATTTGATTCTAAGGCCTATGAGGTTGGTAATGCATTTAAAAACACAATGAAGACAGGCTCATATATTTTAAGCATCATCAATCCATTAAATCTATTAAAGAAGAGTACAGTAGATATATCCGTAAAAATTATTATGAAAAAGATATATTTAGCAACTATTGGAATCGTTGGCGAAGAGGCCTATAAGATTTTCTCTAAATCATATCAAAATAATAGAGAAGAAATTGATTCTAATGTATTAGAAGAAATTCTTTCAGATGAAGATATTGAAAATACTTTAGATACCCAAAAAGATGAATTAAAAATGAAGAAAAGAATTATTGTTGCAAGAGATAATTCATATGATTTTGAGTCTTCATTTGATAATAAGAAGCCATTAAAGAAGAAGGTTAAAATGAGATAGGAGGGATAAAATGAAAAAGAAAAAGGTAAAGGAGCCCTTATATATTCCACTTTTATATACAGAAGAGCCTTTTGAAATCTATCAATTAACAGAAAGATTTAAATTCAATGCAAGAAAAAATGAATTTCATGGTATTAATGTTGCATCCCCAGCCTATGGATCTCAAGTAGATGATAAGCCTATTTACCCAGATAATGCCGGTAAGGTTGATGTAGACCAAGGCTATGATTATATTAGAAAACCAGAGGAAAAGCATATTTCTGATGAGGAAATCATCAAAAAATATGGAACGAAATATTATGAATTCCAAATGCTTAACCATGAGCAAGCAAGAGAATATTTAGGTGGAGATGGTCCTGAACTTAAGAAAAAAGAGGAATTACCAAAGGCTCCAAAGAAAAAGAAGTCCCTATCCTTATTTGAAGAGGACTTTGAAGAATTTGTTCATGAGGGTGAGGAAAAGCCTATAGAGGATCTAGCTAAGGAAGAGGTAGTAGAGGATACTCCTGATTTCGTACTTGATTTGAATGTAGATGATACTCCATATGAGTATAATACTCCATCTAAGTCCCTTCCTAAGGCAAAGCCTACATCGATTCCATCCTTCCTAACGGAAAAACCAAAGGAGGAGCCTGTTTTAGAGGAGGTAGAGGAAGATCCATTTAAGATGGATAAATCCTTAGAAGAAGACTTTAGCTTTGAGGATATGCCTAGCATGGAATCTCCTGAAATTAAATTCCAGGATAATCCTCCTGTAGATAGAAATATTTCTATTGAAGAGGCTATAAGAAGAGCTAGTCTAGGAGATTTCCCTACAGTTACTCCACTTGAAAAAAAGGAACCTGAAGAGGTAGTAGAGGGAATAAAGGCTCAAGATCAACCTCCTAAAAAGGAAGAAAAGCCTATTGTATTTAAGAAGGAAGATAAATATAAGAATTATCATATCGATTATTCATCCATGTTTGAAAGATCCTCTAAGGAGGAATCAGAGCTTCCTAAGTGGCTTGAGGAAAAGAAGGAAATTATCAACCAAACCCTTACCTCCTTCGGTATTGCAGGTGAGGTAATTTCCTATACTAAGGGTCCTGCCTTCACTCTATATGAAATTAGGCTTGAACAAGGTGTTAATGTTAAAAAAGTTAACCAAATTAGGGATAACCTTGCGATGAACCTAGAGGTTCAATCCTTACGTATTCTATGCCCAATTCCAGGAAAGAATACCGTAGGTATTGAAGCACCAAATGATAAGGCAGAGGTCGTTAAATTTGGTGATATCATCGATGATGCCTTCGTCAATGATAAGAAGCCTATGAATGTAGCCTTAGGTAAGGATATTAATGGTAACTGTGTATATCAGGATATTACCGATATGCCACATGCTTTAATTGCCGGTGCTACAAAATCAGGTAAATCCGTATGTATCAATACTTTACTTATATCCTTATTAATTAAGAATTCACCAGATAAGCTAAAACTTATTTTAGTTGACCCTAAGATGGTTGAAATGACCTTCTATAGAGATATTCCACATCTTGCTGTACCCGTTATTACCGATTTAACCTTAGCGGGTGAGGCACTGAAGTGGGCTTGTGAGGAGATGGATAGAAGATATGAAATCTTCTCTAAGAATAGGGTTAGAAATCTTGAGGAATATAATAAGAAGAGGATGGAGTATAAGGAATTAGAAAACCTACCATATATTTTAGCTGTAATCGATGAGTTTAACGATTTGGTTATGCAGTGTGGTGCTGAGGTTAACGATTCTATCGTAAGACTTGCTCAAAAGGCAAGAGCCTGCGGTATGCATATCATTTTAGCTACCCAAAGACCAACAGTACAGGTTGTATCTGGTACAATTAAGGCAAACATTCCATGCCGTATTGCCTTCCGTGTGGCATCTCAAATCGATTCGAATACCATTTTGGATGAGGTTGGTGCAGAAAATCTACTTGGTAGAGGAGATATGCTTATTAAAAACCAGGGCGCTCCACTACGTGCACAGGGTGCATACCTACCGGATAATGAAATTATCGCTATTTGTGATTATTTAGTTGAAACCTATGGCCCTGATTATATGTTCAACTTAGATGATTTAAAGAAGAGAATGAATCAGGTAAATACGCAAGGCTCTTTAGGCGGTAGAGATATAGCGCAGGAATCTGAGGAATTATTATATCAGATTGCACAATTCTGTGTAGATTCTAATGCCTGCTCCATCAATGGTATTCAAAACGCCTTTAATCTAGGCTTTAACCGTGCATCAAGAATTGTTACAATGCTTGAGGATAGAAATATCGTATCTGCTAAGAATGGAACAAAGAGCCGTGAGATTTTAGTAGATAGCTATGAATTAAGAAAGATGTTTGGTATTGATGAGGAATGAAAGAATCTCTAGAAAATAAGTATTTAGATAAAACAATTACGGAAGAAGAACTCGGTAAATATAAAAAATCTCTTTGGATGAAAAAAGGAATCCTTAGTGGTATCTATTTATTTATGATGATCTTTTCCTTTATATATATCAAAAGGATTGGAGTATTCTTTAACGCCTTAGGTGGTGGTGGATTTTCCTTCTATCTGGTTGCAATTGTTATCTTCTATATTACCTTAAGTTTAGCCTTTGGCTATTTCCTATTTCAAATAGGTTATATGATTTATTCAGAAATTAAAGGCCTTGACTGGGTAGCCTTAATTACAAAATTAAATATCAAATTAGATATTTATTCCTTTATTTGTAAATGCTTATCTATATTATTATTTATAATGATATATATAACCACTCCATGTACGGTTGTAGGATCCTCTATGGCCCCTACATTTAAGGATGGAGACCGATTATTATGTACAGATTTATTCTATACTCCAACAAGAGACGATATTATCGTCTTTGATGCTAAAAATTATACAGAGCTAGATTCCTTTTTCATCAAAAGAACGATCGCAATTGAAGGCGATATTATAAAATTATCTGGACCAGATATGAATGAGGTTAGTATCAATAATCAGGTATATAGCGATATTTCAAAGGATGAATTTATAAGAATTCGTAAAAGTGCAGGAATTATGGATGATACTGAAACTTCTTTCCTTATTCCATCTGGAATGCAGCTGGTGATGGGAGATAATAGAGATAATTCCCATGACTCAAGAAAATTTGGTTTAATCAAAAACGAAGATGTCTTTGGTAGGGTTTATATGAGGGTATTCCCATTTACTGGCATACATTTTTATTAGAATAGGAGGATTCAAATATGAATCCGATTCAATGGTTTCCTGGCCATATGGCCAAGGCAAAAAGAGAAATTAAAGAGAATATTAAGCTTGTCGATTTAGTCATAGAATTAAAGGATGCAAGAATTCCCTTTTCGTCAACGAATCCTATGGTGGGTGAAATTGTTGGAAATAAACCTAGATTAATTCTATTAAATAAATCTTCTTTAGCTGACCCTAAAATAACTAAGGAATGGATGGAATACTATAAATCCATAAACATATTATCCTTAGATATTGATTCTATAACCGGCTATAACATTAAAAACGTTGTACCCTATGCAAGATTAGCCTTGAAGGAAGTATTTGAAAAAAGAGAATCCAAAGGAATTAAAAGCAAGCAAATTAAAGCATTAATCATTGGTATACCTAATGTAGGTAAATCTACCCTGATTAATACACTTGCAAAAAGAAAGGCTGTACAGGTAGGGGATAGACCCGGTGTAACAAAATCACAAACCTGGATTAAAATCACAGAGGATTTATTCTTATTAGATACCCCAGGTATCCTATGGCCTAAGTTTGAAGATCAAACGGTAGGCTTAAAGCTTGCAATGTGTGGTTCTATTAAGGATGAAATATTAGATATGGAATATATTACAGATGAGTCTGTAAGATATTTAAGTATACATTATCCAAATTTATTAAAGGAAAGATATAATATAACCGAAATTTCCTCTGATCCTATAGTAATATTAGAGGAGATAGGTAAAAAAAGAGGATGTATGCTAAAGGGTGGCATCATTGATTTAGATAGAGTAAGAACGATTATAATGAATGAGCTTAGAAGTATGAAGATAGGGGCAATGAGTTATGAAAAGCCAGAAGGAAGAAGTTAACCTATATAAATATGAGAATGAATTATATGATGAGGGATATGAAAATATCTGTGGTGTAGATGAGGCAGGTAGAGGACCTCTGGCAGGTCCTGTTGTCGTTGCTGCATGTATACTACCTCCCTTTTTAAAGATAGATGGAATTAATGATTCGAAAAAGCTATCTGAAAAGAAAAGAGAGGCATTATATAAAATCATTGTTAAAAATGCTTTAGCCTATAGTGTTGTATTTATATCGGAAAAGGATATAGATGAATTAAATATTTATCAAGCAACCAAAAAGGGAATGCTAAAGGCTATAGAGGATATTAAGGTTAAGCCAGATTATGTATTGATTGATGCAATGCCTTTAGGTGAGCTTGAAATAGAGCATATATCCTTAGTTCATGGAGATGCACTATCCGCAAGTGTAGCTGCTGCATCTATATTAGCTAAGGTATCTAGAGATCATTATATGGAAAAAATGGATTTCAAATATCCAAATTATGGATTTAAGAAGCATAAGGGCTATGGAACTAAGGAACATTTACTTGCCTTAGAAAAATATGGTCCATGTAAAATCCATAGAAAAACATATGCACCAGTATCGAAGTATTTCTCAAAGCAGTTATCCCTAGATTTGGATTTTAACGAAGAAGAAAATGAAAAAAAATAATGTCTATATTTAGTAGGCATTTTTTATTTTAGATTAAAAACGTCCGATTTCATTTATAAAAGCGAACTTTATTGAAAATTTAACATAATTATTGTATTATATATATAATACAAGTGCAATAATGGGGGGAAAAAGAATATCATGAGTCTCAAGTTAATACTTACCGTTGATTTTGGTAATGATTCTACAAAAGTTGCATATGCATTTAAAAAAGATAATAAGCCTATTATTGGAAAGATAATAGATAATAGCTCATTACTTAGTATTAGAATACCATCTGTAGCAAGGTATACTGGAAGTGGTTGGTTATTTGGTGATGAGGTAACAAAAAAGTATGACGGATCATATGCCATTGTAAAAATCAAAGAGCTGTTATCTATGCTAATTAAGCCAAGTGGAGAATCAAAGGAGATAATTTTTGAATCAAATCAAAGATACTTTTATAAGGACAAGGAATTTAAAAAGTTCTATTTTCCACCAAAGAATTTAAAATATACATCCTTTGATGACTATGTTAGGCATGACCATACATTCAGGGCAGATATAACGCAAAAGGAGCTTTGTATAAAATATTTCGAATATATAAAACGATTGGTAGATATTGAGCTTACAAGATTAAGTAAAAAATATAATGAATCATTTAATGTTGAGCTATGCGTTGTATATCCCCTATATTCAGGTTCCTTATATTCAAAGGAATTAAGTGAAATCATAGAAACGGCCTTCAAAATGAAGGTTACTCACAAAATGGATTCTACCCGTGGTGTTTGTTCCATGGCATATGCCTTTGGTGCAATTAAGGGTAATGAGAATGTATTAGTATTTGAAATTGGCGATGAAAAGATTAGTGTTGTTAAGGCACAGGTGGTAATCGAAAGAAAATCCCCTGTAATTATGGTAGAGGGTAGAGAAGGTCACCAGGATCCAGCTTTTATTGGAGGTAATGATTTCGATTTTGCGATTGCACGTGATTGCAAAAAGAGGATTGGCGAAAGACTATCCTTTGGTACATCTACTAAGGATGATGAGGAATTGTCTATTACAAAACAGTACCTTTTAGCCAACAACATTAAGAAAACAAAAATGCTAATTTCCTCCAGGAAGGAAGTATTTGATGTCTCCCTTCAAATTCCAGCGGATGTAACATTAACTGAAAAGTATAATGGAAACCAGCTTATGGATATTTTAGGAATTAGAAATGGAAATGGAGTATATCAAAGTGTACTCGAATATATTGATAAGGAAATAAACTTTGTTGGTAACTCTAATGTCACAAAGGTAATTATTTCTGGTGGTGCAAGTGAAACATACGGCTGATTTGATAAGCTTAAGGCGGATATAGAAAAGAAATATAGAAAGCTAACTGTAGATACGATTGATATTGAGAAAAATCCATCGATTGATGTTTCTAATATCACGACCATTGATGATGCAACCTTTGCAGTAGCCTGCGGGGCCTCCCTGGCCTTTTTGTTAGAATACAGAATGGATACAGTATTAAGCTTATCCTACGGCTCATATAATAACTATGGAATGGATAGGG
>CAMEKD010000027.1 GCA_945920825.1 uncultured Anaeroplasma sp.
AAAGATTAACGAATAAATGAAGCTTGCAGCTGCATATGCAATTTCTAAAATTATTAAGGATGATGAATTAAATCCTGAATATATTGTTCCTGGTGCATTCGATAAGAGAGTGGTCAGGGAGGTTGCAAAGGCCGTAAGTGAGGCTGCAATTAAAACAGGTGTAGCACAAAAGTAAATCTATAAGGCAAGCTTCGGCTTGCCTTTTTTACGTAAAAAAATGCCCATGCTTTCGCATGAGCATATTTTTTATTATTGGCCTTCTACTTCGTCACGAACGATACGAATTGCTGTACCATTCGTACATAGAATCATCTTTAATGCATCATCATCAAACTTTTCAGCATAAATGATAAGCTTACGATCTAATGTACCTCTAGCCTTAACACGAAGGATATTACCCTTTTGACAAATATGAGCACTCTTTAACATATCTAACTGAATAACGGAGCCCTCTTCGAAGTGTAAGCATAATGTATCAAGATATACAACTGCTTCTTCCTCTTCCTCATCAAGAGGCTCACCAGGAATCATAGGTAGGTAATCAATTAAATCATCAGGCATTTCCTCAGGAATACCATTTACATTCATTGTATTCTGTAGATACCAAGCTTCCATACCTAAGTTACCTAAAATAGCTTCACCATTTGGAATTAACTGAGTGATGAAGTTTGTAGGCTCAAAGTTTCTCTTTGGCTTTACAAGACGGTTAGCAAACATTAAATCGATTAGTTCCTTGCAATACTTTAATGCACGGTCAGAACGTACCTTAATCATTACTGGAACTTCAGCATATTGCTTCTTCTCAGAAACATCCTTTAAACGATACTTTGGATATTGTTCAATAATAGCTGGATCTAAAGCTAAGAATACCTTAATAGCCTTTCCACCTAAAGCAAGCTTAGCAACTAAGCCCTTGTATCTGAAGGATTCGCATCTAGCAGAGCATCTACCCTTTGCACGATACATCATTAAGTAGTTTTTAACCTCATTATAGTATTCCTTAGTTTCATAAGGAGCAAACATCATCTTTGTATTAAACTTACGCTTAATCTTCTTTGGCTGACCATTTTCGTCAACAGCAACATATTCTTGAACTTCGATAGAAGATTCTAAAGTCTTTTCATGCTCTGGAGCTGCCTCTTCCTGTTCTTCTTCTGCATCATAAGGATTTTCTTCTTCCTCTTCTTCATCTTCCTCTTCAGAATCTTCAGCATCATCCTCTTCAGCTTCCTCTTGAGGAGCTTCTTCAGCTGGTGCCTCTTCAGCCTTAGCCTCTTCCTTTTCTGAAACAGAATTTACGAATGAATCAAATTCGTCCTGAGCCTCTTCCTCTTGAGGAGCTTCTTCAGCAGGAGCTTCTTCAACAACCTCTTCAGCAGGGGCTTCCTGAGCCTCTTCCTCTTCATAAGGATTACCTTGCTCTTCTGGTTCTTCTTCCTTCTTTTCCTCTTCGCCATATTCTGCAGCGTAGATTGCTTCATCCTCTTCAGTTAATGCGAATGGATCTTCCTTCTCTTTTCTTTCCTTTTCTTCTCTTTCAGCCTGCTCTTCAGCTGCCTTAGCAGCTTGCTTTTCTTCCTTCTTCTGCTGAATCTTCTCTTCAGCTTCCTTAGCAATTATAGCTGCCATAGGGTCAAAGTTTCTAATACGTAATATTTGAATAGCAACGCCAATAATGAAGAATACGATATATGCAATACCAACTACTAATAATAAAATGTTAGATGTTAATACACTAAAATCAGTGATCGCCATTGAAATAAAGAATGGTAAGCCTAAGCCTGTAGCTAGGATTAAAGAAATTAATACCCAGTCTGTCTTAATTGGCTCTGTGCTGCGGAAATTACGGAATACAAACAACAATACAGTTAATACTAAACCAATTAGTAATGCAATACCAGATGTTAAATAAACTGTAATTGAACCAGCAGGAAGCTTAACATTATTAAGCATTAGTCTATATAAATCACCAGTTCCTAGTGCATATGCTGTAGAGATTGCTACTAAGCCGATAGCAATGATTGCAATAACTACTGCAGCAAGTACATTATACTTACTGAAGATATTTCTATAATATGTTCTAGCCTTATCACGGTTTGTATCATAAATAATATCCTTATTGTAGAACACAGAACGAACGATTAATCCTGAAGTTGCAAGTAAAATGATAATTAATAATACCTTTGCAATAGGAGCTGTTAAGGAAGCAGCTAAAATTGCAGGGCTATAGATAGAACCAATAAATACAACAGTTAAAATAGCATCTAACCAGTTTGTATCAGAATCTCTATCCAATGCAGAAACTAATAATATACCTAGTAATGCAACTGCAGCACCAATAATGTAGAATTTAGTTTTAGCTGTATATAAATTCGCTAATACACCATTTTTACCTAAGATTCCAAGCACAACAGCAACCACCATGCCTAAAACTACTAAGCAAATAGGATTATAACGGTAGCCTAAAGCACTGAAATATGCCTTCATACCAATTTGACCAGCATCTGCTGTAATTGCTGTAAAACGAACAATTACTTCTACTAAGAATACGAATGCTGAAGCAAAATACACAATCATTGCACGAGGATGAATCCCAGAAACTAATGCCAATACGCCTAATACAATGCTTGAAATAAAGAATGATACACGAATAAAGTCTGTAACATTAACTCTATCATGTCTTAATCCAGAAAAACCAACAATAGCTCCTCCGCCCATAACTGCTAATATAGCAGATTGTGCTAGTGTAACATAATTCGCTCTTAAGAAGTCCATCTGGTATAGGAATACACCAGCAACCGCAAATAAGATAATTACAGCTAGAGTAGCGATAATTCCGAATGATTTAAAGTAAGAAACTAAATAATTCTTCTTCATATTTACACGCTCCTTTTATTGTAGATAAATAATCAATTATATTTTATATTGAAATGAAAGCATTTTCAAGTGTATAAAAGAAAAAAAGTGCCATTTTTTACGGAATTTTCGCACTTTTTTCGAATTTTGATAAAATTAAACAACAATGTTATTTATTTGCGTTTTCAAATTTTTCAATGATTTTACCAACGAGTGGATGTCTTACGACATCAAAATGATCAAAAACAATATCCCCAACCTCATCTAAATCTCTAAGCAAATCGGCACTAAATTTTAATCCGGATTTCTTAGATTGAGGTAAATCGATTTGAGATATATCACCAGTTACTACCATCTTAGAATGGAAGCCCATTCGAGTTAAAAACATCTTTAGCTGGTCTATTGTTGCATTTTGGGCCTCATCTAAGATAATGAAGGCATTTTCTAGGGTTCTACCTCTCATATAAGCTAAAGGGGCAATTTCAATCACTTGCTTTTCTATTAAAGCCTCTGCATGCTCCTTACTTAGCATTTCATATAATGCATCATATAAGGGTCTTAGGTATGGGTCTACCTTTTCCTTTAAATCTCCTGGTAAAAAGCCTAAGGATTCACCTGCTTCTACTGCAGGTCTTGTAAGAATGATCTTTTCATATGTCCCCTTCTTTAATTCTGATACAGCATAGCATACCGCAAGGTAGGTTTTACCTGTACCTGCAGCTCCAATAGAAAAGATTAAATCCTTGCTTTTTAAGCATTTTAGGTATTCATTTTGCTTTAAGGTTTTTGCGTATATTGGCTTATTATGCTGTGTATAGCATAAAGGCTTTCTTTCCTTTAGGAAATTGATATAATCCATCTTTTTTCCTGTAGATACTATATTTTCAATATATATAACATCTCTTGGAGAAATGGATTGCTGATTTTCAGCCATAAATTTTAAAATTTGGAAAATGTCCTCTAGCTTTGCAAGAATAATAGAATCATCCGTATCGGTTAATACCTGGTCTCCATGAACATCCACTTGGATGTTAAAGACCTCCTCAAGCATTTTAAGATTTTGATTATGAATTCCTACAATATTTCTAACATCATCAATATGATCTAGCTTAATACTTAACTTCATTTATTCCTCCATAGAAAATGTTAATACTTCTTTCGTTATTGGGTGTGGGAAGGAAATACAATAAGCATAAAGAGGGAATTCCTCTTTGCTTATCGTATTTTTACTACCATATTTTTTATCGCCATATAAAGGATGCCCTATATAGGCCATTTGACAGCGAATTTGATGAAACCTGCCTGTCATTAAGCCTATTTCAACTAATGTTACAGGTGTATTTTGGATCTTATAGGATCTAATTGGAGTGTATTCCAAAATGGATTTTTGTCCACCTTCTCTTATATAGGATTTCTTTTCCTTTTCATCCTTATATATATAATGAGTTAAAGTGATGGTATCTAAAGAAGGGAATGTGCCTTCAACTACTGCCTTATATCTTTTTTTGAATTCATGCATCTTTATAGCATCAGAAAGTCTTGATGCTGCCTTACTGGTTTTGGCAAAAACCATCACTCCTGATGTATTTATGTCCAATCTATGAACAAGGCCCAGATATACATTTCCGGGCTTGTTATATTTTTCCTTTATGTAGTTTTTTAAAATGGTAAGCATATCTGACTTATCTGAACCATCTGCCTGTGATAATACACCCTTAGGCTTAACACAAACTAAGATATGGTTATCTTCATAAAGAATTTGAACCATAGGATCACCTACTTGTTTTAGAAACAATCTCTAATAATTTCTTCTGATTATCATCAAGAGCTAAGTTCTTTGGATAGATTACATAAATATTTTGTGTAATTTGAAGATTTAAGATATCAAACTTTTTAAGTCTTCCTGCTTCAATATCCTCTTTTACTGTATCATAATACATAAAAGCAAGTCCATCCGTTAATGGTACTAATTTTCTTATTAAATCAGGATCATTCGATGATACAGAATAATTATTCTTTAATTTTATATTTTTAGATTTTAATGCATTTTGGATACATTTATATAAACCACTATCCTCGTTTGGCCAAATTAAGGTTGCAACAGATAATTGCTCTCTTGTGATTCTATCCTTTGAGCCATATTGTCCCTTAGGGTCACCAACTAATACGACCTTTTCGTTTGTAACCTGAATAGATTCAAAACATGAAGAATCAAAGCTATTATCAATAAATGCAAAATCAATTTTACCTGAATTTAAATGCTCAAATAATTCCTTGGAAGTATAGGTATATGCGTTAAAGGATGGTGTTTCATAGAAAATTTGCTTTAATGATTCAATAGATGGAATCATCGTCTTAACCATTGGAGTAAAGCCTAAATTGCATATAAAAGAATCTTGTTTTTTCATATTGGCAAGTAAGAATTCTTCTTGAAGCTTTAGGCTCTTAGCGTATTCTAATAGCATAGAACCAGCCTTAGTTAATTCAAAGGTCTTAGAATTCTTAAAAAGGGAAATGTCATATTCCTTTTCTAAGGACTTAATATGATGTGTAACTGCTGGCTGTGTAATATACAATCTTGCAGCTGTTTTTGAATAGTTCTTCTCTTCTAATAAAGTTAGAAAAGTAATCAACTTTGTATCAATCATATTAGCCCTCCCTTTTTAAAACGAAATTTATTGATTACGAATATTATATAAAATTTTTTTATAAAGGTCAAGAGAAAAAGGCTATTGTGTTAACACAATAGTCTTTCCTCTTTTTGTTATTCTTATTGACCGAAAATCGATGTGATAATTTCAGAAACATGAGAAACAGGCTGTATCACAAGTACATCTCTTACCTCTTCTGGAATATCCTCAATATCTCTTTCGTTTTCCTTTGGAATGAAAATCTTCTTTAATCCACTTCTTACAGCTGCAATAGATTTTTCTCTTAAACCACCAATAGGAAGTACTGCACCTCTTAATGTGATTTCACCTGTCATACCTAAGTGGCAATCTACTGGGCGGTTCGATAATGCACTAACTAAAGCTGTAGTAAGTGTTACACCTGCAGATGGACCATCCTTTGGTACTGCACCCTCTGGTACGTGGATATGTACATCATTCTTTTCTAAGAAGCCCTCTGGAATCTTAAATTCCGTTTGATGTGCCTTAACATAGGAGAATGCTGCAGTTGCAGATTCCTTCATGACATCACCAAGCTTACCTGTTAGAATGAATCCACCCTTACCTGGATATGTTGTAACTTCAATATCCAGTGTATCGCCACCGAAGGATGTATAAGCCAATCCTGTAACTACACCAACCTGGTTTTCATTACGATTCTGATTGTTGAAGAAACGAATCTTTCCTAAATAATCGGTTACATTATCTGGTGTTACAGTAACAGATTTAATATTGTCAATTAAAATACCCTTTACTGTTTTTCTGCAAATTGTTGCAATCATACGATCAAGCTCACGTACACCAGCTTCTCTTGTGTAGCCACGAATAATGGCATACATTGCATCATCTGTAATCGTAAGCTGCTCAGGCTTTAAGCCGTGTGCTTCAATTTCTCTTGGTAATAAGTGTTTAAATCCAATATTGAACTTTTCAATTTCAGTATAGCTTGATAATTCAATGATTTCCATACGGTCACGAAGTGGCGTTGGAATTTCAGATAGGTCATTTGCAGTTGTGATGAACATTACCTGAGATAGGTCATATGGTTCTTCAAGGTAGTTATCGGAGAAATACTTGTTCTGCTCTGGGTCTAATACCTCAAGCATTGCAGCAGCTGGATCTCCTCTATAGTCAGCAGTCATTTTATCAATTTCATCTAGTAGGAATACTGGATTCACTGTGCCTGCATCCTTCATACCCTTTAGAATACGTCCTGGAAGTGCACCAATATAGGTTCTTCTATGACCTCTAATTTCAGACTCGTCACGGACACCACCTAAGGATTGCTTAACAAACTTTCTACCCAATGCCTCAGAAATACTTCTTGCAAGAGAGGTTTTACCAACTCCTGGAGGCCCTGCGAAGCAAAGAATCGTCGATGGATTCTTGCCTGTCATTTTCTTTACTGCTAGATACTCAATAATACGGTCCTTAACCTTAGTTAAGCCATAATGATTCTTATCTAGCTTTTCTGCAACATCCTTTAGGTCATTATTATCCTCGGATGCCTTATACCAAGGTAAGTCAATAATCCAATCTAGGTAGGATCGAATCACACCTGATTCTGCCATCTGATTGGATAGTGATGCATATTTTTGAAGCTCATTCATAGCCTTATCATAAATACCCTTTGGTAGGTGGGCATCTTCTAAGGCCTTACGTAGCTTTTCTACATCCTCTTCCTGACGAGCCTTATCTCCAAGCTCGTTTTGGATAGCACGCATCTTTTCTCTTAAATAGTATTCCTTTTGAGAATCATCGATAGATTTCTTTACATCCTTGTTGATTTTATTTTCAATTTCAACAATTTGACGCTCTCTTTCAATATCCTGTAAAATCATATCTAGTCTTTGAGCCACTACTGGTTCTTCTAGATATCTATATTTCGATAAATTACCAGAAAGCTTAAGCTGATATGCAATGACATCGGATAATACATCCGCATTTGTTCCATTTTGGATTAATCTTGCAATTTCATCTGGAGACTGGAATAAGGTTTGACCAGCTGAAGCGATTTCAGAGGCAACATTTTTCACAAGTGCTGCTTCTCTTTCATCGTTTGCCATAACAGATGCAATCTTTTCGTATGCAACTACGAAATATGGATCAACAGAGGAATACTCTGTCACTTTTATTCTATTTGTTACCTTAAATTTAACTCTGTAGTTATTATTTGGCAATTTTAGTTTTAGTGTTACTTTAGCTAAAGCACCAACCAATTCAACATCCTCTGGTGTAGCATTTGCTACATTCGCATCCTTTTGAACTAACAATATAATGTTTCCACTATACATCTTTTCAGAAGCATCTAACGCAAGAACGGAATTTGGTCTTCCAACTTCAATTTTAAATTCATTGTTCGGAAGTGGTACAAGACCTCTAACGGCAATGGCAGGTAGTACAATTTTTGTATTTTCTTCCATGAGAAACACCTTCCTTTCACTACTTTTTACTTTGCGTACCTATACTATATACTATTTTTGGCACTTTTGCAAGTAGTGTGCCAAAAAAATAATACAATTTTAATTTTTCACATAATTCGAATATGAAATTAGGAAAAAGACAGCCAAAAAGGCTGCCTATGGTTACATATTATATATATTAGATTTCTTTAGCATTTGCAACTAATAAATCAACTAAAGCCTTATAAGCTAAATCAGAATAGTATCTAGCAACATTAGCCTTTAGCATCTTTTCCTTAGTTGAATTATGAAGCTTAGCCTCTTCCTCAGCCTTGGCCTCTAAAGCCTCTTGGCTAGGTGCAAGCTTTTCAACCTCAATAATCTTTTGAGCAACTACCTGGAATAATGCTTGACGAGAGCCTTGTTTTTCCATGTTCTCATTGAAATCCTTTAGGTTAGTACCCATGAAGCTTAAGAATGTCTCAAATGGAATATTGTACATCTTAGCCTGCTGCTCATACTGACCCTTTAGCTGATTAACCTTTTCATCAATTAAAGTCTTAGGCATATCAACCTTAGCGTTGTCTAAGATTTTTTCAATGATGTCGTTTAACTGACGATCCTTTTCCTCAGTTGCCTTCTTAGCTTCTAGTTCAGCCTTCTTGTTCGCCTTTAATTCTTCAGAAGTGGTAACTCCTTCAATCTTTAAGCCTGCAACATATTCAGCAGTTAATCTTGGGAACTTTTCAACCTTAACATCATGAACAGTTACCTTGAATACTGCAGCCTTACCAGCTAAAGATGCTTCATTATAGTTTTCTGGGAATGTTACATTTAAGTCCTTAGTCTCACCAGCCTTAAGACCAATCATTTGATCCTCAAATCCAGGGATAAACTGTCCAGAGCCAATCTGAAGCTCATAGTTTTCAGCCTTTCCACCAGGGAATTCAACGCCATCAACTGTACCAACGAAATCGAATGTTGCATAATCGCCCTTAGCGATAACCTGCTCAGTCTTAGTTTCCTTTACTGCATCCTTCTTAGTGATAGCCTTAATAGCCTCATCAACTTCCTTAGCAGTAACCTTTAGATTCTTTGCCTTAACCTCTACACCCTTGTACTCAGGTAATTCTACTTCTGGATAAACATCCCAAGTTAATGAAACCTTGAAATCCTTACCACGTTCAATCTTTTCCTCAAGACCAGCCTCAGGTCTACCTATGAAATTCTTAGCATTCTCATCCTTAATAGCCTCTTGGAATTTAGAATCTAATACTACATTAAGTGCGGACTCAAATAAAGCCTCAACACCATAAATCTTTTCAAATACTTTTCTTGGAGCATGTCCCTTACGGAAGCCCTTAATTGTAACCTTAGCGTTCTCAGTTACAAATGCTTTGTCAAGTGCCTTTTCAAATTCATCTGCTGTTACATCAAATACTAGCTTAACACGGCTCTTGTCTAACTTTTCTACTGTCATATTTACCACCACAGACCGAGATACATAACAGGGATAAGTCTGTTCCTCCTATTACCAATTCACAAATTGTATCTCTTTCATTCCCTTTTTAAAGTGTACCTTAAACATTATATCATAACTGATATCAAAGTAAAGAAAAATTATAAAAATAGATGAAAGAAAAATGCCAATTTCTTGGCATTTGACTCTAGCTTATAACAGATTCCTCATCCCTAGGGTCATCCTTAGGAATTATATTCGGATCGATATCGGAAATTTCAGTATCATCCTTTCTAGATGGTGCTTCCTTTCCAACCTCTGTCTTCTTTTCTTTTTTCTTAATATCTCCAGCAATTACCTTACGGTATCTGATATATCCACCAGTTGCCTCTCCACCAATAACTAGTGCAGCGAATAATGCAAGTATAGCAAGTGTAATAATTAGCTTTTCTGCATCAAACCACTCCTGTGGTGCGAAGAATGCGATAAGAACTGCAAGTGAGATAGAGATAAAATTCAACCAGAATAAAGTTGTTCTAGATGGTTCTTTATATTCAATAGTAACCCAGAAATAGCCCATAGCTAGTGTATAGAAGAAAATTACTAAAATATAAGCATAGGCTTGGATATTGAATTTAGCAAACCATCCACCAGAAACAGCATTTAATTTATCGTATAAAGGATCTGATTCATTACCTGTATAAGCTTTTAATCTATCCCAATGATAGAATGCTGCAAACACTAAATAAGCGCCTAACACTACATGAATTAAGCATTGAATCAATAAAATCAAACGAGCTCTTTTTGATTTTGTACTCTTGATTAGTGGAATCATTCTTATGATACCTGTGAATAGGATAACTATACCAGATACCATATATACAGCACCAATAAGTATATCCTTGTAAATAAACATTAGGATTGCAAATACAATTAAGATTGCAAAAATAAGAATCTTAATAATGAATTTATACATTCTGAAGTTTGTACCTAAGCGAGTCTTAGGTGTTGGATCTAAGGTTTCATTAATTTCTTCTAATTCTTGCTTCTTTAAGGCTTTTGCTTCTTCCTTAGCTTCCTGCTTTTCTCTTTTTACCTTTTCTTCTTTTGTTTCGAAATCATCCTCTACGGAATCATCTTCTATGATTTTATCTTCACCAGTAGTTTCTAAATCATCTTCAGTAATTTCTACAGATTCATTTTCATCGAACTGATCTTTTTTCTTCTTTTTACCAAACATTTTAATGCCTCCTTTAAGCCTTATTCCTATTATACTTTATCGTAAACGTTTTTAAAAGAGCGAAATGCAAAAAAAACTATATTCCGTTTTGACAAAGTGATATAATTTTTGAGGGTGATTGAGATGAATTTTGTATTTATTTCTCCGGCATTTCCTAAGAATTATTACAATTTCTGCGATAGGCTAAAAAAGAACGGAGTAACTGTACTTGGAGTAGGTGACACACCATACAACGAGCTTGATTCAAGAGTAAAAAATGCATTAACGGAATATTATAAGGTATGCAATTTAGAGAATTATGATGAAGTATATAAGGCTGTTGCCTTCTTTGCATTTAAATATGGCAAAATTGATATGCTTGAATCCAATAATGAATATTGGCTAAGACAGGATGCAAAGCTTAGAACAGATTTCAATATCAAAGGCGATAAGCTTTCTGATGTAGAGCATTATACTTCAAAATCGAAAATGAAGGAATTTTATATTAAAGCAGGTGTACCTGTTGCAAGATATGCTTTTTGTAAATCCATCGAGGAGGATTTAAAATTTATTGATATGGTTGGATATCCTGTAGTTGTCAAGCCTGATGTTGGCGTTGGTGCTGCAGCTACATATAAAATTGAATCTAAGGAGGACTTAGAAAGGTTTTATGCACAAGGCTTCCATGTACCATATATTATGGAAGAATTCATCACTGGAGATATTACTTCTTTCGATGGAGTATGTGATTCGAATTCTAATGTAGTATTCTGTGATAATGAAATTTTCCCACCATCTATTATGGATATTGTAAATCAAAATCTAGAGTGCACCTATTATGTTAATAAGGAAGTTCCAGAGGATATTAAAGAGGTTGGACAAAAGGTTTTAAAGGCATTTAATATTAAGAGCCGTTATTTCCATTTAGAGTTCTTCCGCTTAAGATGTGATAAGCATGGTCTTGGTAAGGCTGGAGACATTGTAGCCTTAGAGGTGAACATGCGTCCACCAGGAGGATTCACTCCAGATATCATCAACTTTGGTCAATCTTTAGATACATACCAAATCTGGGCAGATATCATTTGTTATGATGAAATTAGAAATGTAAATATGGATTATCCTAAATATTATTGTGTATTCTATGGTAGACGCGATCGCTTTGAATACAAATATTCCTATGAAGATATTAAGAAGGAATATCCATTCATTCAAATGCATGGTAGAATGGATGAGGCTTTAGCATCAGATATGGGAAATGAATTCTTCATTGCAAGATTTGAATTCCTAGAGGATCTAAATAAATTCAAGGATATGGTATCCAAAAAGAAGGATGAATAGAGCTTTATGGCTCTATTTTTTTTGTGAAAAAAAGCTTTGGAATTTATCCAAAGCATCTTTATTAGCTATAGGTATCGTAATTAATATCATCTACATTACGATTATAAAGCAAAACAAAGAATAGTAATAAAACAATTAAGATTAATGAACTTAAGCTCATTGTTGAACCTGTAAATGTGCCCGATAAAGCGAATGCAGCTTCAATTAATAATAAAATTATACTAGATATTACATATCTTCTATTCGTTAAGGATACAAATACAGCTACTATACAAAGTATAGTCATCATTAAATTAAAAGTTAAAGAATACTCTCCTTGAAGGAATATTTCATAAATGTAATATACACCAGAAGATGCAAAATATAGAATCAAGGCCGTTAAGAATAGCACCTTATCCATCATTCTTCTTACACCGATAATTACAAATATTAATTCTGATGCAAATATACAGATGTATTCAATTAAAAGTAATAGATGTAATGTAATATCTTCTCCCATTTCAGCAAAATATTTTATGCTTGTAATCGTTCCTGTAATATTAGGAATCATTAATGCCATAGAAACTATTCCAAGTACTACAGCTAAAATATATTTATTTTTTCTTATAAATAACATATATATCTCCTTCTTTCGTAACAATTATAAATAGCATTTCTTTCTTTTTCAAGATTAGAAAAAGAAAATCAAGTGTCATTTCGATAAGCTTGATTTTCTTTATTAGCATAAAGTTCTTATTTAATTAATGCATCATATAGTAATGCGATAGTTTTTTCATAATCACTTGCAGAAACACCAATAATGATATTTAATTCTGCAGGTCCCTGGGCAAGTAATCTTACATTAATCTTTTCATTACCTAGGGCTTGGAAGATTTTGCCACAAATACCGGCACGTTTAGCCATATTTCTACCTACGACTGCAACTAGGGCTAAATCTTTTTCAAAGGTTACATCAGCACCTAGCTCCCTCTTTATTTCTGTGGCAAGTTCATATTGGCATTTTTCAGCCTGAGAATATGGAACAACTACAGAAAACGAATCAATTCCAGATGGAACGTGCTCAATGGATACCTCATAGTTCTTGAAGATGTCTAATGTCTTAGCCATGAAGCCTACCTCATTCGACATATGATCCTTGAAGATGTTAAATGCACAGAAATCCTTCTTTCCTGCAATACCTGTAACGGTTTGTGTTGAATCTAAACAAACCTCACGAATGATTGTACCTGGATTTAAAGGCTCATTTGTATTTCTTAGGTTGATTGGAATATTTAATTGCTGAACAGGGAATACCGTTTCTTCATGTAATACGGACGCTCCCATGTAGGATAATTCTCTTAATTCCGCATAGGTAATCTCTTTGATTGCCTTAGGGGATTTAACTAATCTAGGGTCAGCGGATAATACACCTGAAACGTCCGTCCAGTTTTCATATATTGTCGCATTTAAAGCTCTAGCTAAAATGGCACCTGTAACATCAGAACCACCTCTACTTAATAGCTTAATAGAGCCATTAGGGTATGCACCATAAAAGCCTGGTACGACAATTTTTCCGTATTTAGAGAAGGCTAAATTAACATTTCTTTCTGTTAATTGCTCATCTAGCTTTCCATCATAGTTATATCTTAATAAATCCTTAGCATCTACCCAGTGATAGCCTAAATAGGCGGCCATTAGCTTTGAAGTTAAGTATTCTCCTCTAGATACTAAATATTCTTCAGAAATAGATTTATTTAATTCATTCTTTAATGCATCTAAATCACTTTTGATATCATAATCAATTCCAAGTTCATTTTGAACCCCTGTGAATCGATCATATAGCATAGTCCAAATATCCTGATATGGAACTGAAAATTTTAAATGTGCGTGAAGGATATATAATAAATCTGTGATTTTTGTGTCTGATTTATCTCTTTTTCCAAGTGCGCTACATACAACTATTTTTCTTTTTGGGTCAGATAAAACGATATTCTTTACCTTTGAAAATTGAGTAGCATTGGAAAGTGAGCTTCCTCCAAATTTTGTAACTGCTAGCATAAAATCCTCCTAAAAATCTAAGCCGACAAGCTTCAATGCGATTTGAACTGCATTCGTTGCGGCACCCTTTCTTACCTGATCTCCACAGCAGAATAATGTAATACCATTCTCATGGATTAAATCCTTACGAATTCTACCAACATAGGTAATATCCTGATCGGATGTAACAATAGGCATTGGGTAAATTGCGTTTTTTGGGTCATCATATAATTTAACATTCTGCTCCTTCGCAATTTGACGCCTTACCTCTTCTACACTTAATACATCCTCTGTATATACTGTAACTGCAATAGAATGGCTTCTTACAACAGGTACTCGAACACAAGTACAGGTAACCTTTAAATCAGGTAGATGCATGATCTTTCTACCTTCATTTTGCATCTTCATTTCCTCAGTTGTATAGCCATTATCCTTCATGGAGCCAATCATAGGAATAACATTACCAGCGATTTGGTATGCGAATACCTTTGCTTCTACATTACCCTTATTAGGAACGAGTCCTGTTTCTTTATATTCCTTATCTAATTCTTCCATTTGCTCCATTAATTCAACAGGACCTGCTGCACCTGCACCAGATGTAGCCTGATATGTACAAGCATTCATTGCCTGAATTTTAGAAAGCTTATTGATTCCCTTTACTGCCATTAATGTAATAATGGTAGAACAGTTAGGGTTAGAAATAACACCCTTGTTTTTAAATACATCTTCCCCATTAATTTCAGGAACAACGAGTGGTACATCACTATCCTGACGGAAGGCACTTGAATTATCAATGAATACAGCGCCAGCCTTAACGATATCATCCTTGAATTCCTTTGCAACGGCATTTGATGCAGCACCAAGTACGATATCAAGACCGCCAAATGCCTCATGGCATGCAAGTTTGATTTCTATTTCCTTACCCCTGAAGGTAACCTTTTTACCAACACTTCTTTCACTTGCTAATAATCTTAATTCATCAACAGGGAAGTTTCTTTCTTCTAAAACCTTTAACATTTCACGACCAACTGCTCCAGTTGCGCCTAAAATTCCAACATTATATGTCTTCATACAAATCTCTCCTAGGTTATAAATATAAATTACTTGTATTATACGCTTATTTACATATGTTTTCAACGCGTGAAAACATTTTCTGTACGCAATTTTAAAACGAGTGTTTTTAAATCGCGTACACATGTATTAGGATATTTTTTATTTTATTATCCTAGAGAATAGATTAAAATTACGCTCAGAAATTTGAGCGTAATATATATCTATTTTCCAAATAAAACATCTTCCATATCATAGTAGCCACACTCTTTATCTAAAAGCCATTTTGCAGCCTTAATGGCACCTACTGCAAAAATCTTTTTGGAGTGCGCAGAATGCTTTAAGGAAATAATTTCATCCTCACCACAGTATAAAACCTCATGCTCACCTACAATAGTGCCTCCACGAAGGGAGTGGATGCCAACCTCATTCTTGCTTCTTGGAGAATAGCCATCTCTTCCATGTTGAATGGTATAGCCTGTTTCATCTGTAATAGATTTTAATAGCATTTTCGCTGTACCAGATGGAGAATCTACCTTTTTATTATGGTGTGCTTCTACTACTTCAATATCAAAGGAATCCTTTAATATAGGAGTAACCTCCTTAACTAAACGATTTAATAGAATTACGCCTAAGCTAAAATTCGCACTGCGAAGCACTGGAGCTTCTTTTGATAATTCTTGAATTTTTTCTAATTCTATATCACTATAGCCAGTAGTTGCAAAAACAACTGGCTTTTTTGTTTTCTTTACAAAAGAAAGAATCATATCTAAATTTGCTGGATTTGAAAAATCAATAATGACATCAAAATCCTCTTTTACTTCCTCTAGAGCCTTATATTTACACTCAAGTGCTACATTCGCTGCTAATTCATCACCTAACATAGAAGATATGATTTTTCCCATTGCGCCATAGCCAACTACACAAGCCTTCATTAGAATATTAGCTCCTTTACTCGATCAATTTCAGCACATAAGGTTTTTCTATCTGATTCTGTTAGATAATCTAAAGGAGCTCTATAGCCACCTACACCATAGCCTAAATAATTCATTGCTTCCTTTACTGGAATTGGGTTAACCTCAATGAATAAATTATTTATTAATGGTAATAAATCCATTTGAATTTTATTTGCTTCCTTATATTTTTCATCTAAGCATAATGCGCATAGCTTAGCTGTTTGCTTAGGAGCAATGTTTGCTAAAACGGAAATGACACCCTCTGCACCAATAGACATCATTGGCACAATGATGTCATCATTTCCACTTAACATATGGAAATCCTTAGAAAGTAAACGAGATACCTTTGCAGCATAGCTCATATTACCAGATGCTTCCTTAATACCCCAAATATTTGGGTGATTAGATAATACCTCTAGAGCATGTATGCTCATAGACATACCCGTTCTGCTTGGTACATTATACATAATTACAGGGCATATAGATGCATCAGCAACCATAGTAAAATGCTTAATTAAACCGGATTCATTTGTCTTATTATAATATGGTGTAATAACAAGTACAAAATCCGCACCAAGCATAGAATACTTCTTGGACATTCTTACTGCCTTTTCTGTTTCATTAGAACCAGAGCCTACAATTAATGGTACTCTCTTATTTACTCTTTTTACAGAGAATTCAACCATCTTTTCTTCCTCTTCAAAGGTTAGAGTTGATGATTCTCCTGTTGTACCTAAAATGACAATTCCACCAGAATTGTTATCGCAGTGGTAATCTAATAATTCACCAAGCTTATCAAAATCAACATCACCATTTTCCTTAAATGGTGTTACAAGTGCTACAATACTTCCCCTTAATTCCATAATTTATTCCTCCTCATTAAAGTCACATTCAAAGATTTGATTTGCTCCTCCTGTAGCATATATTATACCTTTCTTTGTTATTTCTACCTTTAAGCTATCCATATCTACATGGCAGCAAACATTTGTTTTTGTAAGCCCAAGCTTTTGAGCTACAACAGCACTAGCTGCATGTACAGCAGTTTTAAAAACACTATTTGAAACT
>CAMEKD010000028.1 GCA_945920825.1 uncultured Anaeroplasma sp.
TTCGTTATACTTATGATTTAGAAGGATTAATCATAAAAAAAGAAGTAGAAGTAAATAATACTACTATAACTACTGCAAATTATTATTATGATAATAGAAAACTAGTAAAAGAAGTGTGTGGAAACACTACAATTAGTTATTTCTATGATGAAAACAATCAATTATATGGATATAAAGAGAATAATACTATATACTTCTATATAAGGGATGTATTAAATAATATCATAGGAATTATAGATAATAATGGAACAATAGTATCTAAATTTGATTATGATGCCTTTGGTAACATCATAAATCAAACAGGAACTGTAATATCTAATTTCAGATATAAAGGATATTATTATGATACAGATATAGAATTATATTATCTAAAGAGTAGATTTTATTCATCTGAACTTTGTAGGTTCATCAGTCCAGATAGTATTGAATATTTAGATCCAAGTTCAATTAACGGACTTAACTTATATTGTTATTGTCATAACAATCCAGTGATGTATTCCGACGGATCCGGTCATATTGCGATAAGTACATTGGTTTGGATATTGATTGGTGCAGCAGTGCTAACAACTGCTGGAGCTGTGACTTATGGAGCTGTATCGGAAAAACCAGTAGTCCTAGATGTCTCATTCTCAGCAGGAATTGGTGCAGGTATAGGCGTAAAAGTTGGAATATCTTTCGTTTTGGATTTTAAAAATGGAAGTTTTGGTTTTTATCCACATACTGGATTTTTTGCTGGAGTCAAATTTAATGCTATAAGTGGATCATATTCTGTTGGAGTAATTAGTAATTACGAAAATGAAGGGGATTATGCTGGCCCATTTACTGATATGGGTGGTGGATACCTAGTTGGCATTGATCATTGTTTTGATCCGACAAAGTACTACGATGTGTCAACGAGAGCATCATCAATTACTTTTGGAAATAATATAGGAGTTTACTATGGCAATGATTATTATTGGTATTTGGGAAGTGTTCGCTTTCCCTGGAGGAATTAATGAAAAAAGATAGATTAATATTGAATGAAGACAGAGAACTATTTCTTATGGTATCATTAAGTATATTCCCGATTATTCCTATTATTTTATATATTTTTTCTTTAGTTGTTTGGTTTTTGCTAATGGCGATAACATGGGTTGCTATTTTTGTAATCATTTACATGTATTTTTATAGTAGATTAATAGTCTTTGAAGATAAAATTACGATTAAATCTTTCAACCGCAATTACGAGATATTATTTGATGATATTGCATATATTCTTGTCAAAAAGAATACCAACTATATGAATCACATAACTTACATTGTTGAATTGAAAGAGAAGATTATTCCTAAAAGATATCTAGTTATAAAAAATAAAACATTTCAAAAGATGATTGAAAACAAAACAATTAATTTACCGATAAGATCAACAATTATATTTTAATAAGCTCACATCTTTGGCTCTCTAAAATTTGAGGTTGTTTGTAGGTTGGTAACAACCAGTCGTTTTAAAGATTTTGAAAAAAGGTTTTATCTATTTTAATTTAAACAACTAATACATCTTTTTTCTTGAAAGCTAATATACACCTTTTGTTTTAAACTCTATATCATACATCGATTATTTTAAATATTCAGAAAAGATTAGGCCTAGGAATAGGCCTTTTTCTTTTCATACGATTCCTATAGAAATGGGACATAAATTGTTATATAATTTTAGCGAAAAGAGGTATAGACATATGATTGAAATTAAAAATTTTTCAAAATCCTATGTTAAGGGTGCTAAAGCAGTAGATGATTTAACCTTGACGATTTCTGATGGAGACCTTTGTGCCTTCGTTGGATTAAATGGTGCTGGTAAATCGACTACTATTAAGGCTTTAATGGGTATTTTACCATTTGAAGAGGGTGAGATTTTAGTTGATGGAAAGAATATAAAATCAAATCCAGTAGAAATTAAAAAGGGAATGGCCTATGTACCAGATAATCCTGAGGTATATGCATTTATGAAGGGAATCGATTATATTAAATTTATCTTATCGATTTATGGCACACCATTTGATGAAAAGGAAATGGAAGACTTTGCTAAAGAATTAGGAATCTATAATGCTTTAGGGGATTTAGTTAGTTCCTATTCTCACGGCATGAAGCAAAAAATAGTTTTACTTGCTGCATTCCTACATCATCCAAAGATTCTAGTATTAGATGAACCATTTGTAGGATTAGATCCAAAGGCTACTCATATACTTAAGGAAAAGATGAAATCCTACACAGAGGCTGGAAATACGATTTTCTTCTCAACACACGTACTTGAGGTTGCAGAAAAGCTATGTAATAAGGTTGCAATTATTAACAAGGGAAAACTTGTTGCATCAGGTACTATGGAAGATGTTATTAAGGATAATTCCTTAGAGAATGTATTCTTAGAAATATTTGATGAAAAAGAGGCAACGACAAATGAATAATTTCTTTACATTAACCAAGGTATTCTTTTTATCTGGCTTCAATGTAAATAAGAAAAAGAAAAATCAAAAAAATGCATTTGGGCTTTTCCTACTCACCTTAGCTTTATTTATGTTGATCTCTATATCCCTATCCTTTGTATTTTCAGAGCAAATGAAGGAAGCAGGACTACCAGTTGAGACGTTCTTGGGTGTTATTTTAATGTTTGCATTTATGCTAAATTTAGTTATATCTATATTTCAGCTACAATCCATTATATTTAACACCAAGGATTATGAATTTCTAGAAAGCTTACCCTTAAGTAAGCCTACGATTATTGCATCTAAGCTATTTGCAACATATTTAATTAATCTATCTGAGGATATAGCATTAATACTTCCTGCAATACTTATTTATTTCATTAATGGTGGTGCACCACTTAATGCAGCTATGTCCTTTGTTGGAGCTATATTCATTAGCTTTGTTCCTATTTTAATATCTGCAATTATTGGATCTTTATCTGCATTAATTTCTTCGAAAAGTAAGCATTCGAATTTAATTAATATAATTACAAGCTTAATATTTATTCCTGTATTATTTGGTGGATACATGTATATAAGTTATGCAGGTGCAGATAAATTAAATACGGTAATGGAAAGTGTATTTTTTCTATCATGGCTATCACATAGTATTTCAGGTGTATATATAGAAATACTTTATTATGTCCTATTCAATTTAGCCGCGGTAGCCATTGTAATTGTTTTAATTTCTTTGATCTATAGACCAGTAAATACTTGGTTAAAGAGTAATAATGGACATATAGATTATGATAAGCTTAAGAATAAGAATAAGGATTCCAATCTTAAATTAGATCATCTTTTATTGAAAAAAGAATGGAATATGCTATCTAGAAAACCACAATACATCTTAAATTCTATTCTAGGAGAAATATTCTTTTTAATTATGGCAATGGTCTTTATTTTAATGCCGAATCTATTCGTAGGGGGAGAAGAGACTCCTGAATCCTTGCCATATGTTTTTGTATGCTTAGTTCCTGCTATGGGAATTTTAATGAATTCTATTGCAACGCCAACCTCCTCTAGTATTTCCTTTGAAGGAAAATACGGATATGAAATGCTAAGATGCTATCCAATTGATTCAAGCGCAATCATTAAAGCAAAGCTTAAGATTGGTATTTATTTACAGGCCATTATGAATGTATCTGTGTCTATGATTATTACAATAGTACTTATACTAAAGGGTTATTATTTACCATATTACATTATTCCTGTATTTTTATATCCTCAGTTTGCTGGTATCTTACTTTCTATTGTTGGTATGCTAACAGGCTTAAGATGGACAAAGCTAGATTATGAAAATGAATCTCAGGTTTTAAAGAATTCAGCAGCAAGTAATCTTTTGATATTATTTGTAATGCTTCCATCTTTGATTGTTTTTGGAATTCATTTAACTTCTTCAATATTTGGTTTAGAGTATGAATTCATACATTATGTTTCTTTAGGTTTCATTACAATACTTTATCTGGTTGCAATTCTTGCCTCAGCACTCCTACTAAAGAAGAAGGGAACTTCCCTATTCGATAGAATTATAAAGAACGATTAAACAAAGTCACTAATCCATTTAGGGTTAGTGATTTTTCTACAATTCGTATCATAATTTCAATAAAGAAACTTTTGCTTTCCTTTTTTGCTTATAATTGGTATAATAAGCTAGAGTAACTATAAAATATTAGCAGGTGATGCTTAATGGCAAAAATTAAAGTTATGTTCCCTCGTGTTGAAGCGGGATTTGGACACATTATGACCTGTAATGCTGTTGAGGAAATATTTAGTAAGAAATATGGATCAAAAGTAGAGGTCATTAATATTAATTTTTACTCTGATGCAGAGGATCAAAAACTAAAGAAATATGGTGAATTTTTAAAGACACAGGTAAGAAATTATACAACACATCCACTTCTTGGACATTTTGCAACCTTTTCCTGTGAATTTTGGGGCACAGATTTATCCACTTGGGGAACCTTGAAAGTTCAGGTTCCAGGGTCTTATAAAAAAGGTATTGAATTCCTTCAATCCTTTCACCCTGATGTAGTATTTTCTACGCACTGGGCAACCAATTATTATGCCGAATTGATGAATCCAAAGCCATTTACGGTAATGTATTGTCCAGATGCATTATTAAATAAATTGTTTAAATACCCTGCCGATTTATCCTTAGTTTCTATGGAAACTGGATATACTGAGGCCAAAAGAGATACAACCTATGATTCATCGAATTTAAAGCTTGTACCATTCTGTATAAGAAATGATGCATTCTTAATTAAGGATGATAAGGCTCAAGCTAGAAAGAAATTGAATCTACCAGATAAATTTACTGTAGTATTGGCTGAGGGTGGATATGGTAGAGGTGCGATGAAAAAAATAGTCACAAAGCTCATTAAGGAGCATGTTCCTGTAACGGTCATTCCTGTTTGTGGAAAGAACCAAGAGCTTTATGAATATTTTAAATCCTTAAAGCCAACAGAGGAAATAACTTTCCTACCACAAGGCTTTATTACCAATATTTTTGAATATATGGTTGCATCGGATTTATTCTGCGGTAAGGCAGGAAATATGATTGCAGAGCCTACCTTCTTTGGGGTTCCATCCATCATTACAGGTACTTCCACGAAGATTGAGACGAATATTGGAAATTATTATATAGATTATGTTCATTGTGCAATTAAGGAAATTAATCCATCTAGGGTAGTTAAGCTAATTAAAAAATATGTGAAGGACCCAACAATTTTAGTCCCATATATTAAAGCTGCAAAGGACCATCATTCCTCCTATGGAGCTGAGGCTACGGCAGATTTACTTTGGGAAGAAATTGTCAAGAGATTTCCAAAGGTTTTAGAAGAACAAGGAGAGTAAACGAAAGAGGTATATTATGAATTACGTAGAAATTGTTAATTTAGTATTTTCTATAATATTTGGAGTATATGCATTAATGATGCTTCATTTTATCGTCTTCGGTATTATAGGTGTATTTGCTTATAAGAAGTATCCCAAAACAGATATCAAAAACAAATATGGTATTATTATTCCAGCAAGAAATGAAGAGCTTGTTGTAGGTAATTTAATTGAAAGTATCCATAAAACAGATTATCCACAGGATAAGCTTCATATTTTTGTTATTGCTCATAACTGTACAGATAAAACAGCAGAGGTTGCAAGAGCTTTAGCAAAGGAAGGCTTCGCCCAGGTTTCTGTTTATGAATATAACAATCCAAATGAATGTACTATGGGTTATGCATTCCGTCATCTATTTGGTCGTATTGAAGAGGATTATGGAACACAAAGCTATGATGGCTTCTTTATTTTCAATGCGGATAATATTGTCGAAAAAAATTATTTCACAAAGATGAATGATGCCTTTGAATATTATGATCATAAATATGTTGTTGCATCCTTCCGTAATTCAAAGAATTTCGGCTCTAATGTGATTTCAGGCTTATACGGTATGTATTTCTCCTTGGGCTGTGTTTGCGAATTCAGAGGTAGAAACGTTTGCGGATGCTCAACAAGAATTGCAGGCTGTGGCTATGTAATTTCTTCAAAGATTGTTGAGAATGGTTGGCCTTATGTAACCTTAACTGAGGATTGGGAGTTTTCTGCAGACCAGATATTATCCAACAATAAGATTCGTTACTGTGATGAGGCAATCTTCTATGATGAGCAGCCTACAAGCTTTAAGGTAATGTGGCGCCAAAGAGTTCGTTGGTCAAGAGGACATTTACTTGTATTATTATCTCGTGTTGGTGATCTAATTAAGGCCTTATTCAGTCCTCATCAGAAGCATAAAATGAGCATTTGGGATATTTTAATGAACTGCTTACCATTCTGTTTAGTTTTAGGCTTTATTGGTATTTTACAATATATCCTACTTGCATTTTCACCATTATTTGGTATTGATTTTATGAGTGTACTACTTGGTGATTTTGAGGCCCATGAGTGGTGGTATAATATCCTATTCAATCAAGGTGTTGCTTGGGGCGCAATCCGAAGTTTTGTTGGATCCTATATCGGTATGGTATTACTTGCTGTAATCGTATTTATTGTATGCAGAAAGAGAATTTTCCATGTAAGCTTCGGAATGAAGGTATTAATTTCCTTAGTATGGCCTTTATTCTTAATGCTACAATTCCCAATCGATTTTGTTGCAATGTGCTCTAAGGGCTTAGGTTGGAAGGTTATTCCACATGCAGATGCTACAACCATTCATTCTCTAGATGAGAAAAGAAAGAATTAATATTTATGGCTATATCTTGTGGATATAGCCATTTTCTCTATATTTTGCTATAATGAAAGTGAGGTATAAATCATGAACGTTAAAACAATTGAAATTAATGAGGATGTATTTTCAGATAATAATAAAACTGCAGAGGAAACAAGAAGAAAATTAAGGGATAAGGGATGTTATTTTATAAATATTATGTCGTCTCCAGGATCTGGAAAGACTACCCTTTTAACGAAACTCATTCCACTACTTATGAAAAAATATAAAATAGGAGAAATGGATGTAGACATTGAATCGGATTTAGATTCAGCGAAGGTGGCAAAAGAAACCGGTATTCCATCCTTACAGATTCATAATGGAGGCTTATGCCATATTGATGCCGATATGACAAAAAGAGCTTTGATGGAATATAATACCGAATGTTTAGATTTGTTAATTCTAGAAAATATTGGTAATTTAGTTTGTCCTGCAGAATTTGATACAGGAGCACACAAAAATTATATGATTTTATCTATCCCAGAGGGGGATGATAAGCCATTAAAATATCCTTTAATGTTTACAGTATCCGATGTTATTATCTTCTCTAAGATAGATACATTACCTTATTTTAATTTTGATATAAATCTTGCAAAGGAAAGAATTCTATCCTTAAATCCTAAGGCTATATTCTTTACGACCTCGGCAAAGACTATGGAGGGTATGGATTTACTTGCAAAATATATAGAAGAGGAAATAGAACAATTAAAGAAAAATAAGAAAGGTATTTAAATCTTTCTTGTTTCTATTTTGTGTAAAAAATCATCTCAAAAAGTGCTATACTTAAATAAAGAATAAGGAGATTTTTAATATGAATAAAGATTTTAAGGATGTACGTATAATGGACAATTTTTATCAGTCCTCATCCTTTTTTCCAATGCCTTTAACTCTAATTGGAACCTTAAATGAGGATGGAAGTGGTACAAGCTATGGAGCCTATTCCTTAGTTTTCCCATACTATATTGCTGGTAAGGATTATTATGCAATGCTTTTAGAGTGTAGAAATACTTCAAATACAGCTAAGGGTATTTTAAGACATGGTAAATGTACGATTAATTTTATGCCTTTTTCTAAGAAGAATTTTGAGGCTCACGTACTCATGGGATTTCCAGGTGATACCCCTTCTGAAAAAATGAAGAATTTAACAGCCTTCCACCCAGTAAAATCCAAAAGTGAGGAATTAAATCCTAAGGAAAAATTCCCATATATTTTAGATGAGGCAATTCAGGTGATGGAATGCACTTGGGTAAGAGAGCTCGATGGGGCAGAAAATGATAAGGTTGAAGAGGAATATAATGGACCATATCATAATTTTAATGGAATCACATCCAAATTTGGTGCTCATTTTATTTTAAAGGTAGACCATATTTTATTAAAGGAAGATTATTATGATGCCTTAGTCAATGGAGTTACCAAAAAGAATTTTGCGCCACTTCCAACGAACTGGGGCTATAGAGATTCTAAATACTTCTGGTGTAGTGATTTTGAAAAGCCAATTGCTATTGGTATTCCAGATAGAGAAGTAGATTTATCGAGTGTAAGATATGCATCAGAAAGATTACAAACGGATGTACAATTCACTGACGATGCACTTAAGATGCTCGTTAAGGTACCAAGACCATTCCTAAAGCTTGTTTTACAGGGCTGCGTCAATTGGGCAAATGAGAATAACTGCAAGCTAATTACAGAGCGTGAAATGCAAATCATTAATGATAAGAGAAGTAAAGAAAAGGGAAGAACGAAATAATTTCGATAATAGAGTTATATTTTTTAGGCCTACATTGTGTAGGCTTTTCATTTATGATAAAATATTTATAATATTCTATATTATATTTTTTGGGGGTGTCAAAAAATGAAATATAAACAGGCTCTAGCCTATTATCAGGATTTTAATACAATTGATGTTAACAGGTTACCACCAAGAAGCTACTTTATTCCTTTTTCACAGAAGAAGAGTGCTTTATCTATTGATATCAAAAACAAAAGATATGATTCCGATAAGGTCATTTGCTTAAATGGCATTTGGGATTTTGCTTATTATGATAACCCAAATGACCTACCTTTAGAATTTGATACAGATGAAATCAAATTTGATAAGCTTGATGTGCCATCCTGCTGGCAATACAATGGCTATGGTAAGCCTATGTATTTAAATGCCCGATATCCATTTAAATTCATGCCACCAAAAATTCCTACAAAGGAGCCCGTTTCCAAATATTTTTCCTATGAAACAGGGTTTATACATGCACCAGAGGGAGAATATAATCATTTAGGATTATATCGTACCTTCTTTAAGGCAAGAGAGGATAAAAGATATATTATTTCCTTCTTAGGTGTATGCTCCTGCATAGAGGTATATTTAAATGGTGAATTCGTTGGCTATTCTGAGGAATCTCATATTACAAGTGAATTTGATTTAACGGATAAAGTTAAAATGGATAATAATGAGCTTGTATGTATTGTCCATAGATGGTGTACGGGTACTTATTTAGAGTGCCAGGATATGTTTAGAAATAATGGTATCTTTAGAGATGTCTTATTAAGAGTTGAGGATCCATGCGATATTTGGGATATCGATTTTAAATACAAAAAGGATAAAAATGGTCTATATACTGCAACCATATTAGTCACTTTATCCGGTAATGAAAAAAGGGAAGTTGAGGTATCCTTAACGGGCTATGGTATTGAAAAGAATATTATAGGTACAACCGTAGATTCAAAGCTCAGTGTTGAATTTAAGGATTTAAAGGTTGTTGAATGGAATGCAGAAAAGCCTACAACCTATGATTTAATTGTTTCTATCCCAAATTCCTATGTGTATACTAAGGTTGGATTTAAGAATATTAAAATTGATGATTGTATCTATTATTTAAATAATAAGAAAATCAAAATTAAAGGTGTAAATCACCACGATACCTCTCCTGTAAATGGCTATACCATGACCTTAGATGAAATTGAGCAGGATTTAAAATTATGTAAGGAATATAATGTAAATACAATTCGTACCTCTCATTATCAGCCAGATCCATACCTAATAGAGCTTGCCACAGAATTAGGTATTTATATTGTCGATGAATGTGATTTAGAGACCCATGGATGTAGAACACAGGCTCCTTTCTTTAATTTTAGTTATTTATCGAATAAAAGAAGCTGGATGAAGCATTATCTTGATCGTATAGAAAGACATTATAATAGAGATAAGCTTTTAAAAACTCCAATTATTATGTGGAGCTTGGGAAATGAATCTGGAGATGGTGTGAATACATACGCTATGTACGAATGGATCAAAAAGAGAAGTGATATTCCTGTACAATATGAAGGTGCAGTACACGGTAGATATAAGGCTTATGATATTGCGTCTGAAATGTATCCTACGGTAGAAAATGTAAGATTAGTTGGAGAAAAAAGAAGTAAGACAAAGAAATTTAATGATAGACCTTATTGGCTATGTGAATATGCGCATGCAATGGGTACAGGACCAGGTAATTTAGAAGGCTATATGGATGTATTCTATAAATACGATAATATTATGGGCGGCTGTATTTGGGAAATGGTAGATCATGCCGTATTACATGAGGATGGGTCCTATACCTATGGAGGTGACCATGGGGAATGGATACATGATTCGAATTTCTGCTGTGATGGCTTATTCTACCCGAATCGTATGCCATCAACGGGTGCATACATTATGAAGCATGCCTATAGACCACTTCGTATTGATTTTGCCTCTGAGCGTGAGTTGCGCATCTTTAATACCTTATCCTTCACAAATGCGAAGGCATATCGCATTGATTATGAAATCAATGGCAAGGAATATTCTTTAATTCCTGATGTTCGTCCATTTGGTAAGAAGATTTATCCTTTGGAGGATATAAATATCGAAGGAGATTGCTTCTTAAATGCGAAAATTTATGAAATTAAGACGAATCGACTTGTGGATGAAACACAGCTCATTTTATCTGAAGAAATAAGAAATAAACCAAAAAAGGCACCACTACCAGATTGCTTTAGAATAGAAGATGGGGTACCTAAATTTACATTTATGGGTAGTGAGGTTTCTGTGTCCGCTCCATATACTATATTGTTTAGAGCAGGTACAGATAACGATAAGGAAAGATTCTTCTATAAGACGATGCCAAAGTGGTATGATGAAAAGGAAAAGATTACCTCTGTATTTATAGGAAAAGAAAAATGCGTTGTAAAAACATTAATTACTGCAAATAAGAATACCTTTGAGGTAGAGGATGTCTACGAAGGCTGCGAGGAGGGTATTTTTGTCACATCAGAGATTAAGCCTATAAATGCATCAGGTAACCTACCAAGGTTTGGTAAGGCCTTTAAGCTGGATTCTACCTTTGATGATGTCACCTATTATGGTAGAGATAAGGAATCCTATATCGATATGGTAGATCATTCTAAAATTTCCTTATGCCATTCTCACGTTTTAGATATGGTTGAAAATAATATTAAGCCTCAGGAATCTGGAAATCGTATGGATACAAGATATGTAGAAGTATCAAATGGTAAGGTTACCTTCCGCTTTAGTGCTGTAGCTGAAGCCTTCAATTTAGGCATTAAACCATATTCCGATATGGAACTTACCAAAATGATGCATAGAAGTGATGAGGTAAGAAGTGGTACATACGTTACCATTTCAAAATTCCAAATGGGAATTGGTACAGGCTCCTGTGGACCAAGTACATTAAAGGAGCATTGCTTTAGCGCATCCGTACCCTACAAATTAAAATTTATTATATCCTGGTATAAAAACGAGTAAGAAAAAAGATAATTCTCTTTTAAATTGGTGATGTTTCCTTTATAATATTAACGTTAAGGGAAGTGTGTAATATGGATTTAATGACATCCGTAATCTTAATTATGGTGTTCATAATTATTTATGTCATTTTAATACAAATATTTTCAATGTTATTCCGTATTACAGGACTAACAAAGGAAAAAGCATCCTTTCAAGCAATTTCTTTGCTTACCAATTGTGGATTCACAACGGGTGAAAGTGAGGTTATTACTTCCGATCGCTTAAGAAGAAGAATTGCGATTGCTGCAATGATTTCAGGCTATAGCTTTTCCGTAGTAATTGTATCGTTATTGATCAATGTATTCATGAAGGTATCTACGCAAAGCCAAGAGGATAATTATAAATGGATTTTTATCGCCTTTGGAATCTTTATCTTACTTTTAATTATTACGCAAATTCCAATTTTCAAAAGATTATTTGAAAAGCTTATTGGCGCTATCGCACATGTCGTATTAAGAAGAAATAATAGTGAAAATATTATTACATTATTAGATAATTATGGCAAGGATGCCATGGTAGAGGTTTATTTGAATCGTGTACCTGAATTTATGGTAGATACAACCGTTGTCGATAGTAAGATTAAGGATAAATATAAAATAAATATTTTGATGTGTAAGCGTAATGGAAAGGTTATAGATGTTACAAAGGATACTATTTTTAAAAAGAAGGATTCCTTAGTAATCTTTGGTTCATTTTCTGGTATTAAGAATTGCTTCACCAAGAAGGTTAAAGAAACTAAGAAAAATGTCATCGAACTCATCGAAGAATATGGGGATGAGGCAATGATGGAAATTCAATTAAATCAGCTTCCTGAATTCCTTAAGGATAAGGGCTTATACGAAAGTGGATTAAAATTAAATTATAATATTAATTTATTAACGATAAAGAGGAAGGAACAATTCATCCCAATTCAAGCATCTACAATGCTTCAAAAGGGTGATACCATTGTAGTCTTTGGCTCATACCAAAGAATAAAAGAAGCCTTTGCTAGTAAAAATCAAGATGAAATAGGCAAATAATGCCTATTTTTTTCTATTAAAAAAAGCCCCTTAGGGCTTAAATTCAATAAGTTCATTTGGTGCCATATTTCCTAAATGGTAATTTCCAATACGGCATCTTTTTAATTCGATAACCAAATTAGAGGAATTCTTAACTAATCTTCTAATTTGATGATATATTCCTTCATATAGAATGACTTTGCAGGTATAATCATCTATTTTGGATACCTTAGCTGGTGTTGTCATTTTACCATCCATAGAATAGGACTTTTTCATAGATTCTATAAATTCGTTTGTAATTTTATATTTTACCTTTACAATATATTCCTTATCCAAAATAGAGGCATCCCCTGTAATTTCATTTAAGAATTTACCATCGTTAGATAAAATCATTAAGCCTTCACTATCCTTATCTAATCTACCGGCAGGTGAAACCTTGTGTGGTAAATTAATTTGATGAATATAGCTTCTAGAATCCTTTGAAATCGTGGATAATACACCTCTTGGCTTATAATATAGGTAATAATAGAAGGGTATAGCTTGAATTCTTTTTCCATCAATTTCTACGATATCTATATCTTCTATAATAGAAGTAAAGGGGACTTTCTCTCCATTTACTGTAATCCTATGATTCACAACATATTCATTTAATTCTTTTTTTGTTAGCTTAAGACTATTCTTAAGAATGCTATATAATCTCATAGATATTCCTCACATAATTATTTTACCATTTAATTTGAAAATATAGTATAATAGATTTATATAAGGATGTGATTTTATGAAGCAATATATAAAGCCTTCCATAGGCTTACTTCTTGGTGTTATTTATTTGATCTTTAATTTCTTTTTATACCCTGCTACATGGTTTGTTCATGGTACCTTAGGTAATCTTGGTACACCGAATTTAGTCTTAATTGTGAATTCAGCTATATTCTTTATTTTAGCGCTTATTACTATGGGTATATTAGGTTATTTTAAAAGATTAGAAATTGGTATGATCACAAAATATGGAATTATATTTTTAATTGCATTGCTTGTGGGCTTATTTATAGAATTTATAGGGCATTTTGGGGATTATTCCTATAGACCCACCCTTGAGCTTATTGCCCTAGATTTCCTACTCGGTAAATTTTTAAGAAATGCAAGCAAGGTTTTATGTGTTACATTAACCATAAAATCCCTAACCTATTTTCATATACCTAAGTTTAAGAATCTTATCATTACAGCCATTGGAATTATATTATATCTAGGTACAACCATCCTATATCATAATGGCTTTCTATGGTACATTATGCTTATGTATATTATGGAAGCCATAGGTATTGGAGCATTAACTGGATATTTCGTTACAAAAGAAAATGCAGTAATTACTCCAATGCTATTCTTTGGATTCTTTGGGTATACGAATATTCCATCCTATTTTGCATTAAACAGTAATACACCCATATCTACTGCAATCCTATTATCCATTTTGTATTTCTTAATTGCCGTATGCTTCATTTTATTTTTATGCTTTAAAGACAAAATGAAAGAAGATGCAAAAGGTAACAATTTTAATGACGCTATTTGATTTCTGTTCTCTCGTTGATGACATTCTCTAATGGAAAATTCCCATTTTTGATAGTCTCGAGAACCTTTCTTTCTTTTATCTTGACAGATACCCCTAGGGGGTATATACTTATTTTGGAAGGTGATATCATGTCATGCTGTGAAAAAAAAGATATAAAGATCAGAACAGATGAAGAAAAAAAAGAAATTACAACAAGAATTAATCGTATTATTGGTCAATTAAATGGCGTGAAAAATATGGTTTTAGAAAATAGATATTGTAATGATGTATTGATTCAGCTATCTGCAATAGATAAATCGATTAAAAGCCTTGCCAATGTCGTTTTAGATTCACATATGCATACATGCTTAATTGAGCATATAGAAAATAAGGATTATGGAATCATTGATGAAATCATTGATTTAGTAAAGAGGTTCCAATAATGAAGAAGAAATTTAATGTTGGTGGAATGACCTGTGCGGCCTGCCAAAGTCATGTAGAAAAGGCAGTGAAGGCCTTAGATGGAATTGAAAATGTAAATGTAAATCTACTTCAAAATACGATGGATGTTACCTTTGATGAGGCAAAATGTACTATAACAAATATAGAGGATGCAGTAAAAAAGGCAGGCTATTCTATAATGCTACCTAAGGAGGAAAAGAAGAAAATAGAGGATCATTCCTTAAGAGATTTAATTCTATCCATTATCTTTTTAATTATCCTTATGTATTTTTCTATGGGAGTTATGATGTGGGATTTGCCTGCACCTCCTATCTTTGATATGCATGAATCTAAAATGGGCTTTGCCCTTATACAGTTTCTTTTGGTTTTACCTATTTTATTTATGAATAGAGGCTATTTCATAAGAGGCTATAAAAAATTATTTAAGGGACCTACAATGGATTCTTTAATTGCTGTAGGTGCAACAGCATCTATGGCCTATAGTATTTATGCGTTATTTTCTATTGCCTATGATCCAAGTGATGCTAAAATGCTTCATATGAGCCTTTATTTTGAGGCTGCAGGTATGATCTTAGTCTTTGTAAGCTTGGGAAAATATTTAGAGAATTTATCGAAAAGAAAAACGACAAAATCCCTTGAGGCATTATATGCTCTTGCGCCTAAGAATGCTTCTATTTTAAAGGATAATACTATAAAATCTATTCCGCTTGAGGAAGTTAAGGTTCATGATATTTTAGTTGTAAAAAAAGGAGATTTAGTTCCTGTTGATGGCAAGATTATAAAGGGCGAGGGAAGCATTAACCAAGCGAATATTACAGGAGAATCCATTCCTGTATATAAGAAAGTAGGAGATTATTTATATTCCTCTACCATCTTAGAATCTGGCTATATTGAAATGGAAGCAGAAAAGGTTGGTATAGATACATCCTTTTCTAAGATTATTTCCTTAGTTGAGGAAGCAGCGAATTCTAAAGCACCTATTTCAAAGCTTGCGGATAAGATATCTAGTATCTTTGTGCCCACAATCTTTATGATTTCTATTTTAGTGTTTATAGGTAATTTCTTATTTGTATACTTTAATCAACCATCCTATGTGACAACAAGTGCTTTTGAGGTAGCACTGAATTACGCAATTACAGTAATTGTTATTGCATGTCCTTGTGCCCTAGGTCTTGCAACCCCTGTTGCCATAATGGTATCGACAGGTAAGGGTGCACAGGAGGGCTTAATTATAAAGAATGCGGAAATATTAGAAAGAACAGGTAAGATATCAACAGTTGTATTCGATAAGACAGGTACTATAACTAAGGGTAGACCTGAGGTTACAGATATTACAATTGATGATGCAACATTAGAAATTGTATATTCTATAGAAGCATTATCGAATCATCCTTTGTCTATTGCAATAGAGGAATATGCAAAGAAAAAGGGATTAAATAAGCATACGATTTCCAATTATAAGGCTATAGATGGAATGGGTATTATAGGCACTTATGATAGAAATGAATATTATATTGGAAATAAAAAAGGCGCAGGCTTAGAGATAGAGGACTATAGAAACCTAGAGGATGAAGGTAAAACCATATTATATGTTTTAAGAAATCATGAATTCTTAGGTATTATAGCCTTAAGAGATGAAATAAAGACGGGCTCAAAGGATGCGATACATGAGCTTAAAAATATGGGCATTGAAGTTATCATGCTTACAGGAGATAATAA
>CAMEKD010000029.1 GCA_945920825.1 uncultured Anaeroplasma sp.
CAATCCTAATGACATTTATGCCAACGATGTCAAGCTATGTCATTGCGGATAAGCTAGGTGGAGGTAAGGTTACATTAATTGGTAATCTAATTGCAAATCAATTCTCCTCTACTGCTCAAAATTCCTATAATGTAGGCTCCGTTTTAGCCATTATTATGTTATTAATGATTGGTATTACAACATTAATATCTACGATTGCAAATGATAAAAAGCCTGTTAAGAGAGGAGGATTATTCTAATGGAAATAAGACGTACTCTATCAACAGATGAACTATTAAAAAGAAAAAGAACGAATGAAAAAATTCAAAAAATTTTTGTTAAAATATTCATCTTCTTTGTTTTAATTCTAATGGATTTGCCTATCTTCTATTTAATTGTAAATTCATTTACTACTGCAAGAATTACAGGAACATGGAATGGATTTTCTATGATTCCATATCAAACACTATTTAACTACGCTGGAAATAAATATGCACAAAAGATTTGGAATGCCTGTGGCAATACCATTTTAGTTGCCCTAGTAGCTGGGGCGCTTGCAACTGTAGTAGGTACAGCTGGCGCAATTGGTACACACTATATGAAAAGAAAATGGATAAAGAGCACATTTAGCTTTGTAAACCAAATTCCAGTAGTTAATGCTGAAATTGTCATGGCAATTTCCTTATGTATTTTATTTGTTTCTATGCATTGGCCTAGAACCTTTCTTACACTTGTTATTGGTCATATGGTATTGACATTACCATTTGTTGTATTAAGTGTTGAGCCAAAGCTTGAGCAAATGGATAATTCCTTATTTGAGGCAGCCCTAGACTTAGGTGCAACAGAATCTGAGGCTATATTTAAGGTAATGATTCCTGATATTTTACCTGGTATTATATCTGGATTCTTACTTTCTGTAACATTATCACTAGATGATTATATTATTACTGCGTTTACTAAGCCTGGTCAGGGCTTTGATACCATTTCAACCTATGTTGAGGCTGTAACGAAAAAAGAATCTCTACCTATTCAGCTTAGAGCGTTTACTACCGTATTATTCATTATCGTTATGGGAGTTATGTTTATTATATCTATGAGGCTTAAAAAAAGGAGTGAACGCTAATGAAAAGAAAATTAATTAAAGCATTTAGCGCTACTACCTCTTCTATACTTTTAGGATTAACTCTATCCTCTTGTATGCATTATGATTATACCCTAGTGATTTATAACTGGGAGGATTATATCTTTGAGGGTACGGATGAATATGGAAATATTCAAGCGAAATCCACAGTAGAAAAATTTCAGGATTATTATTTTGAAACCTATGGTAAGACGGTTTATGTTTCCTATGAAACCTTCTCTACACCTGAGGATATGTATAACCAAATGAAGGCAGGCTCCATTAGCCCTGATTTAATTTGTCCATCCGATTATATGATTCAAAAGATGCAAAGGGAGGGCATGCTTGAATCCTTTGATTTTGATGAGGTATTAGGTGAATATGGAGATAAGCTTTCCAATTTTAGAGATTATGGATCTCCATATATTAAGAAATTATTTAAGGAAGAGGGATTCTCTACCTATGCTGTACCTTACTTTTGGGGCACAATGGGATATTTATATAACCCTGAGGAGGTAGATATTTTAGATGTTACTACCTGGGAAGCTCAATTTAATCCAAAATATAAAGGAAAAATTGCCCTTAAGGATTCTATTCGAGATACCTACGCAACTGTAATTCTTCATGTATACCAAGATGAGGTAAATAAGCTAAAGGAAGATCATGATAATGGAATATTATCGGATACGGATTATAATGAGCAATTATCCAAAATCTTTAATAGGTGCGATAATGAAACCTTATATAAGGCTGAGGATGCACTAATTGGATTAAAGAAGAATATCTATGGACTTGAAACCGATGATGGTAAAAATGAAATGGTAAAGGGAACCTACTGGATCAATACCGCTTGGAGTGGAGATGCTGTATATGCAATGGATCAAGCAGATGAGCTAGGTAAAACCTTAGCCTATATCATTCCTATGGAAGGATCAAATGTATGGTTTGATGGATGGTGTATGCCAAAGGGTGCGAACGTATCTTTAGCACAGGAATTTGTCAATTTCATTTGTGAGCCAAAAATCGCCAAAGAATGCATGGAATATACAGGCTATACATCCCCAATTGTTGGTGATGCCATATGGGATTTGGTATTAGACTGGTATGAGGCTTTCCCAGAAGAATCGGATTGTGACTTAGTGGACTTATCCTTCTACTTTGGTAACCCAGAGGCACAAATCTATGTAGATAAAGAAGAGCGTGGTAGACAATTTGATGCCCAATATCCCGATGAGGAAACATTAGTTCGTTGCTGTATCATGAAGGATTTTGGTAGTCAAACACAAGCCCTAAATCAAATGTGGTCAAATTTTAAGGCAGCATTCTAAAAAGCAAAAAGACATGATTCGTTTAGTTTCATGTCTTTTTTTCCTTATTTTTTATATACAAATACGCTATATCCTTCCATATATCCATCAGAAATAGCACCTGTAATTAATTCCATTTTAAGCTTTAGCTCATCGATAAATATTTCACTATCCTTTGTATTATATAGAATTACATAATCCTTCTTTTCAATTCGAAGTAAGCCCGTTACATCATCTGTTTGAACATCTAGATCTGTATAATCTAAAATACCTTCATGCGTCTTTCTTACAGAAATTAAATTCCTATACCAATCATATAATTCTAAATCCTGGTATTTCTTATCCCAATACATTCCTCTTCTTGAGTCTGGATCTCCACCTCCATGCATACCATATTCATCACCATAATAAATCAGTGGCATACCTGGACTTAGCAATTGGAATGCAGCTGCAAGCTTCATCTTTCTCTTATCGTAATTGATTCCATTATAGAATCTTTCTGTATCATGGGAATCTAATAAATTCCAAAGTAGAGGATAGACCCTATAATGTACCTTACCCTTTATCCTAGATAATTCCTGATAGAATTCTGTAACTGTACTTCTTTCTTCCTTTAATAAACCTCTTACCGCAAAGAAGAAATCATAATTCATTACTGTATCCCATTCATCTCCATCTAAAAAATCATCCGCATAATGCCATACCTCACCAATGATTAAGGTATCTGGGAATTCTTTTTTTATTTCACTTCTAAATTCCCTCCAGAAGGAATGTGCAATCTCATCTGCAACATCAAGCCTCCACCCATCAATTTTAGCTTCCTTAATCCAATATTTTGCAACATCAATGAAATATCTTCTTACACTTGGATTATCCTCTCTTAATTTTGGCATACCACAAAAATAAGAAAAGCATTTAAAATTTGGTTTTTTACCCCATTCCATAATTAAAGGGAAGGAATCAATATAATACCAATCCAAATACTTTGATTTTTCCTCGTTTTCTCTTATATCCTTAAACGCAAAGAAATCCCTTGAGGTATGATTGAATACACCATCAAGTACAATCTTAATTCCAAGCTTATGAGCCTTATCCACAAGCTCAATTAAATCCTCCTTTGAGCCAAAGGAGGGATCAATGGTATAGTAATCTACGATATCGTATTTATGGCTCGATGGGCTTTTAAATATAGGGGTCATATAAATGACATCAATATTTAATTCCTTCATATGATCTAGCCTATCGATAATACCTCTTAAATTGCCACCAATATTATCCATATGTCCTATAGGAGCCTTATACCATATTTCCTCAGAAACATCCACGCTCGATGAAAATCTTGATGGGAAGATTTGATATATAATTTTATTCTTCGCCCAGGATGGTACAATATACATTTCCTCTTCTCTTAGGGTTTGTGGTAAATCAAACATATAATCTATATCTTCAATAGGATTCTTAAAGAATCGTTCATTTCCAAAATAATAGGTTTCATCGCTTGCAACAAGCTCAAAGAAATATCTTAAGCAAACCAAATGAAAATTCAATGTAATTTCATAATAATCGGATATGCCATCGCTTGCATATTTTACCATTTCAATTTCTTTTCTCGTATCTATTTTTAGTGTAGTAAGATATTTATCCTGGTAATGCAATATTACCTTAGTTAAATCATCCTTTTTTGTTCTTATTCTTATTAAAAATGTGTCCTTATCTAAGGCATAGGCGTATCTTTTATTCGCACTATGAATAATTGATGATAGTTCCATAAAATCGTCCTCCTCGTATAAAAATAGTATAACAAAAATTTTTCTGTAACAAAAGATAATTCGTGTTATTTTGCACAAAAAGAAAAGAAATAGACTTATTCATCTATTTCTTTTATATAGGTATTATTCAATCCCCAAAATTTTTTCTAATATACTCTTTAGAGTACATGCTTCCTCTAGGGTTAAATTAATACATCCACTTTGAGCCATTCCCTTAGGGACAGAAAGTGCTTCCTCCCTTAAGGCTTCGCCCTCTTTGGTTATTTCAATAATCTGAACTCTTTCATCAGAACTATCTCTAGATAGAGTAATGTAATTTTTTTGTTTTAATTTTCGAATTAAAGGAGAGATTGTACCTGTATCTAGATATAGCTTTTTACCAAGCTCAGTTACATGAAGCATTTTACGCTCCCAAATTACCATCATGGCAATATATTGGGTATAGGTTAAATCTAGCTTGTCTAAAAATGGCTTATACTTTCTCACTACCTCCTTTGCGGCAGCATAAAGTGGAAAGCATAGCTGATTGTTAAGCTTTAAGCAATCATATTTATCCATGATTTTACTTTAATGCAGCTAAAATGTTAGCCTTCATTGTTACTCCTACAAAATTCTTTACAAGCTTTCCGCCCTTAAAGATTAATAGGGTTGGGATAGATACTATATTGAATCTTTCTGCAACATCATCCACATCATCTACATTTAATTTTGCAACTACCACATCACTATTTTCCTCTGCAATTGCCTCAACGATTGGAGCTTGCATCTTGCATGGGCCACACCAATCTGCATAGAAGTCTACTAATACCTTCTTTCCGCTTTCTACTAATTCATCAAATTCCTTTGCGCTATGAATTACATATACCATACCATTTACCTCTTTTCATTAATATATTTTACTGCATCAAGGCCAGCCTTTGCGCCTTCATAGGCTGCCTTATTAATTTGTAATAGTCCACCAACAACATTTCCACAAGCATATATTCCTGGAATATTTGTCCTCATGTTTTCATCGACTACAATATTATCCTTTTCCATATATATGCCGAGCTTCTTTGCAAAGTCTACACCACCTGCCTCACCTAAGGCAATGAATACTCCATTTACATCTAAAGTCGTATCATCCATAAATTTTACGCCAGATACTTTTCCTTCTCCAACAATTTCTTTAATTTCCTTAGTGATTATAGGAATATCTGTTGTACCATTCAATTCTTTACCATTGGTTAAAATAGTAACATTTGGCGTAACATTTTTAAGCTCCGTTGCTTCACTTATTGCATATGTGCCACTGCCAATGACAACGACATTCTTCTTTCTATAGAAGAAGCCATCACAAATTGCACAATAAGAAACTCCAGAGCCCTCAAATTCTGCTATACCCTTAATATTGGGTCTTAGCTTCTTATTTCCTGTTGCAAGTATAACAACCTTACTATGAAATTCCTCTTCACTTGTTCTTATAGTGCACTCCATTTTTTCATTCATTTGAATGGATAATACCTCTAAATCTCTTACCTGAATACCTAAATTAACCGCCTGATGGATACCATTTATATATAAATCCTTACCTGTAATTCCTAAAGGAAATCCATAGAAATTATCAATCTTATGTGCTTTTTCAAGCTGGGACTCACCATGATATAGGATAAGAACATTCTTATTCGCTCTCTTTAGATATAATCCTGCAGATATCCCTGCAGGGCCTGCCCCAATAATAACCGCATCAAACATATTCCTCACCTAGCGCTTCTTTAATTCTATCTTCAAGCTTCATTGGATCTATAGTAGGAGATAATCTTGCGATGACTACTCCTTCCTTATTTACTAAGAATTTGGTGAAGTTCCACTTGATATCTTCCTTCTTTTTATAGGTCTTAGATAATCCCTTTACCATACCCATCTTCATTTTATTACCCATGCCATGGATTTCATCCTCTTTTGCCTCGCTCTTTAGGAAGGTAAATAAGGGGATCTCATTTTCTCCATTTACCTCAATCTTCTTAAATTGATCGAAACTTGTTTTATATTTTGCTATACAGAATTCATGAATCTCATCGTCCGACCCAGGTGCTTGGTGACCAAACTGGTCACATGGGAAATCGAAAATCTCTAATCCCTTTTCATGATATGCCTTATATAAATTCTCTAAAGCCTCATACTGTGGTGTAAATCCACAGCCTGTAGCTGTATTCACAATTAATAATACCTTACCACGAAAATCATTTAAGGATACTTCACTTCCATCTCTTTTTACTACCTTGTATGCGAAAACCTCCCTTTCGTTGTTTACAATTATATTGTACACAACATTTATTATATTGTCAACCACATATTACTTAATAATTTCTTCCTTTAATACAATTTCAAAAGGTTTATCGGTTTTTACTGCAACAGATATATAATAATCCGCTAATGTAGTAAATTTAACCATATAGGCTTCATCCTTATATTCGATTAATCCTGTACCTACGGGAATATCCTTTATGGATTTACCAGAAAGCCCTGACCCCTCAGCCTTAGATATTGCCTCCTTTAATGTCCACATTAAAAAGAAATCCTCAGGCTTTTTCATAAGCTCCTTATCGGAATCACTAAAGGCATAATCAATTAATTCTTTCTTGACCTCTCTTTTTTCTTCAATATCAATTCCACATTCCTTATCTGCAAGTACAAAAACGACATATTTTTTGGAATGAGAAATATTAAAGAATCCCTTAGGAGAGATAAGCTTACCTGATTTTGTTTTTTTAACATCATCCTTAAAATATTTATGAATGAAATAGCCTGCACCTAAGGATAAAAGCTTATCTTCCTCATGAACATAGGATTCTACTCTCTTTTTTCTTTCCTCTGAAATTTGACTTAAAAGATAGGTTTTATAAAATTTTATTTCTGATAAAGATAAATAATAAACTGTATATTGCTTCATAATATCACCTACTTACTTGCTCAATAATTCATTAATTTTGTTATGTACATCTTGAAGTCTAACGAAACCCTTAGTTGACAACTCTTGACTAATCCAAGAAAAATATGAAAATAAAAAATCGTAAAATTCTTTATCTACAGTAGTTTTACTAAAATTTCTATATTTGATTTTAGTCATATCCAGTAAATTAAATGAAATATTGTCTCTAATATCTTGCCACTCATCCCAAAGAACATTCATTATGAACTCTTTCGTTGGGAATTTATTTGTTTTCTGCCACTTACTTATATTATGTAAATGTAAAAATATCTCATCAATATAATTCTCAAATGCATCATCCTTTATTTCATACACAAAAAATAAATGTAGTATTAGTTGTCTTAATGGTTCTCTTAATTCATATAGCAATTCCGTTCTTGATTTAACTATCTCTGTTACTCGTAGTATCTTCATAATATCTCCACTTCTATTAATCCATATTTTTTTAATTCTAACAGCCCTTACCATTTATAGAACAGGAGGCTTTAAAAGAATCCTCATATATTAAATCTTTAAAGCCTAAAGCATATAAATAGGCTTCCCAATCCGTAAATACAACATCTCCATTTATAATACATGGAATGCCAATATCTCCAATTTCAATTAATCTTTCAAATACTTCTTTGTTGTTATCTCTATAATGCAAGAATTCCTTTAAATTTTTTAATGAATCTAATATTTCAATTTCCTCAAATTCAATTCCATACTTTAAAAAATTAAGCTTTAAATTCCTACAATCTGGACAATTTTTACTACCATACACCTTTAACATAATCGTACCTCCAAATATATTATACTTTAAACTTTAAAAAAAGCACTGAATTATTCTTCAGTACTTGCTGCTTCAGCGCCTAATTTCTTTTCAATTTTCTTATCTAAGAAGCCATAGAATATAGGGAAGATAACCTCAAGGATTAGTTCTATTCCAAGCAAAATCATATGGACATGAGCATGATGCTCTACAGGATCTACAATCATTGCGATAGATAAAATGATAACGACGATAGATTCAGCGAGGGAAATGATGGCAGGGCGCTTATGCGTCATACGAACAACGCACTCGGTTATCTCATCACCCTCACGTAAGATAGACCATGTACCCCAAATGATTAATCTTGTTTGATAGCCATATTCTCCATAAGTAAAGAACATTAATACGATAGCTAAGGATATAAGTACGATAGACTCAAAAAATTTTGTTTTATGGGAAACAATACCCTTTATACAGGATATTACCATATCCTCAATGGCATACGCAAGCATTACTGTTCCTACAACGATATCCACATAATGTACATGTAAATGTAAAAAGTAATTAAATACTAAAATGAATACACCACTAATAATATATAAACAAAATTTAATTTTTTCCCAAATTTTCATAATTTTTACTCCTAGCCTTACTTATTTTATCATAAGAAAAAGAAAAGGCAATACTGCAGTATTGCACAATTCTATAAAATTGTAATTTTAATTTTCATATCGGATAAAGGATAGCATGAGCATGTATGTATATAGTTAAATCTCTTATCGGCTAATCTTCTATAATCTACATCCTTAGGTATAAAAAATTCACCCTCTAATACCTTGCATCTACAAGCTCCACATTCGCCACTTCTACATAAGCTTCTAATCAATATACCATGTCTTTCAAGTGCGACGATAATAGGCTCATTCGCATAGGCATCAATAACATCCTCCTTTATACCTCTTACTACCGTAATCTTATACTGTTCATTTTTAACTTCTATAGGAAAGCCCTCTATTTTAGATACATCCTTATCTGTTCCAAAGACCTCCATTCTTATTCTTCTTTTTGGAACATTTAGGCCGTCAAGCTCACCCTTAATGTATTTATACATAGGAAGTGGTCCACAAATAAAATAGGTTGTCTTACCATTTTTTGGGTCTTGATCTATAGAATATTTTTTTATAACATCACGGCTAATATAGCCTTTTAAATCTTCGGGGTTTAGCTTTGCGTTTTCATCAGATAGTACATGAATCACCTTAACTCTATCGCATTTTCTTTCAATTTCATCAAGTTCTTTCTCTAAAATGATATCCAGATGGGATAAGGATCCATAAAGAATGGTTAAATTATAATCTAATGTACCATGAGCAATTTCTTTGGCCATAGAATAAAATGGTGTAATACCAGAACCACCCGCAATTCCTACAATATCCTTAGAATCTCTTAAGGATTCGAAATAGAAATGACCAAAGGGCATTTCAACCTCTAGGGTATCTTGAATTTTTAAATGATCATATAAATAATTAGAAACAAAGCCTGTACCATCCTCACCCCTTCTTACGGTAATGCTAAAGAATCCATTTTCTCCTCTTGCCTCATATGGAGCACTAGAAATCGAATAAGGTCTTGAGGTTACTGTATTTCCAATTTTTACACGTATAGACACATAATTTCCTGCTTGAAAGATAGGCAATGTATTATTTACTGCCTGAAATGTAAACATACGAGAGGTTATAGAAACATCCTCTATTTTTATAACCTTAACTAGAAATGGAGATGGATGGAGCGCTCTTGCCACTTGGTTAATAGGGTCAACATATAGATTTTCATCCTTCGCATTTTTAAATGCTTCCTCTCTTTTTTTCGTAACACGAATAGCACCACTAATATCCTCTATTAGTCCTTTTATTTTTGTCATATTATCTTGCCTCCTCTTCCATTTGCTTAAGTAAAATGCTTGCTGCCTTTCTACCATTAGAAATACAAGAGGACATACCATCACCATTGATCGCATGAGCGCCACAGAAGGCTAAGCCTTTGATATAATTTTCATTATTCTCCATGAATAATCTTGCGATTACATGATCATCCATAGAATGCTTATAGCCATAAATACCACCCATATAATTCGATGAATAATGGGCAACCGTATGAGGCATTTCTACCTCAACTTCCAAAATATGATCAAACAAATTTACACCTAGATGCTTAGAAACACACTCGATCATATCTCTAGCCATTTTTCTTTTTACCTCGTGGTAATTTTCACAAGTAACAGATACGAATGCCTCTGGGCTAGGTAGATAGGTAATGGATAGACTACATTCTCCATCATGTGTGCAATCTGGATTCGCATAATTTAGACAAATCGTTGTTAGATAATCATAAGGCCCTAGGGTTTTACCTTGCTCAAAGATTCGATCTAAATCCATATCCCCCTCACATGAAAATACAGAATAATCCTTAATATTTAATTCAAGAGGACTTTTATCTAATGTTAAAACAACACTGAGGACCGTAAGTCCCATCTCTCTTGCGTTACAATCTCTATATGCACTCTTAGGTACTTGAGTTTTAGGCTCAATCATCTTGCCATAACAGGTATTCGGGTATGCACTACAGGCTACATAATCTGCATATATCGTATCTCCATTAGTCGTTTTTACACCATACACATGGCCATCCTTAACTAAGATTTTTTCAACATTTTGAGAATATTCATATTGAACGCCTAAATCCATACATCGCTCCTGCATACGCAAGGATAGCTCATGAGAGAATTCCTTACATACGTAAGATCCACCAACAAAATAATCCCCCATTAATACAGCATAAATCGTAAATGGTAAATCACTAAAGGGAGAGCCAACATAAATCCAATAGCCCTTTAAGATATCCAAAACCTCCTTAGGTAAATCAAAGGTTTTTAATACCTCCTCTGTGGAATATCCTGCTGTTTTTACCAAATTTGAATGATGCAAAATCATTTGAAGCTTATTCATGGGCTTAACCGATAATGCATTTACAGAATTATATACATCCGTACATAAATTCATTAATCGATTAACCTCTTTAAATGTACCAGGATATACTCTATCGATCTCATGAGCCATTTCGAATTCACCAGGAACGAAAATATCATTTTCAATGGAACCATTAAAGCCAGCATGAAGTGTAATATCTATATTCTCTTTTGGAACATAAATCCTATAGGCCTCAGGCACTCTTAGCCAATCGACCATAACTCCCATTCCCTCTAAAAATCTTCTTATGGTAAGTGGTTTATCCTTAGGTCCAATACACATCATTTCATGAAGTGTAGCCTCCATTTCAACGCCACCTCTGACGTAGCTTGTTGCAAGCCCTCCAGGTAGGTTATGTCTTTCTAAAACTAATACATCTTTTCCCTTAGCTTGAAGCTCAAGCGCACAGCTCATTCCAGCTAATGCTCCACCAATGATGATCGCATCATATTTTTCTTTAAAAAAGCCCATGTTTCTTCCTCTTTTTCATCATTTCTTTTATACTACACAATATGTTACTCCCTAGAAAAAAGAATTCCACTAGGAATTCTATCTTCTATATTGCTCACCCTCTTGAATGATTTTTGCCATTTCCTGCTTCATTTTTTGATTATTCTTTAGAATAAATTTCTTTTCTTTTCTCTTTTTAGAAACATAAAGAATGCCTGGAATAATCAAAAGTAAAAACAAGAATAGGGCTAATCCTTCCTTCATAGGTTTATATTCTTTAATATTATTTTTGGCCTTGTAATAAGCATCCTCAAGATTTTTTAAAGTAATATAATCTCTTAAGTTCTTATCTCTTTCCATAATGACATATTCTACATCCATCTTGCCACTTTTTATAGTCTCTTCTCTTGCTACCTTATAGCCAAAGAGCTTATTGTCATTAATCTCTATAATATCTTTTTTTAATAATCTCTTTTCCTCTTTCATAAAACTCCACTATACATCATTTCCTAAACCATCAATTACAAGTACATAAAATACATTCCCAAATCTTTCATCATAAACCAAATGGCCTAACTCTCTAACACGCTTGATTCTACCCTTCTTCGTTTTGATTCTATATTCTACATACTCCCTGTTCTCTTTATCACTTGAATGAATTTGCTCCCAAATCGATTGAACTACCCTATCGTAATCCTCACTATACACCATACCTTTGAAATTATAACCAACATAATTCATAAAATCATCCTGGTTTTCACAATCATACATGCGAATACAATCGGAATTTGCATATAATATTCTTCCACTTTCCGCTTGGTATATAAAGATTACTCCAGGAACATTATTTGTAATTTCCTTCAAGGAAAAACCAATCCTTTGTCTTTGCCCAAGCATCATGGATGGATTATATCTTTCAAAGTCGTTCTTTGAATGGAATTTTACATGGTATAGGGCACTATCTGCAGCCGCATATAAATCCTGTAATTGAATACCATCCATTGGATATATAGCATAACCTAGGGAAACCGTAAATGGATAGGTTACTCCCTTATAGGTATAATGCTTATTTGACTTAACAAATTCTCTTAGGGTTTCTTCTACATTATCATAGCTTTTTTCCTTAAATACAATAGAGAATTCATCTCCACCTGTTCTTGCAATAATAGCCTTAGCACCAAATTTCCTTACTAAAGCCTTAGAGAAGGATTTTAAAGCTAAATCTCCAATAGGATGTCCATATAAATCATTAATTGTTTTAAAATCATCGATATCCATTACAGCATATACAAATCGATTTTTCTTATTTGCCTTATAGAAGGCCTGAACCTCTTCACCAAAGCCATATAGATTCAATAATCCAGTTAAAACATCGGACTTCGATGCCTTTTCAAGTCTTTTAACTAAAATATGATTTGCAACCCTTGCCGATATAAATCCTGCAGTATCACTAATAAGCTTTAAGAAATTTAAATTCTTATCGTAGGAATAATTATCTACACATAAGAATCCACTCGCCTTCCCCTCACTATAAAGTGGATATACAAAGATTCTAGATACTAAAGCATTATGAAATACTTCATAAAGATATGGATTTTCATCCTCTAGGGCATCGATATCATCCATTTCTATATAGCCATTTTCAGAAGAAGTATTTGTCCATTCCTTAAGAATAGAAAACGGAATATTTTTTAGTTGATGAGCATTGGATGGAACATCCTCCTTAGTATATTCAAATACATTATCAATTTTGATTCCGGCAGTCTCAAGTATATAGGCTCTATCCGAATCAATCGCTCTACCTAATTCCTTTAATACCTGATTCATCGCAACACTATAGGGAATATTTGAATTCAATATCTTTGCGATACGAATGGTTAAATCATCGGTCATAAAGGCTTTCTTTAATTCCTCAGATTTCTTATTTTGCTCATCGATATTAAAGAATACACAGCTTATATGACCCTCCTCATCTGTAGGTGCCATAGAATATGCAATGAAATATCCTAAATCCCCTAAGAATCTAAAATTATAAAATTTTTCCTTTAAATATGCAGCTCTATAAAATTCATCACACCAGGTTTGATAGGATTTTGGAAATATTTCAAAAAAGGATTTTCCAATAAGATCCTTTTCCTTCTTAGATGCAACATGACAAAACTCTACATTGACATAGCTAAAAATAACATCCTTAAGGGAACTATCTAAATTCAATTCAACCCTGCATACAAAATATGGAATTGGAATGTCCTTGTAAAAATTTGGTGTGTAATTCGATTTCATAGTCCTAATCCTTAATCTTAAACTTCGTTTATAGATTATACTATAAAAACATTCCTTTGACAATGTTTTAATAATGGCATTATTCTTCTATATTGTTTTGTAAAACCTATACTTCTATTTGCATAAAGATTTAAAAAATATTATACTAAAAGAAATATATATTCGATGAATTAAAATTATAGAAAATGGAATTGGGAGGTATTTATGTATACCAAAACAAAATATAAAACCATACTCGATATGATAAATAATCAGTATGAGCACGCATTAGCATTATCCTATGATGATAATGGAGAAATTTTAAACTTAACCTATAAGCATATTAAAAATAGAGTGTTAACCTATCCTGTTCTAAAGGATAAAAAATGTGTAGGAATCCTTTGTGATGGGAATCTGGATACCCTAATTGCAATTTTAGCCTATATCCATAATAAAATTACAATCTGTTTATTATCCCAAGCGGATAATATATCTCTAATACAAGAAGAAATCTCTACCGTCGGGTGTGATTTGATTATCGGTTCAGAGGATATAAAAAAAGATCTAAGGCTTCCACCAAAGATGGATACTCCTCCTGAAGGAAAAATCTTATTTTTCACCTCTGGTACAACCTCTAAGGAAAAGGCTGTAATACTGACAGAGGAAAAGCTTTGTGCAGCAGTATATAACGGTTCTTGCCTACTTGAGCTAAAGCCTCAGGACAAGCTATTATGCGCTTTACCTTTATCCCATGTATTTGGTTTTATTTGCGCGTGGCTTTGGGCATGGGAAAATGGAGCATCCATCATTTTATCTAGGGGTATGAACCATATCTTCCATGATTTTGATTATTTTAAGCCAACGGCAGTGAGCTTAGTTCCTCAAATGGCTGAATTTTTGGCTTTAAAGGAATTATTTAACAAAGAATTGAAATTGGTATTAATTGGTGCTGGAGATTGCCCAAATCCCGTTTTAACGGCAATATCTTCTATGGGCATTCGAGTATCCTTTGGCTATGGACTTACCGAAACCTCCTCTGGAGTTGCACTATCCTTAGGGGATAACCCAAGAGCCTTTAGCGTATGTCCATTAGATGATATAAAAATTGCGGATGATTATGAAATATTAGTAAAATCAGAGGAAACAATTTTTGAAGGATATTATCCTAATAATAACGGATACGAGGATTCATTTACGATAGATGGCTATTTTAAAACAGGTGATTTAGGTGCCTTTGATGACAATCATTTATTGCACCTAAAGGGGAGAAAAAAAGACACCCTTGTTCTTCTTGATGGTACTAAGGTATTCCTACCTGAGGTTGAGGAGGAGCTAATGGGGCGTCTTGGTGTATGCGAGCTTGCCTTAGGTACAGATAAGGATGGCAATGTCGTGCTATGCTTAGGAAAAGTATATAAAAGCGAAATTGATTCTTATATGGATGATATAAATGAATACAATAGGTATCAACCAAGATCAAAAAGAATTGTTCGTGTTATAGCAATACCAGAAGGCTTACCAAAAAAGAGTAATGGTAAGGTTAAAAGATATGAAATTAATTTTAATGAATAGAGGTTACTATGGCAAATATCATACAATCTAGGGAAGAAATTAAAGATAAGCTTATCTTTATTCTAAAGGAAAATATTTTAGAATTCCAGGAAATAGAAATTGATGAGGATACAAAAATTAACACTCAAAAATCATTGGATTCTATTACCTTCATCTACATAATGTGTAAAATTGAAGAGGCTTTTGAAATTAAAATTTCAGAGAAAAATTGGATAAAAATGGAAACAGTTGGAGATATTCTAAAAGAAATTCTAAAGAGCCTCAAATGTACACAATAAAATCTCAGTTTTAAAAATTAGGTAATGTGTATCCCTCAAAAAAAGATATGGATTTACTATTTCAAACCGCACTTGATTATCATATTTAACTTTTTTTACAGTTTTTTTTATAATCGTGAAAATTTTTTAAAGATTTTGACTATTTATTTAATGAAAGGCAAAAAAGCTAATCAAAAAATAAATAGAAAAGAGGATTAAAAAATGACAGAAAGATTAGAGGCCATCGGTCTAACCGATTATTATTTCAAGGAGTTAATTAAAAGAAAGAAGAATTATTTAACTCTATTACTCAATGGGATTTGTAACTTAGATTTAAAGGAATCCGATATTACATTAACCGATACGGAAGAAAGAGATTTATGTACCTTAAAAACAGTGAATTATGACATTAAGGTGGATAAGCTTAATTTAATGATTGAACTAGAGATTGAATGTGGCAATGTTTCAAATGAAAAAAATGAAGAGGATGTTTCAATGGGACTTTATCAGTTATCTATTTTACATTCAAGATTCTATAAATATAGAAAGGAAAAATCAAAGGTTATTTTCATTTGTAATCATGATATCGAAGGGGATGATTACATTCAAAAAGTTGCCTATAAGAATTTTTCGACAAGTGCTTTCTTTGATAATATGGAATTATATTTAGTCTCCCTTAGAAAAATTCCTGAAGATAGTAAAATGGAATTAGATAGAGCGTTAAAATTATTATCT
>CAMEKD010000030.1 GCA_945920825.1 uncultured Anaeroplasma sp.
TAGTACCCTCCTCAAACCCCAGTGGCATTGCCTCAGTACCACTCTTCTTCTTTTTATCTAATGCAGCTTGAACGCACTTTCTATCCTCAACGCCAATATTAAGCTGTCTCATTAATAATAGGATTTTATCTATAGCCTCTTGGCCAATCTTACCATTTCTTAAATCTACTAAAGAATTTAAATATCTTCTTATGATTTCATCCTTTGATGCTTGGCATGCAGCCTCATCATCACATATAGCAAAGCCTGCCATATTTACTCCCATATCTGTTGGAGATTTATATGGTGATTTTCCATAAATAGCCTCAAACATAGATTTTAATACAGGGAATATTTCAACATCTCTATTATAATTAACTGCTAAGCTATTATAAGCCTCTAAATGATATGGATCAATCATATTGACATCATTTAAATCTGCAGTTGCAGCCTCATAAGCTAAATTTACAGGGTGCTTTAACGGAATAGACCAAATAGGGAATGTTTCATATTTCGCATATCCAGCCTTTACTCCTCTTTTATTTTCATGGTAAAGCTGAGATAGGCAGGTTGCCATTTTTCCAGAGCCTGGTCCTGGTGCAGTAACGACAACAATAGGACGTTCTGTTTCTATATATTGATTCTTACCGAAGCCATTTTCTGAAATAATATTGTTTATATCATGAGGATATCCAGCAATTTCATAATGTAGGTATGTCTTAACGCCTAGGTTATTCAGCTTTTTCTTAAAGCTTGCTACTTGGGGTGCAGTTTGATATTGCGTAATACAAACAGAACCAACAAATAATCCTGATGCACGAAAGGCATCAATCAATCTTAAAACCTCGGTTTCATAATTAATATTTAAATCTCCACGCATTTTATTTTTAAGAATATCCTTTGCATTAATTGCAATAACTACTTCTACCTTATCCTTTAAGGTTAATAGCATTCTAAGCTTTGAATCGGGTAAGAATCCTGGTAATACTCTCGATGCATGATAATCATCAAAAAGCTTTCCTCCAAATTCAATATAAAGCTTGTTTCCAAACTTAGAAACTCTATCCAAAATGTTTTTGGATTGTAATTCTAGATACTTTTCATTGTCAAAAGCTAATCTCATACTTTTCATCTCTTCCCAGGGGTGAAATATAATAAAAAATAAAAACTCCCATTTGAGAGAGTGCTTTCTAAGGTGCCCTTAAATATTATATTATATACAATAATATAGGTCAAATAAAATTTATGATTTTCTCTTTTATTTTTTTTGTAATAATATATACTATAAATAGGTGATGAAAATGAAGAATTTAAATAAATTAATTAGATACTTATACGATAAAAACGAGAACACATTATATTTTTACGATAAAAAAACAGAGAGTGTTTTAATATTTGAAGAGGAATGGGTAAAGAATCATGATTCCCTAAAGGTTCATCATTTAAATGATTACTCAATAGATGAAATGCCTTTGTTAGATTTTGTATCACTTGAATTATTCACACTTCCACTTCCCAAAGTAAGTAATTTTGAAGTAATGAGTGCCTTTGTTCAAAAATATGAATATGATGATTTAAAAGATTGTCTACATAAGAAAAAATCATATAAACATTTCAAAGAATTAATTTCGGAATATAACCTTGAGGATGAATACGACATATTTGAGGAAAACCTCTATAAGAAAGTCATTAAAGAGTGGGCCTTTATGAATAATGTTGTATATAAAAAAATATCAAAAAACCAAAAAAGAACCCTTGTTGAACAAGCAAACAAAATAATGGAATATGAACCATGGAAATATTTTTCTGACCAAGATCATATAACCATTCATTTTGATGATAGTGAGATTTCATATGTTGTATTAGGAAATGCTGGGTCTTGTTATGGATTATGTGTTTATTATGGCGAGGAAGGCTTTAGACAGTTAAATTTAGAATGTATGCTTGCAGAAATAGATGATAAATCTATACTCCCACATATGATAAAAAATTCCTATGCAATCTATTTTGATTATTATGATGATTTAAATATAGAGGAGAAAGACTTCTTAGATTCTACTCTTAAAGAAATAAAAAACATAAAATACCCATCCTTCCACGAATTCAAAATTGGTAGGCCATTCGATTATGTACATTCAAATGTTCAATTCCATGAACTGAATTATGCATTAGAGATGTTTCTTGTATTCATTCGTGAATATTCCAAAAAACCAAGACACTATAAGGATATCTTTGATTTAAATGTTACCATAGATAAAGATTACAATGTTAAATATAGGAAAGCAAACAACGATTTTATAGCTCCACCACACTTTAATGAATTGTTATTAATAGATGAAAATCATTTCAAAAAAGGAAACCACACCTTCGTATTTGATTTAATTGGTTCTCCTGCTCCAGTTATAAATGATGGAGAAGCATATTTACCATTTATTCCAATTATATTAGATAAAAATACTAAAAAAATAATATATTCAACTCCTTGTATTGCAACAACAACAGATTTTATTAGTCCGATTTATGCAGATATAAAGGAATTCTTTACAAAAACAAGAGCTCCTAAAGATATTATTTCGCTTAATCCAATTTCAAATATAGTTGCAGGACTTCTTTTAAAGGATCCAAATAGAATCTCTATTTCTACTGAAAGAAACCCTATAATTGAGGAATTTAAAGAGGGACTTTTAGAAGAATTGTTATCTGATGCAACGATTCAAGAAGAATATGTTCAATAGGCCTAAAGAGTAATTCTTTAGGTCTTTTTTTTATAAGGAAAAGGGGCAAATGCCCCTTAAAATTAATTATTTGTATTACTATTCTTTACAACAACATCGTGTGCTCCACCTTCAACGATAGATACACTAGATACTAATGTTAATTTAGCCTTAGATTGTAATTCAGGAATAGATAATGCGCCACAGTTACACATTGTATGGCGAATCTTAGATAATGTAACTTGAAGAGTGTCATGAAGTGGACCAGCATATGGAACATAAGAGTCAACACCTTCAACAAAGGATAGCTTCTTTGCACCACCTAAATCATATCTTTGCCAGTTTCTTGCACGAGCACTACCTTCACCCCAGTATTCCTTCATATAATTACCATTTACAAGCATCTTCTGTGTTGGAGACTCATCGAATCTTGCAAAATATCTACCAAGCATACAGAAGTCACAGCCCATAGCTAAAGCAAGTGTAATATGGTAATCATGAACAATACCACCATCAGAACAAATAGGAATATAAATACCTGTTTCCTTAAAGTATTTATTTCTAGCTTCAACTACATCCATTAAAGCACTAGCTTGTCCTCTACCTATACCTTTCGTTTCACGAGTGATATTACCAGCGCCAACCTTAACCTTATCTCCATATTTATCTCTAATCCACTGAATTGTATTCTTCTGCCAGCAAGAGAATCCCTCAGAAGAATCAATACATAATACATCCGCACCAGCCTCAACTAATGCAGGTACTCTCGTCTCATAATCTCTTGTGTTGATACCAGCACCAACAATATATCTCTTATGAGAATCTAATAGTTCTAATGGATTCTCCTTATGAGAGGAATAATCCTTACGGAATACAAATGCAACTAAACAACCATTTTTATCGACAATTGGAAGACTATTTAACTTATGCTCAAAAATAATGTCATTTGCTTCCTTTAAAGAAGTTCCCTCTGGAGCTGTAACCATTTTTTCAATAGGTGTCATGAATTCCTTAACCTTTAAGGAGGCTTCCATGCGAGAAACTCTATAATCTCTACTAGATACAATACCCATTAGCTTACCAGATGGTGTACCATCCGCTGTAATCGCAACAGTAGAATGACCTGTTTCCTCTTTAAGAGCTAAAACGTCAGCTAATGTATCCTCAGGGGATAGGTTACAATCGCTTGTAACAAAGCCTGCCTTGTAAGATTTCACCTTCTTTACCATTGCTGCTTGATTCTCAACCGTTTGAGAACCATAAATAAAGGAAATTCCACCTTCCTTTGCTAAAGCAATTGCCATCGTATCGTTAGATACCGATTGCATGATTGCAGAAATCATAGGAATGTTCATAGAAATTGCTGGTTCTTCACCCTTTTTAAATTTTACAAGCGGTGTCTTTAGAGAAACATTTTGTGGAATACAATTCTCATCAGAATAACCAGGAACTAACAAATACTCACTGAAAGTATGTGATGGTTCATCATAATAAAAAGCCATATAATAATCCTCCAAAAATATTATAATTTTAAAACATTTTAACATTTAAAACAGTTATTTTCAATATAATTTAATCTCAATCCTTTATGGAAGCGATTACCATTTTTACCAAGAAAAGAAAAAAGGATGAATGCGAATCTAATAGCACTCATCCTATATATATTAAGCCTTATTGTCAGAACCTAAAACTTCTACAATCTTATGCTTTACAACGTCCTTAACGTTCTTTCTACCATCGCCTAAATACTGACGTGGGTCGAAATGATCAGGATGCTCATCGAAGTGAAGACGGATTGCTGCAGTCATACCTAAACGTAAGTCTGAGTCAATGTTAATCTTACATACAGCCATCTTAGCTGCTTCTCTTAACTGATCCTCTGGAATACCGATAGCATCTGGCATCTTTCCACCATGCTCGTTAATGATCTTAACATATTCCTGTGGAACAGATGAAGAGCCGTGTAATACGATAGGGAATCCTGGTAATCTCTTTTCAACTTCTTTTAAGATATCGAATCTTAGTGGAGGTGGAACTAAAATACCATCCTTATTTCTTGTACACTGATCCGCTTTGAACTTGTATGCACCATGAGATGTACCAATAGCGATTGCTAAAGAGTCAACACCAGTACGAGTTACGAAATCCTGTACCTGCTCTGGATCTGTATAGCTAGACTTGCCAAACTCAACTTTTACATCATCCTCAACACCTGCTAAAGTACCAAGCTCAGCTTCTACTGTTACATAACGACCACGAGCCTTAACGTCATGAGCATAATCACAAACCTTCTTTGTTACTTCAACATTTTCTTCATAAGAATGACCGGAATAGTCAATCATAACAGATGTAAAGCCATCATCGATACAAGCCTTACATAATTCGAATGAATCACCATGGTCTAGGTGTAAAACGATTGGAATATTAGGATTGTTCTCTACAGCTGCTTGAACCATATGAGCTAAGTATCTAGCGTTAGCATATTTTCTAGCACCAGAAGATACTTGTAGGATAACTGGAGAATTTAATTCACCAGCAGCTTCAGTGATAGCCTGAACGATTTCCATGTTGTTCACATTGAAAGCACCAACAGCATATCCTTCCTTATAAGCTTTTTCAAATAATTCTTTTGAATTTACTAAAGGCATTATTCATTCCTCCTATACTTATTAATGTAATAAATGCTATATATATCGTACCACATTTTTAAGCTTAAAACTATAAAAACTATAAATTATTCATCTAAATTTGCATGAAGCACGGATTCTGTTTGATTCTTACGATACTCTTTTAGCTTTTTAGCTAATGCTTTATTCGATGTAGCTAAAATAGCTACTGCAGATAATGCCGCATTCTTTGCACCATTGATGGCAACCGTAAGCACAGGAACCCCACCAGGCATTTGCACAATAGATAATAAGGAATCAAGCCCATTTAACGCACGAGACTTAACAGGAACACCAATGACAGGTAGTGTAGTCATTGCAGCTACCATACCAGGTAGGTGTGCAGCACCTCCTGCACCTGCAATAATCACTTTAATTCCTCTTTCCTCTGCACTTTTAGCATATTCATACATCAAATCTGGAGTTCTATGTGCAGAAACAACCTTTTTCTCGTATTCTACTCCAAATTCATCAAGCATGCTACAAGCATCCTTCATTACCTCATAATCTGAAGTTGATCCCATTATAATTCCAACAGATACCATACTTAATCTCCAATAATTTCAAATAATCTTTTTGCAGCTAATGCTGGACCCTCATGCTCCATTCCTGGAACTGCAAGTCTTGTATGTAATACACCAACGGGTGTACCATCCTCAAACAATTTATCAAATACCTTATCGATAATTACTCTAGTCTTATCTTCTCTTTGAACTGGTCCAAAAGGATTTGCAAAGAATGTTTCTGTCATACCAACCTCTTGTGTTGTACCCTTAGCTCTTCTTGCACCACGAATGAAAATCTTCTTTGCTTCCTCAGCAGACTTATAGAATTCTACTGCATCCTCACATTCAGGGTCATAGTTGTTTGCATATAATACCATATCAACACTATAGCCTTCCATAATTTGAGGATATGTTGCAACAGGGATAACTAAACGAGAATTTGTTTTATCAGGATTCATGAAGATTGCTCTATCCATTTCACGATAAGCATATCCACCAGTCATATCATCTAATCTTACGAATGCACCAATTTCGGTACCATAAGCCTTAATATTACCATTCTCATCAAACTTAAATGTACCCATATCATCGAAGATTGTAAGCTGAGAGGAAATATCATCTCCAGCCATTTCAGATAATGCCTCTAAAGATTCACTCTTACCAGCACCAGAATCACCAATGATGACAATGTTTTTTGTCTTACCATTCTTCATAGTAATATGTACACATGCACCATGAAGTGGTAATCCACCCTCTTCAATCATCTTAGTATTATATAAGGTTAATAGCATCTTCTTCATATATCCAAAATAATCGATAGAGGAATTATGAGGTGCAACACCTACATAGATATCATTTTCCTTATCATAATAGAAATAAGATTCATCCTCATAATCTGCACCAAACACATAGATTAATTCAGGCTTTTTGCCTTGAACCTCAGATACTGGTACAAATTCAAATAAATTACATAATGTAATACCATGAGCAAGATAATCTCTATGGAAATATACATAAGCAAGTGCACTACCTACCTTTGCGGCATAGCAATAATATTCCTGTGCCTTGAAGTTATCCTTAATCCAATGGATTGGGTTTTCCTTTGCCTCAGGATAAGTACCAGTTCTCTTGTTCTTATCCGAATAAGAAATGAAAGGAGGACGAATAATAATCTCCTCAATTGCTTCACAATCTCTTAGGAATGCATATTCAGAATCCATAGCCATCCAATGATTCTTAGAAATTAAGATAGCTGCGTTTGTACCTGCAGGAAGCTGGCGGTAAATGGGAAAGCGATGACCATAAAACTTTTCACAAATGGTACGATAGGTCTTAAGTACTACATCGTTGAATTCCGTTTGTGCTTCAATAAAGGATGCAGTTTCAATACCATCCATAGTTGCACGAGTGAATACTACTGCATATCTTTCAAGCTTTCTCCAATAATCATAAAAGTTTTGTACTAAATCGTACCATATATCCTTACGAGATAAGGATTGGTTGTAGAATGGGTCAAAGGATTGAACCTCTTCTACATCAAATTCTAATAAAAGCTTTAACAAAAGAATTGTCTTTTTCTTTACATCACTCTTTGTAAAGATGTTTAAAACAGGTAAAAAAGCTTGGTTTTCTGTTTTATATAGATGATCTATATACTTGCCCCATACCTCTTTAAAGCAGGCACTAGATAACACCTCAGCTTCACTCTTACAGAATTTCTCTGAGAAATTCATAATCACCTGTCTTTTTCCTGTAACATATTCCATAAATAATCTCCTCCTATACTGCTTAGAACAATCCTACAATCTTATCATGAACAATATCCATTCTCTCGGCAGCAGGCTCCTTTGGTAAGCCTGGCATTCTCATAATATCTCCACTTAATGCGACGATAAAGCCAGCACCAATGGATGGTGTAACTCCACGAATTGTAACCGTGAAATCCTCTGGTCTACCTAATAATTTTGGATTGTCCGATAATGAATATTGTGTTTTTGCCATACAAACTAATTGTTTTTCAAAGCCAAGCTTTGTAAGTCTTGCAATTTGGTTCTTTGCATCCTGCGTAAATTCAACATTAGATGCGCCATAAATTTCCTTACAAATCTTAACTATCTTATCCTTAATTGGGTCATTTTCATCATAAATGAATCTGAATTCATTCTTTCCATTTTCAATTTGGTCAATGACCTTCTTTGCTAAATCGATAGCACCTTCGCCACCCTTAGCCCATACCTCAGATAGGCTTACTGGATGTCCATTTTCTATGCTCCAATCCTCTAAAGCCTTTAGCTCAGCTTTAGTATCGGATGTGAAGCGGTTAATTGCAACTACATAAGGTAGTCCAAATTTCTTAATATTTTCAATATGCTTCTCTAAATTGCCAAATCCAAGCTTTAATGCTTCAACATTTTCACTACCTAAATCTTCCTTCTTAACTCCACCATGCATCTTTAAAGCACGAATTGTTGCAACAATGACAACGGCATTTGGCTTTATATTTGCCTCTCGACACTTAATATTTAAGAATTTTTCAGCACCTAAGTCAGCGCCGAAGCCTGCCTCAGTTACAACATAATCACCATAGGATAGGGCCTTCTTTGTAGCAATTACAGAATTACATCCATGGGCAATGTTTGCGAATGGTCCACCATGAATAAATGTTGGTGTATGCTCTAGTGTTTGTACTAGATTTGGCTTTAAAGCATCCTTTAAAATCATCATTAATGCACCAGTAATCTTTAAATCCTTAATGGTTACTGGCATTCTATCTCTATTGTATGCTACTACAGTTCTATCCAGTCTTGCTCTTAAATCATCCATATCCTTTGCTAAGCATAGGATAGCCATAATTTCAGATGCAACAACGATATCGAAATGATCCTCTCTTGGAACACCATTCGTATGTCCGCCAAGACCAACAACACAGTTTCTTAATGCACGGTCATTCATATCGACAACTCTATGCCATGTAATTCTTGTAGGGTCGATATCAAGCTCATTACCATGGAACATATGATTATCGATAACTGCAGCTACACAATTGTTTGCAGCCTCAATCGCATGGAAGTCGCCAGTAAAATGTAGGTTGATATCCTCCATTGGCACTACCTGTGCATATCCTCCACCTGCAGCTCCACCCTTTACACCTAAAACAGGGCCAAACGAAGGCTCACGAAGTGCAATGACCGTCTTCTTGCCAAGACGGTGAAGTGCATCACCTAAACCAATCGTAGTTGTTGATTTACCTTCTCCTGCTGGAGTTGGGTTGATTGCGGTAACTAAGATTAATTTACCATTCTTGTTACCAAAAGAATCTAAGGCAACCTTTGCCTTATATTTGCCATAAAGCTCTAGGGAATCATCCTCAATTCCTAACTCCTTAGCAATTTCAGTTACAGGGGCCATTTTTGCAGCCTGTGCAATTTCTAAATCTGTTAACATACAATCTCGCTCCTTTGTTTTTGTTTGTAGTGCAAAGTCATTTGTTTTTCACAAATATACACCTATGATACCACATTCGTTAGTTTTTTAAAACTCAAAAATATTTGGTTTTCTTAGAAAACGTTTTATTTTAAGGTTACGGTTTTACATTCAAAATCAACCAAAACCTTCTCCTCCCTAGAGGTTGGAATATTCTTACCAATAAAATCTGCTCGAATTGGTAATTCTCTATGACCTCTATCTACAAAAACGGCAAGCTCAATCTTTGAAGGACGTCCCATATCAATGATTGCATCCATCGCAGCTCTTGCGCTTCTTCCTGTAAATAAAACATCGTCTACTAAGACAATGACTTTGCCATTAATGTTTTCTGTTAAAATATTTTTAACATCGCTTTTCTTCTCATCATCTCTATGAGAGGATATATCTATAGATTCAACAGGTACACTTATTCCCTCAAATAAAAAAATAAGGGACTGTATTTCCTTTGCTATTGGAGTCCCTTTCTTCTCTATTCCGACCAGAATTAGAGAGGAAAGATCTTCATTTCTTTCTATGATTTCATGCGTCATACGCTTCAACGTTCTCAAAAACTGTTCGTTTTCTATTATTGTTTTCATATTGTACCTCTCTGGATATCATTAATATTTGCTTATTATTATACGATTTACTAATGTAAATAGGAAGCCTTAAAGGCTTCCTATTTCATTTTTTATTCTTCTATATCCTCTGCAGGAAGATTTGCGTTATGATATACTGCTTCAAAATCATCGTACTCTTCAAGCATAGATAAGAATCTCTTGAACTTCTCTAAATGATCTTCATCTAAATCTACATAGCTAGATGGAACCATAGTTACCTCGCACTGATCGAAGTCTAAATCCTCTTTTACAGCTAAAAGAGCATTCTTAATACCTTCAAAATCATTAGGTGCAGCAGTAATATTTACATAGCCATCCTCATCCGTAGATAAATCCTCAAAATCTAAGCCAGCTTCCATTAAAGCTTCCATAGTCTCATCCTCAGATAATCCTAGATAAGAGAATACTGCCTTACGAGCGAACATATAGGATACAGATGTACCAATAGTACCACCAGTCTTATTGAATGCTGTACGAGCCTCTGTATATGTACGGTTATCATTATCTGTTAAGAATTCAACAATGACAGCTACCTGTCCTGGACCATAGCCTTCATAAACCTTTTCCTTAGTAGCACCGGATGTTACACCCTTAGCCTTTTCAATTGCACGCTTGATAACGTCTGCTGGACACTGGTCCTTCTTAGCTCTTGCAATAACGTTCTTTAAACCCTGGTTCATTTCAGGATCAGGAACACCTGCCTTAGCTGCTGCAAAGATTTCCTTATTCCATCTTGCATATTTTGCGGATTTCATAGCTGCTGTCTTAGCCATAGATGCAGCACGAACTTCATGAGCTCTACCCATAATTTTACACAACCTTTCGATTTTTTAATTTCAATTACTTTAATATTATATAAAAAAACATAGTCCCTTGCAACATTTTTTTGAAAGTGGATTTATTGGTAGTTATAGTTTATAACTAATACCTCACTTGCACCCGTGGTTCTTAGTGGGAATCCCCAAGCACCATAGCCTCTTGTGACGAAGAAATTAAAGCTTCCCTCTTGATATAAGCCATAGCTTATACAGCCATATCTCATTTTATGATATAAACCAATAAGGATATTTCCTGGGAAGATTTGTCCATCATGTGTATGACCAGATAGCTGTAAAATCGCATTCTCCTTTAAGCTATCCTTATAATCCTGTGGCTGATGATCTAATACGATCAAATCTAAATTGGAATCATATAAATTCTTTCTTTTTAAAATCGCTTCTATAGATTCTCTTGTTCTAGATTTACCACCATAATAATAATCTCTTCTTCCAACTAAACGAAATGCATCTGCAATAACTAGGGCATCATCATCTAAATAATGGAAATTAGGGGCAAGCTTTTCTACCTCACTAAAGAAATCATTCACCTCATATAAGGAATTTGTTTCAAATTCATGATTCCCTGAAATATCATATATACCATAGGTGGATTGGATTTCCATCATATAGGATGCAAAGACATTATAATCTAGGTAATCCTTGCCTTTTGATGAGGATTTTGATGCATATTTATCTATGGTATCCCCTAAAAAGAAAATGACATCGGCATCTTCCTTATTTAAATTTTTAACTAAATCCGATAAATCAACAATTCCACCAGTTGTACCATAGTGAATATCCGATACGGCAACAATCTTTAAATGTTTTTCTCCACTTCCAACCCTGATATTGGTTTCCACCGGATTCTTTAAGGATAGGATACCCATAAGAAGGATCATGATGGATAATCCAATATTACCTAAGGTAAAATAGGACATAAATTTATTTTTCTTATAAAATTTAAATTTATCGGATATAGTCCTTTTCTTTTCAATGATATAAATAACCAGTTTATATATGGATAAAAGGATAAAGGTTCCAATAAAGGCAAGTAGAAAATAAATTAAGAATGCGGCATCTAAAAAACCTATAGTAGAAAATACCTCGAGGATCTTTATACCACTTCTTTCCATGTACTCATAGGCACTAAAGATGGGGAATAATATAACAAATGTAGATACTAAGAATAAAACCCAATCGAGCTTCTTATTTAGCTTATATATTGCCTTTGATACAAATTCCATTAAAAGAATAACTGCAATGAAATAAGCAAATATACCAATGATAAATAAGGTTAATTCTGTACTTCTTGGATAATCCGCCCATATCTTCTTATATCCACCATTAAAACTGATTCTTACTAGGGTATAAAGAATATCGATAGTAAATATTGTTAAGAATTCTATACTTATACATCTTTTAATTCTTACACTTATTTTTTTGGATAGATGGAATATAAAAGGAATGACATACATATAATATAATGCTCCAAATATACCCCATAGAATCGATACGATTAAATTTGTATATCTTGTATTACTATTGAATGGAAGAAAGCTTGAGTATTGCCATAGCTTTGTTTTAAATATTGCCTCACAGCTTGTACCAATTACCTCTTCAAAGATATAGGATAATACGAATACTAAAGCGAAGGAAAATAAATAATTCTTTAAATTCCTTTCAGGAAATCGATTCATTAAGCATATGCCTACAATAAAGAATCCATAAATAGGAATAAATGGACCACATAAGAATCCACGGTCTACAAAGCTTTTTGCTGTAATATATTCTAATACAGTTTCTAAAATAAAGCCTAAAATACCTATAATAATGAATTCAAATAAAATCCCAAATAAGCTTTCCTTTGATATATGTAGAAAAGGAAATTTCTTATTCTTTTTTATATCAAATAGCATAACACCATCTCCCAATATTAATCTTCGCATTTATTTTTCTTCCGTTTTATAATGAAAAAGATAATAAATCCAATACTTAATAAAACTGCAGCTAAGGAATATCCAGAAAAATCAACCAAAACATCCCTCATAAGCCCACATCTTCCTGGAGTTATCAATTGTAAAAGCTCTGTAAGGCCTGCAAAGAGGAATCCATAAACAAAGATAATACCTATTTTTATTGCGACATGCCACCACTTCTTATTTTCAAAGAACATAAAGCAGCATAAGGATGCAAAGATTGCTAAAATTAAGAATATACCAAAATGGCCTAAGCCCTTTCTTACATAAATATATATAAAATCGGATATATTCTCTACAAAATCCTTTTGTCTTACAATAAGTTTTACCTCACTTTTCACTAAGGTGCCTGAAGAATCCTTTACCTCTAGTGTTATGATTGTATCTCCTACTCCCATAGGAGTTATAACACCATCATCTCCAATTTTAGCAACGGATAAATCCGATGAGGAATAAATCGTAGATTGAATCGTAGAATATTTTGTAAAATTATATTTTATTGTAATCGATTCTCCATTAACAATCGTAATAGAATCCTCATTTTTCGTATAGTTTCCTGTAATTTTTAAATTATTTTCTTCATTTAAGGAAAGTAAATTCGATACATGGACCCTTATCGTTTTATTTAAATTACTATATTCCTCTTTAAAATTTAATATGGTATCTCCAATACCCACAATCATAAGGTTATTACTAGATACCTTAATACAAGATGAGTTACTCGATGTAACCTGAATACTTTTTCTTGTAATATCGCTATCTAATAAAATTTGATAGGTTATTTCATCACTCTTATATAGATTTAATATATCTGGATTATTATATATAGCTAGATTTCCACCTTGTGGTTTAATATTAATATCTATAGATATATTCTTTGTATCCTTATGAATAATGGATAAAGGATATTCTATTTTAGCATCATATAGGATTTTATCCTCTAAGATAGGATAAAAGGATAAGGTGGTATTCCCAATATTTTTTGCTTGAATGATGACTTCATTTTCATTTTGAATATAGGAAATATTCTTATTCGATGCCACTATATGATAACTATATATAGAATTCGAATGAATCGAACAGACATATTCCTGATTTAATACTAAAGTATTTTCTATAATATCATCATCAATAGCTAGTGGATAATATGCATATAAATCTACTGTTTTAGATACTCCTGAGGATTTATGTATCATAAGAAGGCTTATCTTACCCTCACCATAAATATTTAATATTGAACCATCGACTTTCGCATTACCACTGATAACCTCATAGGTCATATCTCTTTTTATAGGGGCATGGGGAATAAAGCTTGAAGCCTTAAAATAATCATTCAAATGGATAGAGGATACCTCTACATATGGGGTTTCCCCTTTTATATAATCAACAACAAAATCTGTTGTTTCCTCTATACTCGTTAATACCTCAATCTCTAATATCTTTTCAATTCCATTGGATGTAACCTTAATTTGACCCGTACCTATAGATAATCCCTTTACATAGCCATTACTTGTAACACTTAAAAGAGATGGATTTAAGGATTCATAGCTAACATTTTGAATCATAGAATCCTTTGGAGAAGGATTCGATAATTTAATCTTTTTTGTTTCATTTACATATATAGATGAATCCTCTACGTTTGCGTTAAAATCCACTAAATCCGGTCTTTTTAAAACAATAATATTTCCTGTAAAGATTTCATCTAAATCGATAGACTTAATCTTTATTTTTGTTGTTCCTTCAGATAATAATTGAATCGATCTTTGGGTATTTATTGTTGCAATTGAATTATCTAAAATTTCAACAATTTCATAGGACTTATTGGTTGCATCCGATGGGTTAAATTCTAATTTATTTACTATAGAAATATTGGAATTTTCATAGCCTTGAATATCGAATATAGTTATAGATTCTAATGGAATATATTCTATAGGCTTTGTCTTTGTTTTTACATGAAGAACCTCATCTAATGCATCCGCTTGAACATGAATATCTATAACACTATCTAAGGATTCTCCTATGACATTTATTTGATCATTATTTATTTCAATATATGGATTATCTCTACATTCATAAAGAATATCCTTACTGGTTCTATTTTCAGGTAATACGGTTGAAGAAATCGTATATACCTCTCCTAAATATAGAGTATAAATATCATCCTCTTTTGTTCCATCTTTAATTTCTACTTCCATAGATTCTGCATATATATCCGTAACCCTTACATGGAAGGAATCAAAGATCTCTTCACTAAAGGTATTATAAGCAAATAAATCTACTTCTCCTTCCTTAATAAATTCTACATTACCAAATTCATCTATCGTAGCAACCTCTAAATTAGAGGATTTATAGGTATAGGATTTATATCTTGTATCCTCTGGTAATGTTTCAATATCAAGGGTTAATTTATCTAATGTATTTGCATTAGATATTTTATTTTTAATATTCACCTTGGAAGGTTCAATAATCGTTGCTTGATCTCCACCCATACCATTTACGACATCGACAATCACGTTACCTAAACCATTCGATTGCTTAGAAGATGAATCTTGGGGAGTAAGAGATTCAATAATTAAGAATATATTAATTCCAATAAATATAAAAAGGAGGATTAATCTTGCTATTATAAATTTTTTTGATTTCTTTTTCATAGCTTAAATCCTCCTTATTCTTATTGTGCTCTATCTTTTAATTTTTGGATTGGAATAGCCTCATTAAATAAATAGCCATCCTTATAGGTCATTAAATCAAATGGTTCAAAGCCAAGTGCCATAGGAACACATTTCTTTAATACATTCGCACCCTTAACCACAATCGTTTGGTCTTGATCTGAGGTGGTTTTTGTTAAAACCTCCTCATAAATATCTAATTTAATATTTTGTATTAATTTATCCTTATTCGATAGATTTTCTGTATCAATTAAGGAAGGATTAATTCCTCCACCAAAGAGTGCAAATGGTGTATTCACATAATTTGTACCTGAATCGGTATAATAATATCCTTCTTCCTTGCATCTTCGATCTAGAATAATCTTTACTGGGAAGAAATCATCAATGGTAAGCTTGTTTTCTTGCGTAGAACCTAAAATATCATTAATCGTTTGATTTAGGTATGTTGTATCAATTAAACAACTTAAATTTACCTGATCGATGGATTTATAATCATAGAATTCAGTTTCTCCTTCTAAATGAAGAATGGATGGGTAATTCGTACCGGATACCTTATTTGGTATTACAAGACCATCACCCTGTAGGTTTTGAAGTACCCCTTTAACTGGGGATCCATCAAACATATATGGTCCATTAAAGATGGTATCGAGTCCAATAGAGAATAAG
>CAMEKD010000031.1 GCA_945920825.1 uncultured Anaeroplasma sp.
TATAGAATACCTAGATTCATCGAGTATTATTGGATTAAATCTATATGCATATTGTACAAATGATCCTGTTAATATGGTGGACGGAGAGGGAAATTCTGGTATTTTGGCATTTATTGCTATCGCAGTAGTAGTATGTGTTTCATTATTACTATGTGGAGATTATAAGGAACCACAAACAATTGATCCTTCTGACGTAAGTATTAATGGAAAGAATAAAGAAGGTAGTATTATCGTTACTATAAATGCAAATACAATACATATTGTGGATTCATATCGATTTGGAGACAGTGAGAAATCACAAATATTGGATATTATTATGGCTGATGATTCTTATATAGAGTTCGGGTACTATCGAACAAAAGAAAGCTATATGAAAGAATGGAGAGCACACAATTTTGTGCATGCATTAATTCCTTTTGGTAGTATCGGTGAAAGAACAGCATCAGTTGATTTGAATCATAATGAAGAGGATGACGATTTCTCCTGGGCATATGGCTTTTTTTGGTGATGAATATGGCTAATAAACGAAGTTCAAGAAAAAAAATATTAATTTTTGTTTTTATTTTTTTAGGAGTGATACTCAACTTTTACCTCTTGCTTTTTGTATTTATTCATGAGAGTTCAACACAACATTTTGGTTATGATTCTGAATTGATTGATTCACTTAATATTGAGCATAGTTTGAAAAAGTATGTGTATAGATTCTACAAGGAATATTTAAATTATACTAAGTATGATAACTATCAAACAAAGCTATATTATTCCATTTGGGAGGATAAAACATTATTTGCTAGCGCAGAGGGAGATTCTTCATATTCCTTTTTGATAGAAGCAAAGGATGATTATTTATTATTGTTAGATAATATTAAAGAAGAAAATGTATTTATCGAAAGAGATTTTGATGGCAATAACTATATCAATATTGACAATTGGTACTTTGAAGAAATATATTGTAATTTAACTGAATTTACGAATGAATACTATGAATCGTCTTTTTCGATTAGAAATCCCTCGTTTTGGTTGGGCTATAATCCTCTTACAAAAGAGATTCAATTCTCCGCATTAGTCTTAAAAAGAAGAGAGAATTTAAGTAAAGAAGAATTAATCATGTATTTTAAACTGAATTTTTTATGTGAAAAAATGGTTGATGAAAAGGAGTAAAAATGAAAAGAGTAATTTTAATGCTTTCTCTATTTGTTTTGACTTTAGTATCGTGTAATAGTAATTTGGTTACCATTCATGAAACGGTAGAAATTGTTTCGGCTGAAAATGTTGTAAGTTTTAATGGAAAGAGATACTCGGTTATCAACAACAAATTATATTCTTTAGAAAATCATGGATTAAAAGAAATTGCATTTAATATAGAAATGAATGGCGTTTGGGATTATATACATAACATTTATGTTTTTGAAAATGATTTAATAATAATAAATAGTAATAATCTTTATTATGTTGATGAGGATTTGAATGTAAAATATAAATTTTCCGATTTTAAAACTTCTTCTATAAAATGGGTACAAATTGGTGGGAAATTATACTTTTTAGAAGATGATGTTAATTGTAGAAATTTGTCATATTTTGATATCGAAAACAAAAAAAAGATGTCCATTCTAAAAAAAGTCACAAGGGAAACATCATATATGGTAGATGGAGTTCTATTTTATGTCGATTATAATTATGATTTGTATTTGGTAAATGATAATATGAGGTATATGGCATATAGGAATGAAACTAAATTATATATATTCGATTATGGGCTAATAACAATAAGAATAGACGATGAGAATTTGTTTATTAATGAAGGGAATTATAACGTTGGAAATAAGGCAATATTTCCAATGATTGAAATTCATGGTAATGATATATATTTTGCACTATATGACTATAAATGTGATTGCATTCCAAAATATACTTGTTTATGTAATTTTAATAATGTTTTATTATATAAATATAATTTAAGCACATTAATGTTAGAATGTGTTACGAATTTGCCTTCTCAATCATATATTATTAATATGTGTCCACTTATATATTATTATGATTCAAAGATTTATAAAGAAAATGAGAAGATTTTGGATTTTAATATAGAAATGGGGAAGGAATACAGTATTCAGAAACTAGATGAAAATAATATTAAGAAAAGGACTTATGCAATGATCTATTATGATGATATTTTTGCATCTGAAATCTAAAAAGGATTTGTAATAAATATCCTGAATGTGTCAAAATAAATTGTACCAACTAAGTCAAGAATTAATAAACCTCGACTTCCTAAGCGTTTATTGTTTGATTATGATAATTGCAGAAATAGATTATGCCCAGTTTTGGGCATATTTTCTTTTTTTCTTTCAATTTTAAGAAGAATCCTATATAATGGTTTTAGTTTATGAAAGTGAGAATATAAAAATGAACGTTAGCAATTATAAGAATTTAAATGTTGGTAAGAAGGAATTTACTCCTGCAACTGAAGAAGAAATGAATCAGGAATTAAATAATTTACTTAAAAGCAAGATTACCTATAAGGAAAAGGAAGGCAAGAGTGCTTTAGGTGATACAGTAAATATTGATTATAAGGGGTTATTAGATGATGTACCATTTGAGGGTGGTACAGCTGAAAAATATGATTTAGGCTTAGGCTCTGGTTCCTTTATTCCTGGCTTTGAGGAGCAATTAGTAGGCTATTCTAAGGGGGATGATGTCGATGTACACGTAACCTTCCCAGAACAATACCATGCGGAAAACTTAGCTGGTAAGGCTGTAGTTTTTAAATGTCATATTCATGAGGTAAAGGAAAAGGTTACTCCAGAATTAAATGATGAATTTGCTAAAGGCTTTGGTCTTGATTCTTTAGAGCAATTAAAGAATGAGCTTGCTCGTCAAATGAATGCGAAAAAGAAAAATGATTTAGATAATGAATATTTAGGTAGATTAATCAAAAATATTGTGGATAATTCTGAAATTGAAGTATCAGATGAGGTTATGAAAAAGTCTGTAGATGAAATCTATGCTTATTATGAAAGTCAGGTTGCACAATATGGCTTAAATATGGATTCCTATTTAGCTATGCAGCAAATGAGTGTTGAGGATTTCCGTAATCAGCTTGCAGATCAAGCTATGGCACAGGCCAAGGGAGATCAATTACTCGAGTATGTAGCAGAAAACGAAAATATTGTTGCAAGCGATGAGGAAGTAGAGCGTGAGCTTTCTATGTATCAGAATTATTATCAGATTCCAGATGAGGAATTTAAAAAGTTTAAGGAAGAAAGATTAGAGGATGTTAAAGCAGATATTTTAAGAAGAAAAACTGCATTATTCCTAATTGAAAACAATAATTAGGGATCATAGCCGAAGAAATTCGGCTATTTCTTATTCAAGAAACCACTTTCAAGAGGTCAAATCTAGAATTATTTTTTGAATATGCTATAATCTATAATGGTTTAAAACTATTTAGGAGGGAAATTTCTCATGTCAATCTTATTGGGAAAAAAAGTAAAAGTTTTCACATTATCTTCAAATCCAGAATTAGCTCAGGAAATCTGTGATTCTATTGGTATTCCACTTTCTGATTGCGAGGTATTACATTTCGCGGATGGTGAAATCAACGTACAAATTAACGAAACAGTACGTGGACACCATGTGTTTGTAATTCAGCCTACAAGTGCACCAGTTAACGACCATTTAATGGAATTATTAATTATGTGTGATGCACTTAAAAGAGCTTCTGCAAAGACGATTAACCTTGTAATTCCTTATTACGGCTACAGCCGTCAGGACCGTAAGGCAAGAAGCCGTCAGCCAATTAGTGCTAAGCTTGTTGCAGACTTATTACAGATTGCAGGTGCAAATAGAGTTATTACAATGGATATTCATGCAGCACAGGAGCAGGGCTTCTTCGATATTCCTGTAGATAACTTTATGGGATTGCCTATTTTAGTAAATTATTTAATGGATAAGCATTTAGAAAATGTTGTTGTTGTATCTCCAGATCATGGTGGAGCTACAAGAGCTAGAGAATTCGCTAAGATTTTAGAGGCTCCTATGGCTATCATTGATAAGAGAAGACCAGAACCAAACAAGATGGAGGTTATGAACATTATTGGTGATGTTAAGGGTAAAACTTGTATCTTAGTTGATGATATGGTAGATACTGCAGGTACACTTACTGTTGGTGCAAAGGCATTAAAGGACGCTGGTGCTACAGCTGTATATGCTGCTTGTACTCATGGTGTATTATCTGGTCCTGCAATTGAAAGAATTAAAAATTCTGTATTAGAGGAAATGATTATTACAAATACAATCAAATTACCTGAAGAGAAGAAAATTGATAAGATTACAGTATTAAGTGTTGGTCAGCTACTTGGCCACGGTATCTTAAGAATCTTATCTGATGAACCATTATCTGGTTTATTTACTTATACATACGATAAGAGTAAGAGAGAATTATTATAAAAATATGAAGCTAATCATTGGACTTGGAAATCCTGGCAAGGAGTATTTGAATACTCGTCATAACGCAGGATTTATGGCAGTAGATGCTTTCGCAAAGAAGCACGATATAACCTTTAGCCTTGAGCCTAAAATGAAGGGAATGCTTGCCCAGGTCAATTTAGGTGGAAATAAGGCAATATTACTTAAGCCAATGACTTATATGAATTTGTCTGGTGAGGCAGTAAGCTTAGTTATGAATTTCTATAAAATTCCAGTCGAGGATATTTTAGTCATCTCCGATGACTTAGATTCGCGCCTTGGAAGAATAAGACTTCGTGCTAAAGGAAGTGCAGGTGGCCATAACGGACATAAGAACATTCAAATGCACATCCATACAGAGGAATATAAGAGAATAAAAATAGGAATTGATCGATCCGATGTCATTCCTGTTATCGATTGGGTATTAAAAAAATTCGACTCTAGTGAGCTTTCTATAATGAATTCTGCAGTAGAAATTGCAGCAAATGCAATTGAGGACTTTATTTTAGGAAAAGATTTTGTTAAAATATCATCAGAGTATTCTTCAAAATAAATATTATTACTCGCAGGGAGTAGAAAGCCTAGTAAATGGGTTGTAATACCGACAATCGCGGCGTAGGGCCCGGTATTATATTAAATTTTGAGACTGCAGTACCTTATAGTGGTACTGTGGTCTTTTTGTTTCTAAAAAGGGGGTATACAAATGTTTTTAGATTTTGTTGATTCTTGGATATCTAGCTGGACTATTGGGAATTGGAGTATTTTGTTTTTTGTAATTTTCTTGATCATTGGAGTTTTTTTCTTAGTAAAATGCTGTGACTTTTTTGTAGATAGTGCTGCAGCTATTGCGAAAAAGGCTCATGTGTCTCCTTTGGTTATAGGACTTACAATAGTGGCGATGGGAACATCATGCCCTGAGCTTGCGGTATCCGCATCCGATTCTATTTCTGCATTAGTGGATTCTATATCTACAGGTACAACAATTCAAGCCAATATCGCGATGGGGAATGTTGTTGGATCTAACATATGTAATATTTTGTTGGTATTAGGATTATCGATTATATTTACACCAATTATAGTTAAAAAGGCTATAATGAAAAGAGATTATCCGTTTTTAATTGGTGCATCTTTACTCTTTGTTTTATTTGGTATTTTCTTTGGTATTTCCTCTATAGTAGGTGATTATACGATTATGCGATGGGAAGGAATTATCTTTATTGTATTAATGGTAGCCTATTTAATTTATCTAATCTTAGATAGCAAAAAACATCCAAGTGACGAAGAGGATGAAGAAATAAAGGATATGCCTGTATGGAAGGCTATATTATTCTTGGTTTTAGGCGCACTTGGAATTGCCTTAGGCGGAGAGCTTGTTGTTGTAGGGGCTAAGAATTTAGCTGTAATGGGCGCGACTGCAATTGGTATTGAGGCAAATTTGGCTGAAAAGATTGTAGGACTTACGATTGTTGCGGTAGGAACATCACTACCTGAGCTTGTAACCTCTGTAATTGCAGCGAAAAAAGGCCAGGTGGATATGGCCCTAGGTAATGTCATTGGTTCAAACCTTTTTAATATTTTATTTGTGTTAGGTATTTCTGCAACCATTAATCCAATCGTTGCAGATAGTACAATTATCTTTGATTTAGTATTTATGATTACAACAACTTTATTACTCTTCGGCTTATCCTTTACAGGTAAGCTAAAGAAGTGGATGGGATTTTTATTCTTAGGATTATATATAGCCTATTTAGTTTATTTAGTTTTAAGAGTTGTTTTAGCATCAAAGGGTATTTGGTTACCTTAATGCCAAAAAGGGAATTTTTCCCTTTTTTTCTTTCGAAAATACGAATATTTATGATAGAATGATACTGTAGGTTGGAGATGATTATATGGCAAAGAAAAGAAAAACAAAAAAGGCAATTAAAAAGGGAAAGAAGCTTGCTAAAAAAAGCCCTAAAATATTTATAACCTTAGTTGTATTATTCGTCATTATAGCTATTGTATTCCTTGTATTGTGGAAAGTAGGAATTATATCCTTTAAAGATAAAAGAAAAGATTCTCCTGGTGAGACAACTTTAAATCAAGTAGGAGAAACTACAACTACTACAGAAGATATTGAAGGAAAAAGCTATAGCTTTGATAGCAATTTAAAATATTATAAGGTTGAATATGATTCTATAAATGATGAATTCATTGTAAAGGATGAAGCCGTCTTAGAAAAAGAATCCTTATATGTTATTGCAAAGGATGTATCCGGTGTGGTATCCTTATATATCCTAGAGGATAATCATCCAAAGGAAGTATCCATTGGTATTTTACCTAGCAAGGTAGAAAAGGAATATGTTTGGATTTTTAAGGAAACTAAGGATTTAAAGAATGAATTTGTAAAATATGTAGGTGGGATTGTTGAAGATGTTTGTTATGATGAATTCCAAATTCATTTTATGATGCTTGGAAATGATGCCGCAGGAGATTGTACCTATATTAAGGCTGGAGATACAGATATTTTAATTGATGCTGGCTCAACGAAAGAATCCTATATTACAACAAGTGCTTATATTAATAAATATTGCAAGGATAAGAAGCTAGAATATGTCGTTGCAACACATGGTGATGCAGATCATATTTATGCATTTCCTAAATTCTTCCAAAATTATGAGGTTGATACTGTTATTGATTTTACATCTGAAACCTATACACAGTTTCAAGCATTTAAGAATTCTGGTAAATCCTCAAGGGATTATTTTGCAGGTACAACAAAAACAACATCTGCCTATGGCAATTACCTAAATGCCAGAGATACCTATGCAAAAAATCATTATACGGCAGGAGATTGTTATTTAAATTTAAATGGTGCGAAAAGAACATATCAGCTATCTGAACATGTAACTATGGATATCTTATATAATTATTATTATTATGATAATGATAAGAATGGTAGAGCTGATTCAAAAGACGAAAACAACTTCTCTGTATTAACTTTATTCACTTATAACAATAATGGCTCATATCATAGATTCTTCTTAGGTGGAGATTTAGAGCTTGAAGGGGAAGAAAAATTTGCTGAATATTATGATGGCTCAACAAATGAAAAAACAATGTATTCTGTTGATTTATATAAGGCAGGACACCATGGCTCTAAAACATCATCGAATGATTGCTTATTAGATGTATTACAACCAAAGCTTTGTGTTGCCTGCTGCTGCTGTGGTACAGATCAATATACCGCAAATACAGACAACCAATTCCCAACTCAGGATTTCATTAATCGTATTGCAAAATGGACGGATAGAGTCTATGCACCAACGGTATGTGATTTTGAAATTGCCGTTGCTAAGCAAGCAATAGACAAAAATGGCAATTTAAAATATGACAAGTATGGTAACCCAGAATCGGATAAGACCGGCGCTAAGGTTGGAGAAGAATATATGCATTCTACAGGCTTTAGGGCTATGAATGGCAATATTATTGTTTCATCGAATGGTATAAATATTGGCCTTTGGGCTTCAAATAATTTAATAAAGCTTAAGGATAGTGAATGGTTTAATCAAACCATTACATTAAATGGCATAGAGAGAAAGATGAGAACTTGGCCAACGAAGTAGAAGGAGGAAATATGGAACATATTTTACAAAAAATTAAAGAATTTAATAAAATTATTATTCATGGTCATTCAAGACCAGATGGAGATTGTATTGGAACTCAATATGGCCTATATCATTTAATTAAGGCATCATTTCCAAAAAAGGAGGTTTATGTAACTGGAGAAGTATCCGATTATGTATCCTTCATTGGAGAACCAACATTACTTGATGACGCATTATTTCATGATGCATTATCCATTTGTGTAGATTGCGGTGCATCAAATCGATTATCCGATGGTCGCTTTACAAAATCAAAATACGTAATTAAAATTGATCATCATCCAAATGTAGAGCCATATGGAGATTATGTGTATGTAGATACAACCTCTCCTGCATGTGCACAAATTATTACAGAATTTTATTTAAAATTTAAGGATGAACTCGTTTTAAATAAGGAAGCAGCTACTGCATTATATACAGGTATATTAACCGATACGGGTAGATTTAAATTTGATTCTGTAAACGCAAGAACCTTTAATGCTGCCGCATGCTTAGTTGATCATGGGGTTGATTTAGCATTTATCGACAATAAGCTATCTGTAGAAACACTAGATACCCTAAAGCTTAAGGGTTTTGTATTAACAAACTTTAAGATGAGTGAGCATGGCTTTGCCTATATTGTATTAAAAAGAGAAACTATAGAGCAATTTAAGGTTTCTGATGAGGATGCATCCAATCAGGTATCTACAATATCTACAATAGAAGGATGTCCAGTTTGGGCATTATTCATTGAGTATCCAGGTGAAATTAGAATCAGATTAAGATCTAGAGGCCCTGTGATTAATGTTTTAGCCTCAGAATATGAAGGTGGAGGACACCCTAAGGCTGCAGGAGCTAAGCTTCCTTCTTGGGATTCGTTAGATTCATTTGTAAAAAAAGCGGATGCTTTAGTATATGAATATAAAAAGTCTCTTGAAAACTAGAAAAAAATTTAGTAGAATAATAAGGGTCTTACAAAAAGACCCAAAAATAGGACTATAGCCAAGCGGTAAGGCAAGGGACTTTGACTCCCTCATGCGCTGGTTCGAATCCAGCTAGTCCTGCCATCAAAAAATAATAGAGACCTAGCAATAGGTCTTTTTTCTTTTGAAGAAAGGAAAGTGAACTTGTTGATTATGTATCACAAACGTGATACATTTACATCAAGGTGATGAATATGAAAAATGAAGTAATACATGCAAGAATATCTGAAGATATAAAAAAAGAATCTGAAACTATATTGAATAATATTGGACTGACTTTAAGCCAATCCATTGATTTGTTTTTAAGACAGGTTGTTTTAAAGAGAGGAATTCCTTTTGAGTTAAATGATATTTCTAATAAAAAGGATGATATTGAGGAATTAGCTTATATCATTAATTCAGTTGATGGTAATGAGCCTCCAGTGGAAGCGAAAAAATTAATTCATCTATATTCGGTAGGATATATTGATTATGAAACAGCGAAATTTGGTATTATGAGATTGTTTACGAATGATAGATAAGGATATATATCCCGGAACAAAGGTTTTAATTAATAAACTTGATATCAAAGATGAAAAAAATTAGATGCTGCTGAATGTTCAATTGTGTCTTTGAACATTAATAATTTAATTAGAAATCTCATTTTAATTAAATCTTTAAAAGATATATTTGCGATTCATAAGATATTATTTTCTGATTTATATGAATGGGCTGGAAATAAAAGAAATATCAACATTTATAAAGAAGAACCTATTTTAGCTCGTTTATCTGTTAATTATTCAGATTACAATAGTATAAATACTGATCTTAATAAATTAGACAAAGAATTTATTAAAATGAATTGGAAAGAATTAAAATCTAAAGAAAAAATAGATAAAATAGTTTGGTTTATTTCAAAATTATGGAGGATACATCCATTTAGAGAAGGAAATACTAGAACTGTAACAACATTTCTATACTTATTTGTTAAGCAGATAGAATTAAAGGTAAATATTGATTTTATAGGTAAGCATGCTAAATATTTTAGAAATGCACTAGTCATGGCATCGATAGATGAATATAGTGAATATGAACATTTAACCAACATTTTAATGGATTCAATTTTTCTTAAAGAAATTAACGAAAATAAGTATAAAACAATTAAAGAATGTGAAGTTGAAAAATATGCTTATCAAACTCATAATATTAAGAATAATGAATAGTGGTTGGTGAATTAGGGATTTAATTAAAAAAATATATGAGAATTCAAGCATAATGCTTGAACACTTAAACCATTATTCGATTTATTAGATAAATATAATGTTCCATATGAAATAGCATATTCTGATAATCCAGGTAATATTATATACAAAGATGATTGCCAAATTGGTGTTATAAATTACGATTATAATTCCGTTAGCCAACTGTGTCATTTTTGTGCTACAGCTATGGCGATAGATTTGACCTTGCAACAGGTCTTTTTCTTTACTATAGACAACAGGGTATATATCCCCTATAATAAAGATAGAAAAGAGATGGAATATGCCGACGATTTCGTAATTTTATGGTGTTATTATATTGATGCATTTGACTAGTAAAGAACATAATCCTCCACATATTCATGCTATATACGGAGAATATGAAGCTATTTTCTATATTGAAAATGGTGAAATATATAAAGGAATCTTCCCTAAAAATGGTGCATCATTAGTAAAAGAATTTATTTTGAAGTACAAAAATGAATTAAAGGAGATGTGGGATAGCGAAGTTTATAAAAAGCTTCCACCACTACAGTAATTATGATTGAAGCTATTAAATTAATTTTAAAAGAAAAAACTTTATTTGATTTGGTTTTTATTGATGGTTCTATCAAAAGATATGATATCTTAACATTAGCCAAAAAATTTCCACAATTAAATGCTTTAAAAGATAGAAAACTATTTTTAAAAGGACATTTAATGGGCGGAGGAGTTGTATGGAATGATGAATTAGATATTGAAGGAGAAACTGTATATGAAGATGGTGTTGATGTGACGAATGAATATGATGATACCGATATTTCAAATATTGTTATAGGCTATCAAATAAAGCAAAAGAGGTTAGAGCAATTCATGTCACAAGAAGAATTAGCAATGAAAGCAGGAATAGATCAATCAGATTTATCAAAAATTGAAAGAGGATGCATGAACCCTTCAGTAAGAATGCTAAAAAAAATAGCAAAAGGCTTAGGCTTAAAACTTAAGCTTTCCTTTGAATAATTTTTGAGAAAAGATGAAGAAATAATAGCAATTATGATGAAAAATAGAAATCATTTGAAAAAGAAGATAATTATGGAACTGTTGGTAAAAGACCATCTGCAAGAGCGATAATTATAAAAGACAAGCCGTTAGCATGAATATTAAACAAAAAGTAGCGAATATTAGACCTAGCGACAGGTCTTTTTTTTGTTGAATGTTTCACGATATCGTGGTATAATAAATGTGGAGGAAATAGAATATGCCTACAATAGCATTATTCTATGGTATTATTATCCAAATGTATTTCTTGAGTTCTGAACATAATCCTCCACATATTCATGCAATCTATAATGATCATAGGGCAACGTATTCATTAATAGATATGACGAAAATCAATGGAGATCTTCCTTTCAAGGCAGAAAAGCTAGTTTTAGAGTGGATGAATCTTCATATCGCTGAGTTGCGTGAAATGTGGGATAGTCAGTCATTTAAGAGAATTGAGCCATTAGAATAGGAGGTGGATGCAGTGAAATATATTTTTCATCCAGTAAGGACAGTTACAGCTTTAGACAATTATATGTTATTTGTTGAATTTTGTGAGGGTGTATCAAAAATATATGATATTAAACCATTGTTTGAACGAATACCTATTTTCAAAAAATTAAAAGAAAATGATTTGTTTTATAAAGTGCATGTAGATGTTAGTGGTTATGGTATTATTTGGAACGATAAAATAGATTTAGCTGCAGAAGAGCTTTATTATAATGGTAATATTGTTCCATCTAGATTTGACGGTATTATGGCGCTTGGTGATGCTGCACAACTGTGGAATATAGATGATTCTACATTACGCCACGCTATAAAAAATGGAAAATTCAAATGTGGAAAAGACATTACTAAATTTGGAAAGCAATGGGTAATAACCATGGAGGCAATGGTTCGCGAATACGGCGAGCCAAAACAATAATTGCTATTTGAGAAAAATGAAAAATAGAAGATTACGATAATGTATATTCGCTATGGATGACTTCTATATTTATCTTTTAATATTCGGTATTGGTGCTATAATAGAAATATATTTGGAGATAAGTGTATTATGGAAAAGAAAGCTTTAACAAAGGAAAAAATACATAGAAATATAGCATTAACTACTACAGTGATTGTAATCATTGAAGCTATTTTAATTACACTAATTATTGTTCGAGGTACATATTATTTGTTATGGACTCCTTTTGTTTTTGTTATCGTTTATGGCTTTGCCTTATTTATGGATTTAGGTAAGCTTAGGGATTTAAAGGAAGAAGAGCTTAATAAAGAAAACGATGAAGAGAAGGTAGAAGCTATTAGAGCTTCTAGCGAAGACATAGAAGAATAGAAAATTCGGCTAAAATGAATTAGCCGAATTTTCTATTTTTTCGTGAATTATGGGCAAACGTTTACACCTAATTTTACACAACAAAGACTCCTCTCAATATTGTATTTCGGGGTATCCAAATGTATAATTTTAGAGGCTAGGGGGATAGTAGAATAAAAACAAGAAAGAAGGCGTGTGAAATGAGTGAATATAAAGGATGGGCTGGATTTAAAGGCTCTAAATGGAAAGATTCAATTGATGTTAGAGATTTTATTCAGATGAACTATACAGTCTACGAAGGAGACGAAAGCTTCTTAGCGGGTCCAACAGAGGCTACTAAGGTGCTTTGGAAAAAGGTTTCCGACCTACAAAAGGAAGAAAGAGCTAAAGGCGGAGTCTTAGATATGGAAACAGAGGTAGTTACCTCTTTAACTGCATATGGTGCAGGCTATATCGATAATCAAACCAAGGATTTAGAAAAGGTTGTTGGTTTACAAACGGATAAGCCTTTAAAAAGAGCATTTATGCCATATGGTGGTATAAAGATGGCTGAGCAGGCATGTACTACCTATGGATATACACCATCTCCAAAGATTCATGAAATCTTTACTAAGTATCATAAAACTCATAACGATGGAGTTTTTGATGCTTATACTGAAGAAATGCTACATTGCCGTCACAATAAGATTATAACAGGCTTACCAGATACTTATGGTAGAGGTAGAATTGTTGGTGATTATAGAAGAGTTGCATTATATGGTATTGACTTCTTAATTGAACAAAAAAAGAATGATTTAAAATATACAGGCTTACGTAGTATGGATTATGAAACTGTTCAGCTACGTGAGGAAATTGCAATGCAGATCCGTGCATTAGCTGAAATGAAGATTATGGCATCTGTTTACGGATTTGATATTTCAAATCCTGCAACAAGTGCAAAGGAAGCATTCCAATGGTTATATTTTGGTTATCTTGCAGCTATTAAAACACAAAATGGTGCAGCCATGAGTGTAGGTAGAGTTTCTACATTCTTAGATATTTATATTCAAAGAGACTTAGAAAATGGTGTAATTACTGAGGCTGAGGCTCAGGAATTAGTAGATCATTTTGTCATGAAGCTTAGAATGGTTAAATTCGCAAGAATTCCATCCTACAATCAGTTATTCTCTGGAGACCCAGTTTGGGCAACACTTGAGGTTGCAGGTATGGGTGGAGATGGTCGTCCTCTAGTTACAAAGAACGACTTCAGATTCTTACATACACTACAAAATATGGGGCCAGCACCAGAGCCAAACCTAACGGTTCTTTGGTCTTCTAGATTACCAGAAAACTTCAAGAAGTATGCATCATTAATTTCTGTTGAGACATCTTCCGTTCAGTATGAAAATGACTGTGTCATGAGACCAATTTGGACAGATGATTATTCTATTTGTTGTTGTGTTTCTGCAACACAAACAGGAAAGGAAATGCAATTCTTTGGTGCTCGTGCAAACCTAGCTAAGTGCTTATTGTATGCAATCAACGGTGGTGTTGATGAGATTACACATCAGCAGGTAGGTCCACAGTATTCTAAGATTTCATCTGATGTGCTTTCCTATGATGAGGTTATTACAAAATATGATCAAATGATGGAGTGGTTAGCTGAAATTTATGTTAACACATTAAATGTGATTCATTTCATGCACGATAAATATTACTATGAAGCTGCAGAAATGGCTTTAATTGATACAAACGTAAGAAGAACCTTTGCAACAGGTATCGCAGGTTTCTCTCATGTAGTAGATTCCTTATCCGCAATTAAGTATGCGAATGTTACAGTAGTAAGGGATGATGCTGGTATTGCAACAGATTTCAATATTGAAGGTGATTTCCCAAGATATGGAAACGATGATGATAGAGCGGATGAAATCGCAGTATGGCTATTAAAGACATTCTTAGCAAAGATTTCTCGCCACAATACCTATAGACATTCTGAGCCTACAACTTCGATTTTAACGATTACCTCAAATGTAGTATATGGTAAGGCAACAGGCTCTATGCCAGATGGACGTAAGCGTGGTGAGCCATTATCTCCAGGCGCAAATCCTTCCTATCGTGCAGAGAAGAATGGTCTACTTGCATCATTAAATTCTGTTGCGAAGCTTCCATATGAATTCGCACTCGATGGTATTTCCAATACACAAACCATTAATCCTAATGCTTTAGGACATAATGATACAGAAAGAAAGAACAATCTTACTCAAATTCTAGATGGTTATTTCGATCAGGGTGCGCATCATTTAAATGTAAATGTATTTGGTACAGAAAAGCTTATTGATGCAATGAATCATCCAGAAAAGGAAGAATATCAAAACTTTACAATTCGTGTATCTGGCTATGCAGTTAAGTTCATTGACTTAACTAAGGAGCAGCAGCTAGACGTTATTGCTCGTACTTGTCACGAAAGCTTATAAAAATATGAACGCATACTATTCAAAATTTGAATCCTTTGCGTCTGTAGACGGACCTGGTGTTAGGTCCGTCCTATTTCTTACAGGCTGCCCATTTCGCTGTATATATTGTCATAACCCAGAGACTTGGAGTGAAAAGGGAAAAGAAATATCCCCTGAAGAAGCATTTAAAATGTTATCGAAATACAAGCCCTATTGGAAAAACAATGGAGGAATTACTATTTCAGGTGGAGAACCCCTATTACATTTAGATTTTTTAATTGAATTATTTCAATTATGTAAGGAAAAGGGAATATCTTGCTGTATTGATACTGCTGGAGGTCCTTTTACAAAGGAAGAGCCATTCCTTTCTAAATTTAATGAATTATTAAAATATACCGATTTATTCTTAATGGATATAAAAGCTATAGATGATAAATTACATAAGATGATCACAGGAAAAACAAATAAAAATGTAATAGAGATGTTTCGATATTTAAACGAAAAGAATGTTCCTATATGGATAAGATATGTATTAGTGCCTGGATATACAGATTCTTTAGAGGTATTAAATTCTACAAGGGATTTTATAAATACTTTATCAAATGTAAAAAGAGTTGAGGTATTACCTTATCATCCTTTTGGAATGCCGAAATATGAAAAGCTAGGAATTCCATATAAGTTAAAGGATACCAATATGCCTAGAAAGGAATCCGTAAATTTAGCAAAAGAGATTCTAGAAAAGATATAAGAAATAATTCCAATTATATAATAAGAGCGCAAACGAATATCCTTATAAAA
>CAMEKD010000032.1 GCA_945920825.1 uncultured Anaeroplasma sp.
AGGCCTAAAAATGATGATTTGAGCTTAATTTTAGAAAAAAGAGCAGAAAGCCAAAAAATGCCAGAATACAATTTCCTAATAAATAAAAAAAAGCAAGGGAATTCTCATTCCTTTGCCTTTTCTTCATCTATAGATTTTTCATTATCCATAGACTCTTTATTCCTTTTTTGATTGAAAACAAATAGCTTTCTTCCGATATAATTCATAATTAATACGATAATGGTTAATAATACCTTAAATACCCAAAACCATAATTGAATATCATGTAAAAACCAAAAATCGAATAAAACTTTATCATGGATTGGTTCAGATAACCACATACCAAGCCATGTAATACCAAAGCCAATTAAGGATAAAACAACAAATTTAAAGAAGACATAAAAGCTCTTTTGTTGATCCTTAGTAATATATCTATATACAAATTTTTGTAAGAACCAATTCGTAAATAATCCAGCCGTAAAACCCATTGCAGTATAAAGGAATACAGCTAAATTTACATTCATATTTTGACAAACGTAATTCTTAAATACCCAAGTAACCAAATAATCTACTAAAGTAGCTAAACCACCAACAATTAAGAATCTTAGTATTTCAAGACTAAGCTCCTTTTTATTCTGCTTCATCGTTATCCACCAAATCTAAATTAGAATCCTCTTCTATATAAATTGGCCTTCTTTGCGTTTGCCTTCTAACATCGTATAACAAACGGAACAAGTAGAATAAAACGAAAAATAAGACTAAAAATAAGCAATCTAAGCGAATTGGATTCCAATCAAATGCTTGATAAGAATTTGCCTGTACAGCAGTATAAATTCCTTTACCTGTATCATAGCATAATAAGAAGAAGACAATCCATGCAGCAATCTTTGGGATATATTCATAGAATCTAGAAAATTCTCTCATACCTAAGATTGCATAATGAAATAATTTCTTAAAATTCCATTTGGTTGTACCAGCACTACGCTTAGCATAATCAAATTCAATAACCTTTTGGCGGAAGCCAACAAAATGATAAATACCCTTAGTAAATCTTTCGTGATCCTTTATAGCTAAGAATGCATCCACAGCCTTCTTATCTAATAAGCAATAATCTCTTGCTCCATGAGCCATACCCTTATCCTTTGTGACAAAGGCATATACCTTATAGAAGGATAGACTGAAGAAGGCACTAAGAATAGAACCACCATGACGATTTCTTTGTCTTGTAAATACTAAATTGTATCCTTCCTCATGTGCTTTAATCAATTCTGGAATTAAATATGGGGGATCCTGTAAATCGACATCCATTATAATGGCCATATCGGCATGGGATTTCTTCGCTGCCTCAAGACCAGCATACATTGCAGCCTCTTTACCAAAATTTCTTGAAAAGGATAAATATTTAATTCTTTTATCCTTACTTGCAAGCTCCATCATAATACTTAAAGATCTATCCTTAGATCCATCATTTACGAAGCAAATATTATATTCATAATCTAAGGTTAAATGCTTCATAACCTCATTGTAATATATTTCTATAGTCTCTTCCTCGTTATAACAAGGAACTACAATAAAAACCTTTTTCATTCTGTCACTCTTTTCTTTTTCTTAATGATAAAAACCAATACTGTAGGAATCAAAATACCTGCATATATTATAATGCCAACAAGGCTGATTTTCAAACCAGTATGAAATCCTTCAGGACTAAAATTCAATGTGATATCTACATTCTGAACACCCTTAGGTACAACAATACCTAAGAATCCACCATCAATATTTATTGTTTTAAAATCAATTGGATTATTATTTGAATCAAAAACTTGGTTTATTTCCCATTCAGAAGAATAGGTATAGCCTGTTTTAATTACCTTAACGGAAGTATCCTCTGGCATTGTTACTTTAATATTCATTTTTGTTCCATCTAGTACAAATTCCTTATTTGTATAGGAATTCTGTTTTGTAATAAAATCATCATAAATAGAATATTTATAACCATAAATTCTTGCAGTGGTTACTGTGTTTTTTGTATTATTTTCAACAAGTAAATACTTATAATTACACAAATCATTACCATAATAGGTATTGTAATGTAATTGAGTTAAGTTCGTGTAATCTGTAGTCGTTGGAATTTCATTAGCCAAATACATAAAGCCATGAGTTAATCTTCGAATCTCCGTTGTTGGCATAATCATATAAGCATCATAATTCTTATAGGCACTAGATAGCTTACTTATATCATAAATATAGTAATGATTATCTGTTTCACTTACAAAGGTTAAATAGCCAGTCATATAGGTATTATTGAATTTTGCTCGAATTTCACCAGGTGGGGTTTCTATAATTCCTAAATCCTCAACTGCATCAAAATCCTCTATGTAGCCATAATGTAAAATAGAAGCTTGCTTCTGAATGGAATTAAAGTTTGTTTGTGCTCCCATAAATGTATCATATACAATAAATGGAATATCATCCTTTAATTCATAATATTTCGTATTTTCCTTAATGGTTTCATTGTAATAATTAATGGGTAAATGAATATTTTCATTAGAAATAATATATTTTGTATTAAAAATAGGACCACTAATTAAGGAATAACCACCATTAAATGTTCTACTCCAGCTATTGGATGGTTCTTCATAATAGCTTTTTAAAACTGTATTTAGTGGAGTATTGTAAAAGGATTGGAAGAATCTACCAAAATTCACATCTCCCTCTAATATATTTAAATTGGTTGTTTCTCTACCAAATATTGTATATAGATTCGTTCTATAACCATTTTTCTTATCATAATCATAGATTTCCTTCATTGTATTTAATCTTGCCTCATTGGTAGTTTTTGCAGTGTAATATCTTGCAGAAGTATTATCTACATTTGCAAAAATAATGATCGTTGCAAAAACAAATTCTAAAAAGATTAATATAGGGATAGCTCTACCATGTAGGAAATCCCTACCTCTCAATTTGAAGGATAGAGTAAGCAGTAGAATAAGTAAATATAATGAAATAGCTACTAAAGATGGAATCAATAATAAATAGAAATAATCGCCAACATTTTTATAATGAATAAATACACTAGGACTTAGCATTAAAACATAAACCATAGAAATCAAGCCTAGGGTAATCATTAGGATGGTTATATATAATCCAACCTTAGAGCCTGTAGCTTTTAAATTTGTTTGATTCATCGCAATTGCAGCTGCATATAGATTTAAAAAATATGGAATAAAGAACCATCTTAGATATGGTGCAGTATTAAATCCAAAGATTACGCAAAATAATGGAATACATAATAAGATATTCATTAAAAGAACAAAGAATTTTAATCGATTCTCATATTTTCCTCTTTGAAAGAAGAAATATATGAGATAGATGAATCCACCACAGGTAATATACATTGTTGCATGCTCTCTTATATAATCACCAGGCTCAACTAAGCATAGCTGATGTGGATCATTTGGAATAAATAAATTCATCCATTGTGTAAAATAATGTCTCCATGAGAAATCGACAATGGTTCCATGCTCATTGTTGAAATACCAATAGGATTCTATCGAAGGGTTCTTATTAAATAAGGAATAAATAATATCCTTTAAGGAGGTACCATTTCTAGATGTTTGATGCATAATATAGAGCGCACTTGGCATTAAGAAGAATGCACCGATTACAACTCCTAGTATTACAAATAATAAGTATTCAAAGAATCTTTTGAAGAATTCAAGTACTCTTTTATTATGAGCATCCGTACTATTACCTAAGGATGCAAACATTGTTGCAACAAAATAAATGGAAGTAAATGCGAGTAGCATATAGGCTATATAAAAATCATATAGTATTACTATAACGGAATAGATAGGTAATAATAAATAATAATAACCCTTTTTTTCAATGCATAAATCAATAAGTAGCATACCTAGTGGTGCATAAAAACAAATACCTAAATATACAGGAAATATATAATAGGATTCCGTTGTACCACCACAAAATAGAATTAATGCACATAAAAAGGCTACTTTCGTATTAAATTTTCTTGCGAAAACATAATATAAAAGAAGTGCTCCACATACTGGCCTCATAAAATTCATTATGGCATAGGCCGTTTCATTTTCCATAAAAAAGGATAAAAGAAATGCAAGGAATGTAAATATATCTAAAGGAATATAATAGGCTGCACTAAAGAAGGAAACACCACCAAATAGGCTAGTATCATATAAGGATACATTTCCTTGCTTGATCTTATCAAAGAATCCAGATATATATGGATAATATTGAATTAAATCATCGGAATTCATATGTAGGAATCCGCCCCTATCATCAGTATAAATAAATACGATAATAAGCACAATCGCAAAAAGCACAAGTAACGTTAAAAAAGGATACCATTTATTATTCCAAAATGCATTCCATGCATTTTTGATTTTATGTTTAAAAGAATCTTTCGTCGTTGTATTTTCCATGTTTATACCTCGAATAAAAATCATTGATTTTCAAGTAGTCTAATTATAGCATAATTAGTATAAGATTAACACTTTTAATTAAAAATGTATTTTGTTATCATTATAAATGGTGATACTATGAAGCGTGTACTAATTACAGGTGCAAGCCAAGGCTTAGGCCTTGCCCTTGCAAAAAAATATGCCAGTATGGGGTATTCTTTAATTCTTATTTCTAGAAATAAGGAAGAATTAGAAAAGCTAAAAAAAGAAGTATTAAAAGAATATAGAATAGATATTGATATCATTCCATATGATTTAACGAAGGAAATCGTAAATTTTTCAAAAGAAATTCTAAATTCTTATTCTAATATAGAAGTATTAATCAATAATGCAGGAATGGGAATTGCGGATTCTATTCTTTATCATGATCCAATAGATGAAGAAAAGCTAATCGATTTAAATATAAAAGCATTAACTATATTATCTATGGAATTTGCTAAATATTTTAAAGAAAAGGGCTATGGCAGAATCATAAATATATCTAGTGTTGGATCTATGATGCCAGGGGCATATATTTCTAGCTACTATGCTTCTAAAGCATATGTATCTAGCTTTACATATTCGATTAATTTAGAATTAAAGCAATATAATGTATATGCAATAGCTTTTAATTTACCAAGAATGGATACAGATTTTGATTTACATGCCAAAAGAAAATCTAAATTAAAAAAGGGTAAAAATCCTATGGTAATTGCAGATAAAATATATAAAAAAATGAATTCTAAAAAAGGTATAATGAATATAGGCTTATCTACAAAACTTATGAATTTATTCTCTCATTTATTGCCAAAATCATTGATTTCTAAATGCATAGGAAGTAAATTGAGATAAGATTTATTTGTATTTGAACTTTAACGGTTCTCTAAAATTATCACATGAGTTATCTATTTTTAGTATGAGAATATTTTAGAGTGAATAACCTTGTTTTTATCCGGAAACCGCGTTATAATTATGTATGAAGGGATAACAATGAAAAAGCATTTTATTTCTATATGTTTCTTATTATTTATATTAATCTCTTGTGGAAAAACTCAAGAGGGAATATGTTTTATTGAAGAAGAGAATAGATTTGATGATTCAAGTGTAATTGTTCATTGGGATAAAGAAGAGGAATATTTTACAGTTCTATAAACCGGCAAGTGTCTGGTTTTTATTGACAACAAAATTTTCGATTGGTATAATAAGACCTTAAGGGATAATTATAAAATTTGGGAGGCGGAAAGTATGAGTCCACAAGAGATAAAAAAGATTGAGAGTATTATCCAATATGAATTTAAAAACAAAAAGCTTTTAGAGGAAGCATTTTTAGTTGAACCAGAACCAGATAATGAGGTTTATTCCTCTGAGGTTTTTAGAATTCCAGGTAAAAGAGCTATTAATTTTGCCCTAACCCATATTGTTTTAAACCGATTTGGAGAGTTAAAGGATGAAGGCTATGGTCTTATTACGGATAAGGATAGCGTAAATTATATTTTAAATAATTTATATACTAGAGATGTGTATGCTAGAAATATTCAAATTCTCGGTTTAGAAGAATTCCTATACATTCCTGATGAGGATGTGTATGATGATATGACAAGAAGATTATTTGAATCCCTAGTTGGTGCTGTAACCATTGATTCTGCTTGGGATTTACAGGTAATCACTCCGTTTGTAAGCTTTTTATTAGATTGTGATTTCTATTTAGAATATGGATTTGAGGATATTGATGCTCATTATGTTGCAAAAATATATAATTGGTGTGTAGAAAACAATAAATCCTTCCCCGTATATCGATTCCAAATGGAGGATAATAAGCCAGTTTGCAAGGTTAAATTTGGCCCTACAATTGTAACTGGAGTTGGTAAGAGTAAAACCTTAGCGAAATTTGATGCAGCTAAACAGGTATACCAAATGCTTATTGATGGTGGATATATTATAGAAAGAGATGAGGAAGGCTATATTATTGGTGATTTAAAAATGACACCAGATGAAGCAGTAAATTATCTAGATAGCCAGTTTAAGGAAGGCGCTATTGGTGAAATTTCTTACACTTCGGCAGCTGATTCAGAAAAAGGATATATCGGTATTTGTAGTGTAGATGGTAATGATTTCACAGCCTATGCTTCAGATTTTGATGAGGTATTAGCTATGAAAAAGGCTGCCTATAAGATGGTTAGACATTTACTTGGATATAGAAATAGAGACATTTAAAAAACCCTTTAAGGGTTTTTCTTTTGACCTTACTGTAGTATAATAAAAGTAGTTTTTAAAAGAAGGTATCTTATAATGCAAGAATGGCAAATTGTAGTGATTGTCCTATCCGGACTCATTTTATTCTTCATAATTTCATATTGGATATCCATGCATTTCTTGTTTAAAATTATGTTTAAGCGTATGAAGAAGGAAGTATTACTTACGGATATCGATTTATCCAAAACACACTATAAGCCATTTATGAATATGGTCATTAAAAATATGAACATATTTTCTATGATTCCATATTATAAGGTTTCTATCACATCTTTAGATGGCTTAAAGCTATATGGAAGGTATTATGAAAATGGAGATTCAAAGAAAACCTTAGTTTTCTTCCATGGATATCATGCAGATCCACTCAATAATGTTAATACACCAGGCTTAAAGTTTTTGAAGGATGGCTATAATCTATTATTAATTACAGAAAGAGCACATGGGAATAGTGAGGGGAAATATATTACCTTCGGTGTAAAGGAAAGTGAGGATGCCATTTTATGGCTAGATTTCTTAAATAAGGAATATAGTCCAGAGGATATAGTTCTTTGGGGTGTATCTATGGGTTGTGCTACTATAGAAATGGTATCAGATAAGCTGCCTATCAATGTAAAAGCTTTAATCCTAGATTGTGGATTTACAGGTGCTTATGAAGAGGTTTATTATTCGATTCAAAGAAGACTTAGAATAAAACCTAGACTTACTATGGTCTTTATGTCCTTATATGCTAAAATTCATGGATTTACTCTAGAAAAATCGAAAGCCAAAAATGCATTAAGGAATTGTCATACTCCATCATTTTTCATTCACGGAAAGAACGATGTATTAGTTCCATTATCTATGGGTAATGAAAATTATAATGCCTGTGGTGCTAAGAAAGAACAAGTTACAATTGATGCATCTCATGCGGTATCTATTTATGTTGGATATGATGAAATTATGAAGAAATTAGATGCATTCTTAAGTGAATGTGTAAAATAAAAAGGCCTCTTGGCCTTTTATTGCGTTATATAGATGGAATTTCCATCGCTTTCTACATGAATATCTCCCTTATAGGTATGATAAACGCTCGCATTTATTTTATCTAAATAGCTTAAAACAATTTCATCTGCTGGTTCATTTTCTGTATCGGTGATGATGGCATATTTAGGCGAAATCTTAGAAATAAATTTATCGGAATTATCCTCAACTCCACCATGGTGAGGCATCTTTAATAAATCGGATTTTAGGTCTAATTTATTTAATTCCTTAATTCTATGTTTTTCTGCATCCCCCGGGAATAGATAGGATGTATTTTTATATACAGCCCTTACACAAAGGGATGAATTATTACTTGGGCTATTATCATAGCTTGTCAATAATGGAGGGTAAATGGTATAGGTTGTATCATTTACATTAAATCTTAGATTTTCCCTTACCTCAAGAGGAGTAATATTCTTTTCCTTTAATGCATCTTGATAGGCTCTGATTTCTTTAGATGTTTTTACGAAATAGGTTTGGTATATTTGCTTAACATCATAGGTGGTTAATAATTTAGAAGCCCCACCAATATGGTCCTGATCAAAATGGGAAAGTATTAAATAATCTATTGTTTTTATATTTGATTTTTTTAATCCCTCTAAAAAATAATCACTCGATTCCTCTGTGCCTGTATCAATGATGATATTGGTGTTTCTATCCTGAATTAATATAGCATCTGCATTACCTACATTGAAAAATGTAATTTTAAAATCACATTCACCCTTGCATGAGGATAATAGAAATAGAGGAAGAAGAAGTAAAATCAAGAATATTTTTTTCATAATTCCCCTCCTTTTTTCTTTATTATAATACAAAACGGTGAATAAAAAAAGAAAAAATGGCAGCGCCATTTTTTACTTTGAATTTAATATTTGTGTTAAATATTCCTTTTCGATAGATAAATCTTTAGAGATTTCTGTGCCGAAATAATATGCTGCACAAAGACCAGGTCCAATGTTAATTCCGTTTTGTGGATGAACCGTATTAACGATAACCTCCTTTGGAGCGAATTTCTCTTCAATTCTCTTCTTTAATTCTAAAGCCTGCTTTTCTCTTGCAGTTTGAGCAATGAAGATAATTTGATCCTTTGGATCTAGAATGGTCTTTTCTATGTATTTGATACAAGCATCGAAGAATGCTTGATCACCCTTAGTCTTAGCTAAAACACTAGGTAATCCTTCATAAGAGAATTCAGCCATAGGCTTAATTCCAATCATTTGGCCCATGAAAGCCTTTGGCTTAGAGATTCTACCCTTCATTGCAACGAAGGATAAATCGTCTAAGAAGCCCATCTGGTGGCATCTTGATTTATTTTCTTCAACCCATTTAGCAACACACTCAATATCTAATCCCTCTTGACGCTTCATTGCAGCTCTTACAACGAGTAAGCCTAAGCCAGTAGAATAACGAAGAGAATCAATGACGATAATCTTTCTATCTGGATATTCTGCCGCTAATTCCTCTTTAGCCTTAAGTGCGAAATTATAGGTTGCAGATAATCCTGTAGAAATCGTAATAACTAATAAGTCATTCCCCTGATCTAGGTATTTTTTGTATTCCTCCTTGAATTCATCAATAGAAGCAGGTGCGGTGGTGTATAAGGATTGCTTGGTCTCAGGGTTAAAATTCTTTTTTGCCTTAACATCCTTATAGAATTGCTCAGGGGTTGTGAAATCCCATTCAAGTGTAGTACGTCTTTCTGTACCATCAGGTAATGTCATATGTCCCATGACATATTCAATATTAAATCTTTCTCTTAATTCCTTTGTTAAGTCACAAGCGGAATCAGATAAAATTACAAAACTCATAATTCTAATATCTCCTTTTGTTTGAAATCCGTACTTATTGTATCAAAAATCAAATCCTTTGTAAATGAGATATGTTCGTCCTTTGTTTACAAAGGACTCTCTTTTTAGTATAATTTAAAATGTTAGAGTATGTCTAATAGAGGTTTATTATGAGGACAATGAAATTAGATGGAATTTTATTCCGTAATATGTGCAAGGGTGGACTTGATGCAATTCTTGCGGTTGAAAAGAAAGTAAATAGTTTAAACGTATTCCCTGTACCCGACGGGGATACAGGTACCAATATGAAGCTTACCCTAGAGCATGGTGTAAATGATTCTTATTTAGAAGAGAATATTGGCGAATTCTCTAAGAAGCTTGCTAGAGGAATGCTTTTAGGGGCAAGAGGAAATTCAGGGGTTATTCTATCCCAATTATTCAAAGGAATTTCAAAGCATTTAAAGAATTTTGATACGATTCGTGCTATCGATTATAAGGATGCCTTAATTGAAGCATATACTACTGCCTATAATGCAGTTGTAAATCCTACAGAGGGTACAATACTTACGGTTTCTAGATTAGGTATTGAAAATATTAAGGATAAAATTACAAATTCTACCTCCTTCGAGGAATTGTTTGAATTATATATAGCATCTATGAAGGACGTATTAGAGGAAACACCTGAAATGCTTCCTGTATTAAAGGAAGCAGGAGTACTTGATTCTGGTGGTGCAGGCTTAATTGCTATATATGAGGGTATGAATGCTATTCTTTTAGGCAAGGAGGTTCCTCATGTTTTATCCGTAAGTGATAAAAAGAAGGAGAATCGCCCCCTATTCGATGAAAATTCTATTTTAGAATATGGTTACTCTTTAGAATTTATCTTACAGCTTCAGAAAACCAAATGCGATATAGATTCTTTTGATTTAGATTCCTTTATTTCCTTCTTGAAGGAGCATGGAGAATCCATTGTAGCTTTGAAGGATGAATCTATTGTTAAGGTACATGTGCATACAATGAAGCCTGGAGATATATTAAATTATGCTCAAAACTACGGTGAATTTGTTTCCCTAAAAATGGAAAACATGTCCATAGAGCATAATGAGGTTATAAAGGAGGCAAAGGAAAAGCTTCCACATAAGCATATTGCCTATGTTATTGTAGCTCAAGGGGAAGGCTTTAAGGAATTATATAAGAATTTTGGCTGTGATGTCATCTTAGATGGTGGAAAGACTATGAATACTTCTATAGAAGAATTCCTAAATGCCTTTGATATCATTGATGCAGACGAAATTATTGTTTTACCAAATAATAAAAACATTCATCTAGCTGCGGAGCAAGCGAAAAACATTAAGGATAAGGATCATATTCATATCCTACATACGAATTCCTTAGTAGAAGGCTATTTCGCACTTTCCTTAATGGATACAGTAGATGAGAATATCGATATCAATCAACAATTAGAAAATATGATTAGTGGTATTAAAAGTGTACATACCTTTGGTGTCACTATGGCCGTAAAGGATTCTAGCTATAATGGAATAAAGATTCAAAGAGGAGAATTTATTTCTGTTTTAGATGGAAATATCATCTATACCTCAAAGGAAAAGAAGCTTGCTGTAGAAGAAGGACTAAAGCTAATTTCAGATATCTGGGATAAGGAAATCATCATCTTATTTAAAGGAAAGAATTTAGATGATGATGAGGCAGATGATATTGTTCGTGTATTAGAAGAAAATTATCCGAATGCCCAGGTGGGTAGAATTGATGGAGATCAGGATACCTATGGTGTATTAATTGGTATTAGTTAAAGTATAAAAGGGGAACTACATGATAACTTTATACATTTATACAACAGGTTCAGTTAAAGAAGTAGAATTACCTAAGAATTTAGATAGTCATTCAAATATTTATACACATAAGCTTACAAAGGCACTATCTAGATATAGCTATTATTTATTAACTGAGAAATTAAAAGAATGTGGATATGATCCTACACTAATTACCTTTGATAAAAAGGGGAAGGGTGTACACCCACATATTTCCTTTTCGATATCCCATTCAAAGAATTATATTGTCCTTGCGATTCGAAAGGCCTCTGTTGGTGTTGATGTTGAGGAAATCATCATGGATGAGAAGCTAAATTTAGCTTCTAAAATTTTAACCGATGAGGAATATGATATCTTTGATCGAAAGCTCGATAAAAATGGATATTTAACAGAAAAATGGACACAAAAGGAAGCCTATGGAAAATTCTTGGGAATAGGTCTTACCAATTCTGTTTTAATGACTACGCAAGATGGCTTTTCCTTTAATGTTAAAGGGGCAGTAGTATCTGTTTATCCTAAAGAAAATGTATTGATGTATTATAACGAAAGAGAGATTAGCTAAAATGGAAAATATCAACAAGGTCGTAAAGACAAGATGCTTAGCCCTTATGAATTCTAAGAAGACGTTTTTAGATATTTTTAATGTAATGTTTTCTACCGATGATTATATTTTAGGTGAATGGAACGACGGCTATAAAATCAATTCTATAACCTATCTTGAGGCTAAGAAAAAAATATTTGATTTAGCCTATTCCATAAACCAAAAATATCCAGATTTGAAGAATCAATACGTTGGTATTGCGATGGAATCAAGCATAGAATGGGTTTTATCCTTCTGGGCAATTCTTGCCTCAGGCAACAAGCCCTATTTGGTGAATTTAAGACACCCAAAGGAGCTTGTCAATCATTTACTTAAAAGCTTAAGTGTTGAATATGTTATCGAATTCGATAGTAAAGGCTATGATGCAAAAGGGATTTCCTATTTAGAATTAAAGGAAGAGGCAAAGGATTTTACACCATCCTTTCAAGATGAAATGGCACTATCTACAAGCGCAACAACCTTAAAGGAAAAAATTATATTCTATAATGGCTTAGAAATATCCTCACAAATCTTAAATTGTAAGAAAATATTAGAGGAGAATAAGCAAATTAAAAAGCATTATAAGGGCAGACTTAAGCAATTAGTCTTCCTACCTCTATACCATATTTTTGGCTTTATGGCTACCTACATGTGGTTTTCCTTCTTTGGAAGAACTATGGTATTTTTAAAGGATTATTCTAAGGATGCTATTCTTTATACAATAAAAAAGCATGAGGTAACTCACCTTTTTGCGGTACCTTTATTTTGGAATACCATTGAAAAGGAAATCCTTAAGGGCGTAAAGGAAAAGAATAAGGAAAAGAAATTTAATAAGGGCTTAAAGCTATGTATAGCCCTTCAAAAAGCTTTCCCTAATTATGGTATTAAAATATCTAAAAAAATTATGCATGAGGTAACGGATTCTCTATTTGGTAAATCGGTATTATTCTGTATTTCTGGTGGATCCTATATCAAAGAGGATACCTTAAGATTAATCAATGGCCTTGGATATCCTTTATATAATGGCTATGGAATGAGCGAAATAGGAATTACCTCTGTTGAGCTTGGTTCTATTACGGATAGACTAAAGAATTCCATTGGAAAGCCATTTGAATCTATTCAGTATGAAATTAAGGACAATAAGCTTTATGTAAAGGGGACAAGTATTTCCCATAAAATGAAGATTAATGGAGAATATATATATACGAATGATCAATATTCTACAGAAGATATTGTAAAGAAGGATAAGGATAATCGCTATTACATATTAGGTAGAGGTGACGATTTATTTATTGGACCAAATGGAGAAAATATAAACCCGGATCAAATTGAGCTTTTATTCCATTTACCTAAGGCAAATCGTTATTCTGTTTTAAATATTGAAAATCAATTAACCTTAGTTATTGAAATATCTAAATATTTATCTAAGGATACTATAGTAGAGATTTATAATGATGCATGTGAATGCAATAATAAGCTTGATTCTTCCTTAAGAGTATCTAAGATTTATTTTACATATGATCCAATTCAAGCAGAAACTGCAATTAAGGTGTCTAGACAATATTTGCTAAAGCAATTCGAGAATAAGAAGGTTACCTTAGTTAAAATAGATGAAATTCAAAAGAAGAATCCGAATGTTATCGTAAATCAAGAAATCCTAGATTTTATTATAAAATCCTTTAAAGAAGTTCTAATGGTAGATACTGTATCTAAGGATTCAAATTTCTTCTTTGACTTAGGTGGATCATCCTTGGATTATTTTTCTCTTATTTCCTTATTGAATCAAAAGTTTAATATTAATATTACCTTTGAAAATGAAAAGAATTACCATACACCTTTAGATTTAGCTTTAGAAGTAGAGAGGTTACTTAGCCTATGAAAAGATTTCTCGTTTGGATTTTCTTTTGGATAGGCAAAATAACGTTATGGCCTATACAGTGGATCTATTTTAGGAAAAGAGTATATTATGAGGATAAAAAGACAACATCAAGAAGAATCAAAGGTGGTGCTCTTATTATTTCAAACCATAAGGGACTTATGGATTTTCCTATGTCCATGTTTATATTTCCATTTCACAAGCTTTATTGCTTGATGAGTGAGCTTGTTTATAATCATGGTAAGTTTTTAGCTCATTTAACCAATATTGTAGGTGGTATAAGAGTAGATCGTAAAAATTATGATTTTGGATTTATGAATAAATCCTTAGAGTTGCTTGAAAAAAAGAAATTGCTCATTATCTACCCAGAGGGTAGAGTTGAGGTAAGTGATAAGACCTATCCCTTTCATCCTTCCTATATTTTAATTGCACTTAAGAGTGGTGCCCCAATTATACCTATTTATACGGATGGAAAATATAAATTTAAAAATAGGTGTCATGTTGTTATTGGTAAGGCAATTTATTTAAGAGATTATTGTAATAAAGAAAATCCTACAAAGGAAGATATTGAAAGCCTAAATCAAATGATTCGATCTAAAATTAGAAGCTTAGAAAAAATTTGTAAATTAGGTATAGCTAAGGATAAATATGCTCATGGCTTTCAATTTAAATACCTCATTAAGGATTTAGGTAGATTATTAGCATTCACCATGAATATTCATTTTAAAACGAAGGTCTATAATAAGGGTGAGCATAAAAAGAATTTAAAGATTAAGGGTGGAGGAGTTATTGTTGCAAACCACTCAAGCTTTATGGATCCATTAGTTTTATTAAATGTATTCTGGCGAAGAAGAATATATATATTAACCGCTGAGGTGGTCTTTGATGGACACCCACATAGGTCTTGGCTATTAAATCAATTAGGCTGTGTAAGGGTAGATCGAAGAATTAATGATATGGAAGCTATTGAAAAATGCTTAGATATCGTTAGAAGTGGTAATTTAATTGTCGTATTCCCATCAGGACATATCGATCAATATGGCCAGGTTGATGAATTCAAGGGAGGCGCTGCCTTAATGGCAATGGAAGCCCATGTACCGATTTATCCACTTTATTTAGGCCCAAGAACCTCTAAGCTAGGAAGATGTCCTGTATGGCTTGGAGAAAAGATCGATGTTGAGGCTATAAGAACTAAGGATAAATTAAACAAGAATGATTTAAATACAATTTCTGAAATTCTATATAATGAAATTAGAAAGCTTGAAGCAATTGGATTAAAGGAGAAGAAATAATGGCAAAATGGAGCTTAAGATGCCCAATAGAGGGAGATATCATAAGAGTATCTATTGGAAATAATATGCATCATTATGGTATTTATGTTTCAGATTCCTGTATTATTCAATATGGATTAGCTTCTGATATTTTTAAAAATAGTAGCGAGGTATCTATTCAAGTAGGCACAATAAAGGATTTTATTGGGAATAAATATATTGAGGTTAGAGAATATAGCATTATAGAAAAACTCAAGAAAAATAGCAAAGATGAAATTATAGAAAAAGCCAAGGCAAGAATTGGTGAAAAGAAATATGATATATTAAATAATAATTGTGAGCATTTTGTAAATGAATGTGTTTTTAACAAACACGAAAGTTTAGAGGCTAAACAATATTCGGAGAATCGGCGTTGATTCTCCGTTTTTTTGAATAAAATTTCATAAAATTAAATATTTACCCAACAAAAAATGCGTGGTAAAATTTATACATATAAGAGGAGGCAGGATTATGATTCGAATTGGTATTTATGGTTATGGTAACCTTGGAAAGGGTGCAGAGGCTGCAATTAAAAAGAATAGCGATATGGAGCTTGTAGCAGTATTTACAAGAAGAAACCCTAAGGATTTCGTAATTGCAACAGAAGGTGCAGAGGTAGTAGCATCTTGTGATATATTAA
>CAMEKD010000033.1 GCA_945920825.1 uncultured Anaeroplasma sp.
GGAGTTCAGACGTGTGCTCTTCCGATCTTACACATGCAAATATTCCAGCTCATTTTAAAAATGTAAATGAGGCTGCCCTAAAGAGCGGTCATGTTGGATTTATTTCTTGCGGATGGGATCCAGGTATGTTCTCCCTAAATCGTGCAATTATGAATGCAATCCTACCCGACGGTAAGGATTATACCTTCTGGGGTAAGGGCGTAAGCCAGGGACATTCGGATGCGATCAGAAGAATTGAGGGCGTTATCGATGCAAGACAATATACAATTCCAGTTGAAGAGGCACTTGAGGCAGTAAGGAGTGGTAAGAACCCAGATCTTACAACAAGAGAAAAACACAAAAGAGAATGCTTTGTCGTAGCAAAAGACCCTAAGGAATACGCAAGAATTGAGCGTGAAATTAAGGAAATGCCGAATTACTTTAGTGATTATGATACAACGGTTCATTTCATTTCCCAAGAGGAATTAAAGAAAAACCATAATGGTATTCCTCATGGAGGATTTGTTATTCGTAGTGGTGAAACCTCAAATGGTGTAAATCATGTTATTGAATATTCCCTAAAGCTTGATTCCAACCCTGAATTTACAGGTTCTGTTCTCATTGCCTACGCAAGAGCTGTTTACCGCATGGCAAAAAGAGGAGAGGTTGGTGCAAAAACTGTATTTGATGTTGCACCTAAGGATATTCAAACCGTATCCTATGAAGAATTATTAGCTCATACATTATAAAAAGAGGCCACTAGGCCTCTTTCGCATACTCACCTAAGGATTTGAATTCAAATCCTTTTTTCTTTAAATATTTAATAATCTTTTCAATTTTTCTCAAGTAGCTTTTTCTTCCAATTCTTATGAAAAGCCATTCTACAAATCTTAAATTCTTTAGCTTAGGTACTTTATTTTTAGAAACCTCATACGGATGAACATAAAACATATAGCAATCGGTATGTCTTATACATTTTTTAATGTAATATTTAATGACAAACCAAGGAACAAGCCTTATATAGCCACCGCCAGAAACAGGTAAATGTCCGCTATAGGCACGAACTCGATTTGGGGTAATTTCAAAGAAATTATCCTTTTTAAAGCACAAGCGATTTAATCGTTCATAGGATTCTAAATCTACCTTGCCAGAATTGATGGCTAAATGGAAATTTAAGCTAGAAGAATCATAGGTAAAACCATTTCTTTTTAATATTTCAATATAAGAATCTAAAATGCCGAAGCATGGGGCTCTATAGCCCTTTATTTTTGTATGGAATTCTTGTTCTAGGATATTCTTTGATTTAACAATATTTTCTTCGAAGGTTTTTTCGTTCATGGAAAGAGGAGATTCATGGTCATAGCCATGTAGGGCAAGCTCATGGCCATTTTCTATGGCCTTTATTAAATAAGGCTTTGCAAGCTTTAGGCTTGAGCATAGAGTGAAGAAGGTACCCTTAATATTATATTTATCTAATAAATCAATATATCCCTTCATGGATTCCTCTTTTGAGTATTCCTCTTTGTATTCTATCTTTTTTCCTTTAAAGCATTCAATATCATAGAAGGATTCTACATCCATTGTCATAAATGCATATTTCATAGATTTCTTTCCTTTAGGAAGGTCTTAATCTCTTCATCATATCTTTCTTGATTATTAATTCTTATATGTGAATGAGCACCCTTATCAAACCAGACAAGTTTCTTATCGGATTTACATAAATCATATAGATAGGTAGCATATTTTGGTAAGGAGAAGATATCCTCCTTAGAATGAATCATTAAAATTGGCTTTTTCAATTTCTTTATTTTAGCCTCTGGCTTAATTCTTAATTGATTCGCTCCTGTATGGAAATAAATGGCTATCATAACTAAGAAGGCTAAGAAGGAGGACATTGGCGCCCCCTCAGCCTTCATATGCGTTTTCATTGTCGCATGAAAGCTTTTAAACATACCATCTGCCGTTAATCCTAAAACATAGGGTGGACAGCTTTTATCTGTAATGGCGTAAAGACAGGTTGCAGAGCCAATGCAAATACCATGATAATAAATTTCCTCTTGGTGGAATTTATCATGGATAAATCTTGTCCAATCTAATAGGTCACGAGCTTCCTTGATGCCGCAAGTTGAATATTTACCATCGGAAAGTCCATGAGCTCTAGGGTCGATAACTAAAATATTAAATCCAGCATCCTGGTATGGCTTTGCAAAATAATAGGTATATAATAAGGATTCTGTTCTCCCCTGATGGATAATTGCACATTTCTTATGTCCAAAATCAAAGAATTGTCCAACCAAATGCAATCCATCATAGCTTTCTAATTCAACTTCCTGGATATATTCTTTATTTTCCATACCCCATTCTTCACCAATTCTATACATTTCTACTTGCTCAGCATTATCTGGTGCAGAGCAGGCTCTTCCCCACATTTCCTTATTTTTTCTAACTAATTGCTTCTTATATACCTTAACTGCAATAATATAAAAAGGTAATATAAATGTAAAGAATGTTAAAAGTAGAATGGATACAAATATTATTAATATGATTAACCAAGTCTCCATCAGAAATTCTCCTTTCTCAAAACAAATATATATTACAATACTTTTACGCTCATTGCAAAGAAAAAAGAAGCCAAAACGCTTCTTTATAGATTGTCTTAATATGTTGCTTGATTTATGATATATGGTAGAAGTATTGCATAGAATACAATAATCGAAATAATTCCTATAGCTATCGTGGCGATATTTAATCCAACTCCAATATCTGCTTTCTTTCTTTGAAGAATACTTTTTTGCCCTAAACAAGAAAGAACTAATCCTTCAATTCCAATAGATAATCCTAGAATAGGAAGGAAGGAAAGGGCAAGTCCAACAATTCCAGATACAAATCCTACAATTGCGAATACTCTCCAAGGTCCTCTAGGTTCTTTAATTTCATTTACTTCTGTTTGTTCCATAAAATTTCTCCTTTATAAGAATTTGAATACATAGATTTACTAAAAAATCTCTACTCCTATGGATATTATAATCTAAAATTATCTTTTTACAATAAAAATGATTTTTGAAAAACTTTTTAAGGTGTAAATTAGAAAAACGATTTATATTTTTCTTATTTCAATTTTAAAGCATATATAAATAGAATATAGAGGGCTCATGTCTTCCCTTATTTGTTAGAAAATTACGACATGGAATGAAAAATAATTTTTCTTATGCTATAATGGATATACACATGGAGAACAAGATATGGAAGCAAAAGAATTAATTATAGTAATTCCGGCATATGAGCCCGATCATTTATTGCCTGAATTAATTGATAAGCTAAATGAATATTTTCATGGACATAAAATGATTGTTGTCAATGATGGATCTTTGAATAAGGAAGAATTATTTAAGGAAGTAGAAGAAAAGGATAATGTCATTTTATTAAATCATGAGGTAAATATGGGGAAGGGTGCTGCCTTAAAAACAGCCTTTAATTATATTAGAGAATTAAAGGATTCCTATATTATCGTTACTGCAGATAGTGATGGACAGCATAAGCCTGAGGACATTTATAGAGTATATAATTTCTATAAGAAATATAATAAGGGATTAGTTTTAGGTTCTAGAAAATTTGATGGAGATATCCCAAAAAGAAGTGCCTTTGGCAATAATTGTGCAAGATTCTTACTTCAGTTATGCAATGGTATAAGGTTAAATGATACACAAACAGGCTTAAGGGCCTTTGGTAGTGATTTAATTCCTTTCCTATTACAAATTAAGGGAAACAGGTATGAATATGAAATGGATATGCTATCCCTTGCTAAGCAAAGATCCATTCCGATTCATGAAATTGCTATTGAAACGATTTATATTAATAATAATTCAGGATCTCATTTTAGACCTGTAAGAGATTTTTCTAGAATTTGTAGTGTTATATTAAAATATACATTACCTTTATTTATCTCTATCCTCTTTTATATTGGAGGATTTATATTCTTATATTTCCAATTTAAAAATCATGAACAGTTGAAGGATTATAATTATATTATTGCCCTTGTTGGAAGTGGAATATTTGCAGTACTAGCCCATTATTTGATGAATGCCTTAGGTATTTTAAATGGAAACCCATATGTATTTAAAAATAAAAGAAGTGTTGCTTATTACCTATTAGGCTCTATAGTCGTTTTAGGATTAATCCTTGGAACATCCTATGCATTTAGCCTATTTATTCCATTTCGGTGGCTATCTTTTGGATTAGGGTTACTTGTTCCTTTTATATTACTTGTAGTTTGGGTTTATTTCTTTTCCATAAAATCGAAATTATTTGAGGACTAATATATGACAGAGAAGACAGTAAAAAAGCTTATTCAAGCTGCTGGTATATTTGCAGATCCTGCTGCAGGGCCTACCATTGCACTCTTTATGAATATTTATGATAAGGCCTTCTCAAGATATGAAAGACCAGATTATAGTTTATATCCTGGTCTTTATTGCTATAGCAGAGTTGATGATGAATTTAAAAGAAAGGAAATATCCTTTTATGATAAGAATATTAAGCTTCAAGGATATTATTATGAATGTGAAAATCCATTAGGCATTGTGATTACTGCCCATGGGCTTCATAGTGGGGCAGATGATTATATTCCAATTCAAAAGTTTTTCTATGACCATTCCTTCAATGTATTTTCCTTTGATTACAAGGGAACCTATTCATCAGAAGGAGATTCTACAGTAGGTGCATGTGAGTCACTTGTGGATTTAGATTTAGCTATAAAATTTGTGAAGGAAAATCTAAATTTTAAGGGATTACCACTATTTTTATTTGGCCATTCCTGGGGTGGATATGCATGCCTTGCAAGCCTTGCCTTACATAAGGATATAAAAGCCTGTGCTTCGGTATCTAGTATGGTAGATGGTCATACGATTATTAATGATAAGGCTAAGGAATATGCGGGTAAGATGCATTATTTGACAAAGCCATATATTGTAGTTTACCAAAGATATCTATTTAAAAAATACGTAGATTATGATGCTATAAAGGGGATTAATGCAACAAGTGCACCGATTTATATTGCTCATGGAACTAGCGATAAGGTTATCAATTATTATGAGCAAAGTATATTTTCAAAAAAGGACGAGATTAAAAATTCGAATGTTACCTTTTACCAGGGGTTGGGGTTTCATGGGGACCATAATGATATCTTGTTATCTATAGATGCCATAGCTTACCGTCACGAGGTAGAATCTATGCTCAAGCTCTTAGAGCATGATAAAGGTAGCTTAAGGGATGAGGATAAAAGAGAATTCTATAAAACGATTGATCATAAAAGATATTCTAGCCCGAATTTGGAAATAATGTTACCAATTGTACAGATGTTTTTAAACACTTTAGACAAAAAATGATTTTTTGTGGTAGAATAGACAAAATTGTTTTTGGAGGGATAAAATGATTAATGAAAAAAGCTTCCTACTTGGTAATACAGGTAGTGCAATAAGAGAATTATTTGAATATGGTAAAAAAAGAAAGGAAATCGTCGGAGAAGAAAATGTATTTGATTATTCTATTGGTAATCCATCCATTCCATCTCCATCGATTGTTAATGAAACATTAATCAAGCTATTAAAAGAAAAGGAGGCAACCTCCTTACATGGATATACCTCTGGTGTAGGTGATTTAAATGTGAGAAGAGCTATTGCAGATTACATCAATAAAACCTATGGAGTAAAAGAAAAACCTGAGCTTATTTATATGACCTGTGGTGCTGCAGCTTCCTTAACGATTACCATGAACGCTATTTTAAATGAAGGAGAAGAAATTATAGCACTCGCTCCATTCTTCCCTGAATATAGAGTATTCTGTGAAAAAGCAGGCGGAGTACTTAAGGTAGTACCTTGTAATACATTGGATTTTCAAATTGATTTTGATGCTTTAGATAAGGCAATATCGAATAAGACAAAGGGAATTATCATCAATTCACCAAACAATCCTACAGGTGTTGTATTTAAAGAGGATACGATTGTAAGATTAGCCAATGTATTAAACAAGAAGCAAGAAGAATTTAAGCATGAAATTTTTATAATTTCTGATGAGCCTTATAGAGAATTAGTATATGATAAGGATACTGTTGTACCTTATGTAACAAAATATTATAATAATACGATTGTATGCTATTCCTTCTCAAAATCGATTTCCTTACCTGGTGAAAGAATTGGGTATATTTTGGTTGGGGAAAAGATGAAAGATGCCATAACGGTTTATAAGGCTATCGCTGGAGCTGGTAGAAGCTTAGGCTTCGTATGTGCGCCTGCATTATTCCAATATATGATCCCATCTATTTTAGGATATACATCCGATTTAAGTGTATATAAGAAGAATAGAGATGTATTATATAAGGCATTAACGGAATATGGCTATGAGATTACCTTCCCGGATGGCGCATTCTATTTGTGGGTTAAGGCATTAGAGGAGGATGCAAATCAATTTGCAGAGCATGCAAAGAAATTTGAATTATTATTAGTTCCATCCGATTCCTTTGGAATGAAGGGCTATGTAAGAATTGCATATTGCCAGGATCCAAAAATGATTGAAAGGTCTCTTCCTGCATTTAAAAAGCTAATTTTAGATTATAAAGGATAATATATGGAAATAAAAAATATAAATTCTATTACAGAATTTGCGTTCTTTAAAATTAAAAGAAGCTTATTTCATTTTATCCTAACGATTATAGGCTTAGCACTATTGTATTTTTTCATTTTAGAATCTATATATCACCTTGAGTGGATTAAAAATGGATTTCTTGAAATTGAAAATAAGAATTTTGCAAGTGCATTCTTTTATACTTTTATCGTAGTATGTATAGCAACATCCTTAGGCTTAGTATCCTTAGATATATATCTTATCGTCATAATGATTAAGGAATATAAAAAAATTAAGTATTATAGAGAGCCTAGATTTTCTATTATTGAAAGAAGAGAATTCGAATATGATTATAAGCTTTGGCAAACTGCGCTAAAGAATACATTTCATTCTCAAGCTATAAAAATGAAAATTGGTAATGAGGAGAGGATTTTTAAAAGTCCCATCATTTTTACAAACAGTAAAAGAATAGGACTCTTTAGGGTGCCAAAAATATTACAAAGCCATTCCTATGTAAGAGGAAAATGTGAAATAGGATATGATTCTTTGAAGGATGAGGCAATCATTCTTTCTGTCCATGAATAACCGAGTTATAAAATCGTACTGTGTTGGTACGATTTTTATTGACAACTTGATTTTTGTGTACGATAATAATGTTGTAAATGAATAAACCTTTATCAATAAGGGAGTAAAAAACCAGATTTATCTGGAATGTTGACTCGTCAAAACGATAAGTATTTATCCGGGCACATTGAAATTTTGAGACTTATGATGCAAGCTGTGTCATAGGTCTTTTTTTTGGAAATATGACATGAAAGAGGGATTCATTTTACAAAAATAATTGCATTTAAGGAGGGGTATAATTTATGAATGCATTAATGTTTTTATTGTCTACAGGAGAAGTTGTAGGCCTTGTAATCGGACTATCCGTTTTCGTGATTTTATTAATCATATTTTTTGCGTGCGGCTATGTTAAGGCTGCACCAGACACTGCAATCATCATTTCAGGTGCTGGAAAGAAGAAAATCTTAATTGGTAAGGCTGGATATAGAGTACCATTCTTTCAAAGATTAGATAAACTTTCTTTAAGAGTTTTCCAGGTTGATATTAAGACAGATGAGGCTATTCCTACATCAAACTTTATTAATATTCGTGTAGATGGTGTTGCAAACCTTAAGATTTCATCGGATCCAGCATTATTAGCTAGAGCAGCTGAGTCTATCTTAAACATGAAGGAAGATGAATTAATCAAGCAGGTTCAGCAGGTTTTACAAGGTAACATGCGTGAAATCATTGGTACTGTTGATATCAAGAAACTAGTACAAGATCGTCAGGGTGTTGCAACTTCTGTCAAGGAAAATGTTGTTCCCGATATGGCTAAGATGGGTATTGAGGTTGTTAATTTCAACATTCAATCCTTTTCTGATGACAATCATGTAATTGAAAACCTAGGTATCGATAATATTTCTCAGATTTCTAAGGATGCAGCTATTGCTAAGGCAAATGCTGAAAGAGATGTTACTATTGCTAAGTCTTTAGCTGAAGAAGCAGCGAACCGTTCTCGTGTTGAGGCGAATCAAAAGATTATTCAGCAGAACACAGAATTAAGCTTAAAGCAGTCTGAATTAAAGCAAAAGACAGATACAGCAAAGGCTACTGCGGATGCTGCATATGCAATTGAGGAGCAAAAAAGACAGCAGGAAATCAATATCGCTAAGATCAATGCGGATATCGCAAAGCGTGAGCGTGAGGTTGAATTAGGACAAAAGGAAGTAGAATTACAGGAAAGAAAGCTACAGGCTACAATCAACAAGCAGGCAGATGCGGAAAAGTATGCTAAGGAGCAGGCTGCACAGGCTGACCTATTCGCACGTCAGAAGGCTGCAGAGGCTAAGAAGTATGAGCTTGAGCAGGAAGCTGAAATGCAGAAGATTAGAGCTGAGGCTGAAAGAATCGCAAGACAGAAGGCTGCTGAGGCATTAAAGTATGAAGCGGAGGCTAAGAAGCAGGCTGCATTAGATGAGGCTGCAGGTATTGAGGCTAAGGGTAAGGCTGAGGCGGATGCAATCTTAGCTAAGGCAGAAGCTATGAAGCAGTATGGTGAGGCAGCAACATTACAGTTAATCTTAGATTCTAACGTATTACCTGAAATCGTTAAGGCATACAGTGAGCCAATGGCAGCTGCAATGAGCCAGATTGATTCTATTACAATGTATGGTGAGGGCAATACTGCGAAATTAAATGAGGAAATTACTCGTAATGGTACTCAAATTTTTGCAGGTCTTGAAAAGGCTACAGGCTTAGATATTAAGTCTTTACTTGCTGGTTATTTAGGTGGAAAGCTAATCCATAAGCCACAAGCAAAAGTAGAAGAGGTAGAACCATCAAAAGAAGCTAAGACTAAGTAATGAATATAAGCATTACAAATAGTAAAATAGAAAAGAATCCACTTGTTCTATTAGAGATTCGTATAAAGAAATTGTTGAACTAGAGTAAATCACAGAGGGCTGTAAACGCGAGTTTACAGCCTTTCTTGTTTTATGCTGAAATATATGCTAAAATAAAATCCTATGGAGGTTTTATCATGCGAATTAAAAAAATGTTCATTGTCCTATTTTTCATATTCTTTTTGACATCTATTTCCTCCTGCAAAGAAATTGATATAGAGCTTGCTCATTTAGATTATAAAGAAATTGAAATTGAAAAACCAAATTTCGACGTTCCCAAAAGAAATACCAAGGATGAGGTTACCTATTCTGATTTATTTAATTTAGGTAATCAGGTTTCCATTTCGATTGAAATGGAGGATTCTGAATTAAATAAGCTTCAAAAGGATTATGAATCCTTTGTAGAAACGAAATATAAGCCTGAGATTTATCGTCACTGTAAAAAGGTAACCATTACATTAAAAAATTATGATCATACATTCACATGGGAGTTTTTGGATGTTGGCATTCGTCAAAAGGGAAATACCTCAAGAGGTCCAATATTATACGATGGTAAAATAGCTTCCTTAAATCATTTTAAATTATCCTTTGATGAGACATTTGATGATGCTCTATATGGGGATGAAAGAGTGGATTGGAGTGGAAAAACTCGCGAGTATAATGAAAGAAAAAACCGAGAATTTTTAGGTTTATCTGGCCTTGATTTAAGATGGAATAAGAATTTTGATTCTACTCATTTAAGAGAGATTTACGCAAGCTATATGTATCAAGCCTCTGGTCTTATTAGTCAATATATGGGACTATCTATATTTAATATTAAGCAAATTGATCAAAATATAGATTATAAAATGGGCGTATATTATATTTACGAGCCTGCCTCAAAATCTATGATTAAAAGACACCTAACCGATAAAAAAATATACAATTTTGGCACTTGGGATGAGGAAAAGAATGGAAGCTTTGGCGTTCCTGGCTCTAAATATGGTGATCTGTATAAATGTATGTGGAGTGCGGATTTGTCCTATGATAAAATGGTTGGGGATTTCGTAGGTATAGAAACAAAGGACCATTATGTTTATTATGATAGAAAAACGAATAAGGATGCCATCTATGATGACATTTTATTAAAAAAATGTGGTACTGCTGTAAGCGAGGGGAATTATAAGGATATATCCAATTATTTGGATGTAGAATATTTTGCTAAAACAGAGGCGGTAAGCTGGCTTTTAGGTAACCCAGATGATTTTAGAAATGATATGAATAATACTATGGTATATGCTAGAAGATTGGACGGTAAGCTTATCACGATTCCTATCGATAATGATAGAGTTTTAGGTATAACAAAGGATTGGAATCCAGATCTTTACGCTCTATCTACAAGAGGTATATTTAATCGATCTAGAGCTGGAAATAATGAAAGTGAGGTCTCCTTAATTTATAAAAAGACCATTCTTGCTGAAAAGAATAATCATTCTAAGGAGATGTATTTTAATCATATTAAGGCACTAGCCACAAGCGATTGGGTATTAAGTTCTACCTTTGAGAAGTATTATTTTATGGCAAGGAAGAATTATAATGCATATATCGATTGTGCATTTCCACACTTATCCGTTAAATTTTCTTTAACAGATAATATTAATCAATATAATTTTAAAGAATATATAAATAGAAAGCTTTCCTTAGTTGATCTTGAGCTTGGATTAGAAGATATTACAAAAGAAGAGGAAACGAAAGATTTACCTACCTATTTAGGTATGGAAGGATATTATGGAAGCCTATATATTGCAGGCGATATGAATGAATGGAAAGGCAAGTATTATAAAATGACCTATCTGGGTAATGGTATTTATACGATTACTTTTGAGCCAAGGATGTACAGGAAGAAATTATACCTAAAGATTTATGATGGATATTCTTGGTATATCAACTGGTCCATTCAAAATAATAACCTCATCATGCATGACACGGATGCATTTATTGTAGAAAACGTATATTATTCTTCAAAAGTTACTATAGAAATTAATACTATTTTGAAAACAGGAAATATAAGAGTAAGCTAGCGAAGCTTATTCTTTTCTTTTTCTCAATTTAATGATAAAATAAAAAAAGAATTGGAGGCAGAAAAAATGAAAAAGAAAATATTTATGGCAATCCCATTAAGCTTATTATTAGCTTCATGCTCTATTGGTGGAGCTAAAACAACAACTACAACAGTAGAAACAACAACCAAGCCACAAGAAACTACTACAGAAAAACAAACTACAACGCAAACTTCGGATGGGATAGATCATAGTATCATTCCAGAATATACCTCAAGTGATATTCAATTACTTGCCCCTGATTTTACTACAAGAGTGATTCCAAATCAGGATTCTGTAACCTATGATGATTTATTCAATTTAGGTAATGAGGTATCTATTTCTATAGATATGGAAGATAGTGAGCTTCAAAAGCTACAAGAGGATTTGGATTATTATAATGAAACGCATTTTAAAAACCAGCTATATCGTCATTGTAAGAGTGTAACGATTACCCTAAAGAATTACGATAACACATTCTCTTGGACTATAGAGGATGTAGGTATTCGTCAAAAGGGGAATACCTCAAGACTTTGGCCTATCATTGAGAATGGCAAAATTGCATCCTTAAATCATTTTAAGCTATCCTTTGATGAAACCTTTGATGATGAGGCCTATGGAGTAGATAAGGTCGATTGGTCCAATGATCCAGCAGGCTATAAATTAAGAAAGGATAGAGAATTCTTAGGCTTAACGGGCTTAGATTTAAAATGGAATAAGAATTATGATGCAACACACATTAAAGAGGTTTATGCATCAAAATTATATAAATCTCTAGGATTAATCATTCAAAATATCGGATTAACGAATTTTAATATTAATCAAATAGATCAGAATACAAGCTATGATATGGGTGTATATACATTATATGAGCCTGCAAAGAAATCCTTAATTAAAAGAACTCTTCAAAATGAGGATATTTTAACCTTTGGCACATGGAATGATGAAAAGAATGGCACCTATGGTGTTACCGGCTCTAAATATGGTGATTTATATAAATGTATTTGGGGTGTTGATTTAACCTACAACAATATGAAAAATAATGTTGGTGTAGGCAGTATGGATGGATCTTATGTACCTAAATACGAAAGAAAAACAAACACAAGCGAGGCCGCCTATCAGGATAATTTATTATTTGAGCTTGGTAGAGCAGTTGCAAAAAACAATTTAGAGGATATCAGACAAAAGCTAGATATTGAATATTTTGCTGCACTTGAGGCTGTAAATTATTTTGTTGGTAACCCAGATGATTTAAGAAATAACACCAATAATACTATGATTTATATGAGAAGAAGTGATGGTATGGGTATTATAATTCCAATTGATAATGACCGTGCCTTTGGTATAACGAAGGATTGGGATGTAAGAAATGGTATGACTGAGGTTGGTCCAATGGATTTGACTAAGGCAGCAAATGGTGATAATGTTATTGGATTATATAAAAATACGATTTTAAAGAAGAATTCTAGTGCTTATAAGCTATATACAGCTTATTTAACTGCATTATATAATAGTGATTGGCTAAAGGATGAAACCTTTACTGAATTATTTAATATTGCGAAAAACACCTATAGTGCAAGTGTATCTTCTGATTTCGGTTATATTGATTTCAATTTGAATGATTCCAATATTTCCTTCTCTGATTATATCAATGCGAAGAAGAATTTGTGTAAGAATTATTTAGATACGAATACCAATATAGAAGATGATCCTATTACAGATACGAATGGAGATTACGGTGCTATTTATCTTGTTGGTTCTATGAATGGTTGGGGTGGTACATCCTTACCATTTACCTATAAGGGTAATGGTCAATATACAATTACCTTTACACCTGCAAGTGTAAATAATGATTCTATTGATTTTAAGATCAACAATGGAATCGATTGGGAAACCATTGATTGGACGATTGATTTAGCGAATAATGAATTAATCATGGAAAAGGGTGAAAATTGTACGCTTAGTGGTGTAACAAATTCCTCTAGTATCACAATCACAATAAATACAATTACGAAAGAAGCAAATATCGTTATAGAATAAGGAAGAGCCCAATTTGGGCTCTTTTTGAGGAGATGATTCTTGTGGTAGATAAAAGAAAAAAGTTCATAGGTATATGCTTCCTAGCTGTTTTATATCTTGTAGCATTTTTCTTAGGAATATTAGTATTCCTATTTACTGGTGGCTATTTCAATGATTTATTAAGATTGTTATTAGCCTCAATGACCAGTGTAGTAACTATATACATTGTTGGAGTAGCCTTTAATACGGCATCCTTTATAGATCCTTACTGGAGCCTTCAAACTCCAGTATATATGCTATTTTTAATGATTTATTATAATGCATTTAATACTGGGACTATATTATTCTTTTCTGTATTTAGCTTATGGGCAATAAGATTAACCTTTAATTTCTTAAGGAATTTTACTGGATTGCATTATGAGGATTGGAGGTATAAAAGAGCTAAGGAGCGCTTTGGTTTATTCTATTATGTAATTAGTTTCGTTATTTTCCATTTCTTGACGAGTGTGACTATTTTTGCAGCCTCACTCCCAATGTATTATTATGTAATTAAGAATTTGGAATTTGGACTATGGCAGCTTTTTGGTTTAATTTTTATGACGATTGCTGCTTATATAGAAACACAAGCGGATGCTGAAATGTATAATTTTAGAAAGAATCGTTCGAAGGAAAGCCAGGTTTATGACCAAAAGCTTTGGAAATATATGAGGCATCCGAATTATGCTGCAGAATTCCTTCTTTGGGCAGGTGTAACCTATGTTTATATTAGTGCTATGCCGAGTGAGTGGTATTTTATTTTCTGTATCGCACCGATGATTTGTTTAATTGGTGGGGCAATGCTAATATCTGAGGCACATTATCTTGCGACTAAGCCAGATTATAAAATTTATAAGAAAAACACCTTTGCCTTAATCCCTATACCTAAAGGGAGAATCCCTTATTTAAATGATGAAAATAAGAAATGGGTAACCTTTTATGGGCAGGCCCAATCTAAGGGTAGACCAGATGCGATGCGATATGCTCGAGATTTAACCCTAAGGTATCCTATTTTTGTTCCCTTTGGTGGAGATAAAATAAGAATTACATTAGATAATTATTGTGTGGATGAGGCGATTCATATTGACCATATCAATGTCGCAAGAGGGAAAAGCTTATCCGATTTTCAGGAGGATCCTTTATATGTAACCTTTGGTGGGGAAAGAAGAATTCATATAGAGCCTCATATGTCCTTAACTAGTGATGTCATTCCTTATGAAATTAAAGAGGATGAATATTTAATTATAAATATATATATTAAGCGTACATGTAACTTAACAGGCTGTGTCGATATTACAGGTCCACTATCTAAGGGGTATTTTGCATATGGAGATCAATCCTTCAAGCCATCCTTAGATAAAAACACCTCGAAATCCATGGGCTGGGTACATTTCATTTCCAATGTAGATGTATACACAGATAAGGAAAATGAATGTGTGGTTTGTTATGGAGATTCTATAACGAGCCAGGATTGGCCAGATTATATGCTGCTTTCCTTAAGAGAAAGAGGTATTAAAAATATATCGGTTGTAAGAAAGGCTGTATCTGGTACAAGAATATTAAGAGAATATGAATGCATTACCTATCAATCCTATGGTTTAATGGGAAAAAAGAGATTCTTTCATGAGGTATCTAGTGTATCTGGTGCGAAAATGGTCATCATTCAGCATGGTATTAATGATATTATTCATCCAGTAGGAGAGGATGTTAATCCATTTCGGCCTATGAGCGATATGCCTACATCTTCAGATTTAATTGAAGGCTTAGAAAGATATCGTAAGGTTGCAAAACGATTAAATCTT
>CAMEKD010000034.1 GCA_945920825.1 uncultured Anaeroplasma sp.
CTCATATTCCTCTTTGCTTAATATTTCATCTAGAGGAATCGCCTCAAGTACACTTTTATAATTATAATAAAAGGCTTCATCGATAATCTTATATGGTATTCTATTTATGCCTCTTTTTACATCCGCATATTCCATTTTGGATTTTTTTAATATTTGAATAATTTTATTATAATTCATTTTACCCTTTTCTTTATATTCCTTATATAAGCTATAGAATAGATGTATAGAATCATCTTCGAGGTTTTCATGATTCAAATACTGTGCCATTTGAATCAAATTCGTATATTTTGTGAATTGATTTTCTACTCCATGGTATGCATCAAGCAGCCCTGGAATGCCCTTTAGCTTATATGCCTCAAGGTAATACCTATAATGAATTTCATCTAAAGTTTCAACAAGTGCTTGTCTTTCCTTAATCTCAGAATAAATGGTATAGGATAAATAATTTGAATATAATGCACCTAATTCATGAATTAAGACTCTAGCATAATTAAAATCAAAGGGAGATTTATGGAATAAAATATCTCGTTTTAAATAGAAATCATTTGGAGAATAATCTAGTGCATCAAGAAGATAATCCATTCCTTGATGATCAAGATGATTTAAAAATGCTTCTTCTGCTAAACCCTTTAATCTTTTCGCTTCATGAAATAAATAATCCGTTAAAGCATCTCTTACGACAAAGCCATAGGTTGTAATTTGACCATTATGAAGGATTCCTCTTGAATTTAGGGCAAGAATAATGGATTCCATTCTTCCATCACTAAAGGAAGAAACATAATCGACGAGATGGTATTTCTTCGCTTCTCTTTTTATGTATTCTGTATTCACATAGGTAATATTTTCGAATATAGTTAACTTTAATATATCGAGTTCATCCTTCGTTAAGCCCTTTAGGATAGGATGCTCTAATTTTGATTTTTCTATTATCTTTGTAAATCCTTGAATTAAATCTCCTAAAACTAAGAAGGACAAATATACATGAATAGAATCCGATATTTTTTGTTCTACATTGTAAGGATTACCAAGGACAACCTCACCTGTAATTAAGCGATATAAATAGGGATTCGCTGCCTCTAAATCGGATAAATACTCTAAGGATTTCTCCTCTTCTAAATTTAAGTATGCAACAAAGGCACATACAAGCTCCTTTGTACCTAGGATAATACCATTATCATTCAAAAATAAATTTAAGGCTTCCTTAGTATCTCCTAAGGATAGGTATAGAAACGCAAGGCTGGATTTAATATGGAAGATATCACTAGGATTTAATTCTAAGATTTCATCACCAATCTTAACTGCTTCTTCAAATAAATTATTTCCAACTAGAGAAATATAAAAGCTTCTTAAGCCTTTGATATAATTAAAGGTATCCTGATATTTAGAGAAATCAACGATATTGTTTTCATAATATTTTGGCTCTAAAAAATCATTTTTTAAAAGTCTATCATATTCTAGATTAAGTACCTCTTTATAGCGTTCTAATCCATATCCATCATTTTCAATAATGGATATTTTAGCTAAAAAGTTATCTGGGTTTATGATTAATGCATTGTTAAAATATTTATTTTTCGTCACCTTACTATGCATAGTAAGGCCTTTTTTTACATATTCCATAGAAAGCTCCATTATAGAGCCCATTCCCTCTAAATCAATAAAATCCGTGGCACTTTCTTTGGATATAATTAAATGGTTTAGCTTTAAAAAGCTTTCATACTTTTTGATTAATAATTTATCTTCCATGGGTGCCTCCTTTTTATTGATTTGTCTTATTATACCATTTTGATAGTAAAGAAACAAGAAAAGCACTCAAACGAGTGCTTATTCATCGACGGTTATATCTTTTATAATGAATTCATTACCTTGCTTAAGCCAAGTATTCTTTGAATTACAATATGGACAGGTCTTGCCATATTTTACGGTGCTATATTCCCCCTTGCAATCCTCACAATATGTAATTGCCGGGATTTGTTCTACATCTAGGGTAGCGCCATATAATACTTCGGATTTATTCTTTACAGCCCAATTCCAGCAGTCAATTAATTGCTCCTTGATTACGGTAGATACCTCCCCTAAGGACAAGGTTACCTTAGAAACATGCTTAACGTTGTTTTCCTTTGCAACCTCTTCGACTCTTTTAATTACTGTAAAGGTAACGCCAAGCTCATGCATTATATAGATTCCTTCTTTGCATCATCAACTCTCTTTTGGTAAGCCTTATATTCCTTCTCATATTTCTTTTGAGCCTCAGGCTTTACCTTGAATAAAATCTTGAATGCACGCTTTGCTGCATAAGGTAGGATATATTTGAATTTTTCATCTGTAGATCTCATATCCGATGCATGAGGATGATCTCTTACTAAGTGGATTGCATCAAATTCACATTTTGTTGTACATACACCACAGCCAATACACTTATTCGGATCTACTATAGAGGCGCCACAGCCTAAGCATCTTGCGGTTTCAATCTTAACCTGCTCTTCCGTTAATGTGCCAGAATAATCCTTGAAGGATAATGGCTTATAATCCTTAGATTGAGCTTCAACCTGACGCTTTGCTGTATCATATTCACCAAGTACGATATTTTCCTTATCTAATTCAATGAAGTCTCTTCTATTTCTACCGATGGTTAAGGATGCACCCTTATGAACAAATCTATGTAAGGATTCACTTGCATTCTTACCCTGAGCGATAGCATCAATAACAAACTTAGGACCTGTATAAACATCTCCACCAACGAAGATATCCTTCTCCTTAGTCTGATAGGTTAGTGGATCGGCAATAGGTCTATTACCTCTACCAAATTCAACCTTAGTACCCTTTAATAGGTCGCCATAGATAACTTTTTGACCAATCGCAAAAATAACATGCTTACATTTAATTTCAATCGTTTCATTTTCATTATATAAAGGACTGAATGCTTTTGTCTTAGGATCTATAGTTTGTGTACACTTCTTAAATAGAATAGAGGATACATTACCATCCTTATCCTTAATAATTTCCTTTGGACCCCAAGCATTTAAGATTTCAATACCATCCTCTAGAGTTTCTTCAATTTCATCCTTAGATGCAGGCATTGCATCTCTTTCCTCTAAGGAAAGCATAGTAACCTTACCAGATGTGAATCTCTTAGCGGTTCTTGCAGCATCAACTGCAACATTACCACCACCAACAACAACACAATCAAAATCCCATTTTGTCGTATTGTTGAGTGTTGCATCATGCAAGAAATCAACTGCAGTTAAAACACCCTTTGCATCTTCTCCTACAATTCCAGGTAGGTTACCACCCTGGCAACCAATAGCTAAATAGAAGGCCTGGAAGCCTTGATTCCTCAATTCCTCAATCGTAATATCCTTACCAACCTCAACGCCACATCTTATTTCAACGCCAAGCTCACGAATGATATCAATTTCAGCTTCGATGACATCCTTTTCAAGCTTATAGGATGGAATACCATAAAGCATCATTCCACCTGGCTTCTCGTTCTTTTCAAATACCACTGGCTTATAGCCCTTAATTGCTAAATAATATGCACAGGATAAGCCTGCAGGACCAGCACCAATAATGGCAATCTTTTGATCCCAATGATCAATTTTAATTTGTCTTGCAGGGGATACTGCCATTTCAACCTTAGGAATATAGCGTGTCTTTGCATGTAAATCTCTTTCTGCAATAAATTTCTTAACTGCATCGATAGCGATTGCCTCATCTACTGTACCTCTAGTACATGCAGCCTCACAGCGCTTATTACAAATTCTACCACAAACCGCAGGGAATGGATTTTCCTTCTTAATTAAAGCAAGTGCATCCTCATATCTTCCTTGAGCTGCCATCTTTAAATAGCCTTGAATCGCAATATGTGCAGGACATGCCGTCTTACAAGGTGCAGTACCTGTGTCATAACAATTGATTCGATTATGGTCTCTATAGTCTGGATCCCACTTATCTGGACCCCATTTATTCCAATCTGGAAGCTCTTGACGAGGATATACGATTTCACCTTGCTTGGTGCATAGCTTTTGGCCAAGCTTAACTGCACCTGCAGGACAATATTCTACGCACCTTCCACAGGCAACACAATTTTCCTTTGTAACTTGTGCTGTATATGCACTTCTTGATAGATTTGGTGTGTTAAATAATTGGGATGTTCTCAATGCATTACAAATATTTACATTACAATTACAAATACCAAAGATTTTATTCTCACCATCGATATTTGTAATTTGGTGAACGAAGCCCTGCTCCTCTGCCTTCTTTAATATAGCAATAGCCTCATCTGCAGTAATTGGGTGTCCCTTACCAGTTTCTCTACAATATCTTGCGAAATCACCAATACCAATGCACCAGCCCCATTCATCATCTGCACAGCCCTCGGGCTCTTCTTCTGTACCTAAAAGCTTTCTTGATGATCTACAGGAGCACTGTCCAACACCAATTTCTCCATCGTATTTCTTTAGCCAATAGGATAATTTTTCAATATCTAAGGCCTCATTATTCATAGAAATGGCTTCCTCAACTGGAATGACATGCATACCAACACCAGAACCACCCTCAGGTACCATTTGAGTAATGCCTGCAAGTGGAATATAGGTCATTCTTTCAAAGAAATTACCTACTGCAGGGTGCTCCTCAAGTCTTGGATTTTTACAATCTGGAGTTTCTTCCATATTAAACATCTCTGCAGAGCCTGGTACGAATAAGGTTAGAATATATCTTACATCCTTATCCATTGGAGCAGTTCTACCATTGTGATCAAAATGGTAACCCCAATCGAGCTCTAAAAGTCCAATATATGCCATTTCATCTAAAACCTTTTGAAAATGCTCAGGATCTTTAGCATTATCTGGACATAGTTTTGTCATTTCTTGGAAGGTATAAGGCTTTCTTATTTTCATTTTTAGTGCTATATCGCACATTTCATCTGTTAATATTTCTGCAAGACCCCAATACTCTGGATCCTTTGATGAAACACCATGAAGCTTATGATCTAAAACATCGGTAATCTTTTTTCCTAACTTAATAATCTTTTCTCTTGGTGCTTTTTCTCCTTCAAATTTGCTCCTAGAACCAGGATAGGTTGGTACTACATCATACTTTCCTATTTTTTTGCCCATAAAAATTCCCCTTTTCTCCTTTTATTTTTCCATTCTTCTTACGAATTCATTTGCTAAAATATCAATACCTTCATCCTTAAGTGCAGAAACTTTAAAAATTTTTGCATTAGGATTTCTTTTTAAAATAACCCTACTACATTCCTCAATATTAAAATCGAATATAGGTAATGTATCGATTTTATTGATGAGGACAAGATCAGCAACCTGAAACATAAGTGGATACTTCACTGGCTTATCATCGCCCTCAGGGACGGATAATATAACCATATTTAGGTGTGCTCCTGTATCAAATTCAGCAGGACAAACCAGGTTTCCAATGTTTTCTAAGAAGCATAAATCAATCCCCTCAATACCCATTTTCTCCATACCTTGTCTTGTCATATCTGAATCAAGATGACACATTCCACCCGTATGTAGCTGAATAACTCTTGCCTTTGTCTCGCTTTTTATTCTTTTGGCATCAAAATCCGAATCAATATCCGCTTCCATTACAGCAATATTATATCGATCCTCCAATTTTTTTATTAAAGAAATAAGCGTAGTTGTCTTCCCCGCTCCAGGAGATGACATCACATTTACAAAAAATAATTTCTTTTTCTTAAGCTCATCCCTAAGCAAAGAAGCTCTTTCATTATTGTTATCGAAAATACTTTCCTTAACAAGTAATATATCTATGTCATTCATAAAAATAGTACCTCATATTTTCATTCTAACATTTATTTTTAATAAATGGAAGCCAAAAAAGGTAAACAAAAGAGTAAATTTTTTATACATAAAAACAAAATATACAATAACAACACTAGTGTTTAAAAAAAGGAGCAAATTATTGCTCCATTTGCTCATTTTCTAAAGCGACCTCTTCTTTAATTAAACCCTTCTTCTTATAAAGGAAATCAATGAAATCTTCCTTTGGTAAAGGCTTTGAAAAATAATATCCTTGAATATAATCACATAAAGATGTTTCAAACATATTTAAAATATCTTCATTTTCAACGCCCTCAATGACAACTTTCTTCTTCAAATCCTTAATGAGCTTCAAAGAATGAGAAAACATTACCTGAATCTCAGGATTATCACTCAAAGTTAGAGATCTATCAAGCTTAATTGCATCTACAGGCATTTGAGTAACATGATCTAAATTTGAATATCCCTTTCCATAATCATCTAAGGAGAAGCTAAAGCCTAATTCCTTTAGAACATTTATATTATCTTCCATCATCTTATGGGAATATGCATCTTTACTTTCGGTAATCTCTAAATTGATTGCACTAGGAGATATGCCATATCTTTTAACTGCATCCATAATATGGATTGGTAAATCCTCATGCATACACTGTACGGTAGATAGATTAATTTCTATTTTCTCAAGACCTAACGTTTTAAAATCATCAGATGCAATAAATTCACATACCTTATCGAATACAATATCACCAATCTTATGAATCGTACCATTTCTTTCTGCCTCAGGAATGAAATCCTTAGGCTCTATTTCACCATATTTATCATCATATAATCTTAAAAGTGCCTCAGCACGAGTAAAGCTTTCCTCCTTAACCGAATAAATAGGCTGAAAATATACCTCAAATTTTTTATCCGTTAAGCCTTTCTTAATAATAGAGGACATATTCATACGAACCTCAAAGTCTCTTCTATTTGGCATCTTAGATAAGTCTAATACAGAATCTAGGACACTAGGAATATGAACAAAATTTTCAACGAAGTTAATTGCTGTTTCCGTATTACTTATATCCTCTGGGCAATGCACTAGGGCTACATTAGAATATAAATCAACAATGCCAAAATCCGTCTTAATTGGTACGTTTAATCTTCTTCTTACGGTCATAGCGTAGGATTCAGAATTATCCTTCTTTAAATCTTTTAATGCAATCGCATATTCACCTACACCTAAATAATAGAAATCACCCTTAAGTGAAAAATCCTTTGCGGTAGATTTTAATAATTCACCAATACTCTTTCTTAAGGAGATTTGCTTGCCATAATTCATTTTAGAAGTTAATCTTACATCATTTACAATTTTAACAAAAACTAAGGAAATCACCTTTTTCGTTTTTGCAGCCTTATAAGAATCCTCTTGGAAGGCTGTATATTTTTTAAGGCCTATTTCAGGCTCATAGATTTCTTCAGGACGTTCAAGTAAATTCATTAAAATTAAGCTAAAAAATGCTGTTGCAAAGATTTCAATTAACCAATTCATACGAAAGGCTTGAAATAATAAGACAATAATCAATATAGGATATACCAATATAATAGCAAATTTCTTTACTCGATTAAAGAATTCTCGGTAAATAATAAAATAGATTAATGCAATTAAGAAATAAACGAATGTACAAATATACATAATACCATAATCGATGAGCATACCTCTTATATATTTACCGTCACTTACATCAAATACCCAGTGTGTCCAGTAATTTGAAATTAAAAGTCCAATAACTAAAATAAATGGTATGAATAATAATAGAATTCTCCATGGACCCTTCTTATATTTATGCCAATTATCTGTTAAAGAAATCATGTATAAGCAAAAACTTAAGGCAATAAGGGTTCTTGATGCAAAATATATAACATTAAAAATATATACTACTAAGGAATTTAAACTACTGTTAATAGACAATATATCTGCAATACCAGATATTAAGCCAAAGAGTAGCATAGCCAAAAAGAATTTTCCTCTTGAGGTAATTATGCTTTTTCTATAAATTACTGTAAAAATCATTCCTAAGAATAATGCGATTGCACAGAAATCTAAATAAATAAAATATTCTCCGATCATACGATTATCACCCTTTTTATAATTATAGTTATTATACCATTAATAAAAAGCGCTTTCAATTCTTTCCCAAAATACATTGTTATAAAAAAAAACACCATATGGTGTTATTTTTGATTTTTAATTCTTTCCTCTGCAATTTTAAAATATCTATTATAAGAATTTTTACAGTATCTTTTATGCTTATCGACCTCTTCTTCCTTAGGCATTTGGAAGGAGTATTTTCCATTGACCTTCCAAGAATTAAATAACCCAAAGACAATCGCATCCTTTGGACAATAGAATGCACATCTTGTGCACATGAGACAGCTATGCTTAAAATGAACCTTACCCTTTTCATCTATCTCGATATTCTTTGTTGGGCAAGCCTTTTCACAAAGCCCACAGGAAATACAATTCTTATTCGTATGCATGAATAAGCCATTAATCTTAGCGCCAGGATGCTCAATCAGCATAAAAATCTGTAATAGATGTCCAAAGGGCATATATTTAAGCTTTACAATCTTATTATCTAAAATATCCTTTACATCGAGTGGGACTAAGCCCTTTAAGGCTTCATACATATTATATGCCATTAAATCTGTATGACGGAAAATAATATCATAAGGCATTATATAATGATATTCATTTGTCAAATAATAGTTTCTTCTCTTTAGGATTCTTATTAAGGAATAGGAGGATATATTATTAATTCTTAAATGCTCTCCTGAGGTTTTAAGAATAATTAATCTTTTTTTTTCCTTGCATTTTTTTAATGTCTTTGCAAATTTTAAAACATTTTCAGGCGCATTAAACCCATGAATGGGATAGGCAAAGAATACCATATCATAATCCTCTGGATTAAATTCTAATTTCCCATCATCGATATTATGGATATCTGATTCTACACCACTTAAGCTTAGGTAATTTTGGTACAAATCGATACATTTTTTTGTATTACCTGTCGCAGAGAAGTAACAAAAAAGTGCTCTCAAATTAAATATCCTCCATATGTGCATTGAAATCTTGATCTACATAATAAACCTTATCCTCATTCTTTTCATGAGAATCATACCAAATGGATGCATATAGCTTATCCTTCTTAGATAACCTGTCAAAATCCCATTTATATTCTCTATAGGTAATATTGTACCAATGTCCTGCATATACACTATAAGGCTTCATGAAGAATTCCTCATGGTCTTGGTTTTCAAATAGAACTGGTGTAAATAAATCTTTAAACTCACCCTTCATCATACCTCCATGAAGTAAGGCTATATTTTGGAAATCCTCTTTTGTTAAATCGTAAATATCCTTATGTATATCATAGCCATAATCGATTAATTTTGTATTCTTAATGTCCTTATATTCCAATAAATTTATTTTAGTACCATCAAGTAATATTCCATCATCAAGTAGATGAAAGCTATCCCAAAATGAACCTAAAGCTTCATATTTTTCTATTCCGCCAAAGGCTGCATAGATTTTAGCTAAATCCTTATGCTTATACCAATACTTTATAGAATTACTATCCTTAAATAATCTTTGAATGACAAGCTTTGAAATTAAGGATTGTGGTACGATTCTACCGAAGGTATAATACCAATTCTTCTTTTTCATTCTTGCCCAGTAATCCTTGCATGTATCCATTTGGTAATGGAATAAATCCTCTAAAAGATAGGAATCATAAAACCACATACCATGGAAATTTCTCATCGCATTAAAATTAGGCTTAAACATATGCTTAGCATCTCCACCCATAAGCTTAAATCCATCATTTAATGTCGTATAGCCTGTAATTCTATTTTCTTCCTTAGCACCAATATTAAATACTCTTTTCCAGAATACCTTATCTAAATCGTTCTTTTCAATATCTCTTTTTATAATATTTTTGATTAATCTTGCAGAATCTTCTTGTGTAACCCACTCGAGTGGTGCATTAAAGGCTGTATGAAACATTAATCCATCACTAATATTATCCATGAGCATATATTCGTGTAGCATTGCAGATTGTCTTAGTATTGCATAATATTGAATCTTAGATTCTAATACGGCTAATTCTCCTCTCATCTTTGTTACAGAATAAATATCAAAAGGAGAAACTAAAAGAGGGTCTCCAACCCTACCATAGGGGTGAGCCTCACCTCGATTACCATAAAGCGCAACCGATGCAATATGGATGAATTTTGGTTGACTAGCCATACCCTCAATTACAGATACAATATTTTTAACACCAACCTCATTACATTCTATGGCAGATTTGGGCATTTTATCACTTTTAGGTGGAATTACTGCAGCCATATTGATTATATAATCTGCACACTTTAAGAATTCTTCAACATCGTTTTTATTGGCTAAATTACCATAAAAAATCTCAATTCTATTCCTATATTTTTTTAAATCCTTTTTAACTCTTTTAAATAGTGGATCGTTTTTTAATATAAATACTCTTATCTTATCAATTTTTTCATATAAAACAAGTTCCTTAAGAGTAGCATGTCCCATATTTCCAGAGACACCAGTTAAGCATACAAGCATATTCTTCACTTCCTAAATCGATTCAATTATATTAAAAAATGGTGAAAAAGAAAAGAGAAATGAAAAAGGAAGCCGTTAAAGCTCCCATAAAAAATAATATAATTTCTGTTTTAATCTTATTCTTAGGCTTCTAGAGTATCTTCAGGCTTTGCCTCTTCTGCCTTAGCATCGATGGCATCACTCTTCTTTTGACTTGCACTCTTACCTAAGAATTGGAATAAAGAGGCGAAAGCTAAGAATATTGAATATAAAATTAGGATGATACCAAAGATAGTTAATCTCTTATCGATAACATTTACACTTGGTAATGCTAAAATACCCAAAACTAAAGCAGCTACTCCAATAATTGCCTCAAATAAAACTGGAACTAAGAATGTATTAAGATCATCCTTCTTTACTAAGCCAAATACGAATACTAAGATTGCATCACATACGAATAATGCACCAATAACGGAAAGTACATATGCCGCATAATTTGTTAAGATATGAAGTAATTCTCCTGCAGTCTTCTCAACAACAAGGAAAATACCTAAAGCTAGGATGATACCATTTGCTAATGTAATTGCATTTGCAGATCTTTTTAACACTAAGATATTTAGAACTAATCCAAGGGTAGATATAACAATTAATGCAACACCAAGCACAATAGAAATTGCATCGTAGGCATTGCCAGAAACATCTCCTTCCGTGTTTTGAGCAACGATACATAAAATACCTACAGTTAAAACGATTAGAGCTGTAACCCATGTAGTAATGGAACTCTGTAATGTTTTTTTCATATTTTTAATAATCTCCTTTCATTTTTACATTACATTTTATACCACTTTTTTAAGAAAATAACAATTTTGTTTATGAAAAAAGATACAAATAAAGCTTTTTTGTAAATGAACTTAAAAAAAGTATAAGAAAACAATTTAATTCTTCTTACATTTTTTTCATATGGTTTTCATAATCAAACTATACTATAATAGAAGTACAAGATACATTACAAATAAATCCAGGAGGCTTAAATGAAAATTATTTTAGGAAATCCAGGCAGTGGCAAGACAAAGGAGCTACTAGCCTTAAGTGCAGAAAAGAATGTACCAATCCTTTGTGAATCCGCTGCAAGAGTGGAGAGACTTTTAGTTAAAGCTCAGGGCTATGGCTATAATATTCCAACCCCTGTTACTTTAGAAAATGTTCAAACTGCATCTGAGGTTATCGTTGATGACATCGAAAGATTCTTTAGTCAAGCTTTAAATGTTAAGCTTAATGCCTTATCCGTTAATCGTGATAAATCGGTTGACATCTGTGATTTAGACAAGAAATAAATTTAAAAGCCACCCTGAGGTGGTTTTTTCTATACTATAAATATTTTCTAATATCATTTAAATTGGAAACCTTATAGGTATATAAGGCTTCTTTTTCTTTTATATTCTTTTTATTAAACCAAATGGATTTTAATCCATAAGTATATGCTCCAAAAATATCTGAGGTAAGAGAATCACCAATGACGATAATTTCTTCCTTTTTGTGATGCATTCTCTTTAAGCATGCATCATAAAATTCCTTGCTTGGCTTAGATGAGCCTAGCTCTTCTGATACAAAGATATCCGTAAAATAATCGATAATATTTGCTTTAGATAATCTTCTTAACTGCTGGTACAAGGTAGAATTTGATGCAGCATATACATCATATTTACTATATAAATATTCTAATGTTTCCTTCGCACTGGGAATAAATATATGAGAATCTAGGATATATTTTCTAAAGACTTTCTCAAATAATACTCCATCATAGGAAACACCGATTTCATTAAAGATTTTATTAAATCTCATTTGAACAAGCTCATCTATGGTAATTTCCTTCTTCTCATGCATATGCCATAGGATGGGATTTATCCTATCGTATGCCTCATATATAGAATCTGGAATAGTATAATTTAATTCCTCCTTGGCCTTTTTAATAGCCTCATGGCTACATAAATCCCAATCTAGGATGGTATCATCTATATCTAATAAAATCGCTTTAATCATTTTTTACCTCAAGTGGATTTTCTATAGGATGAATATTTAGCTCATTAAGCATTTGATAGCCCTTATCTAAATTCTTATCTAAATCTTCTGGATTATGCGCATCAGAAGATACAATGACCTTAATATCCTCATATTCACTTACAATCTTAAAGAATTCTTTATTGGGATACATATAATCCTTAATTCCACCAAAATCCTTTTGATTTTTTGAAAATCCATTACAATTACATTCTAAATATACATTATTTTTAATGCATGCCAAAACAATTCTTCTTGCAGCAGAAGCACTATATTCATCCCACCTAGGGTATCCCCCTAAGAAGATATCTGGGTGTGCAAGTATTTTAAAATACTTTGTGGCTAATGCATCCTCAATTAGCTTAACATATTCTTCTAATCTTTCCTTTGTATTACACAAAAAGCTTGATGTATCATCCATTTGTTTGTATCCACTATAATAATGGCAGCCTAAAATTAAATAATCTAAGGATTTTAATACTTCCTTATAATAGGAATCATTTCCATAGATATATTCAATTTCTAAGCCTAAGAAAAGTTTTATTTGATTTTGATACCTCTTCTTACATTCCATAAATTCAGGCACATAAATTTTATAAAATTCATCTATCGTCATTCTTCTAAATCCAGGATTTGAAATAGGACCATGATCCGATATTCCTAAGGAATGAAATCCAAGCCGGATGGCTTCTTCTACATAATCTTTAATATCACCTTTCGCATGACGACAAAGCCTCATATGTGTATGATAATTTTCTTTAAACATAATACCTCCTAGCGAGCAAAAAAAAGAACGAAGCCGTTCTTTTTTTATTTCTTTACATCCTCTTGCAAAACTGCATTTTCTTTTCTTTTATGTATAAATGCACTAAATTTATCGATTCCATAAATAATTACATAAGGTAATAATAAATAGAATAATACAACAATTATAGTGTAAATTGGAAGATTCCATTCTGCTATTGCCTTCGCAAATTCAGGTAAATTATATGCATCTCTAAAGAACATTAAATTTACATTTAATCTATAATCCATAATAATTGCGATTGGGAAAAAGATAGATAGGAATAAGAAATAATATTTAAATCCTTTAAAGGATATTTCAAATCCACTATGGATGAAATATAGGATTCCTATATATAGGAGTACCCCATGGTATCCCATGCCGTGGAAGGCAAGGAAATGGAATGCTGGAACGCTAGGTAAGGAGGTTGATGGGTAAACCAAATAACAAAATCCACCTAGGATACCACCAAAGATAAGCCAAGCCTGACCCATATTTTTAATCACTTCATTCTTACTTAATGCGAATATTGCAGCATATAAGAATAAGCTACAAAAGGCAAGGGGGAACCATTGATCAAGACCAAAGTAACCATGAATATGATTATAACCAATCTTTATGATTTCAAGTGTCCATAAAATAGAAACTGAAACTATAGTTTGATCTCTAAGTCCTCTTTTTGTAATATTTCTTGATAAGTATAATCCAAGTACAATAAGTGCGCCAATGACAACAAAGAAAATAAAATGTCCTAGACTAAATATACCGCATGCAGGATATGCATCTCTATCACTAAAAAAATTCATAGACTTTCCTCCCTTCAATTTAATAATAGACTCATTTAGAGGAATTGTCAAAAGAAATCAAAGGATGTTTCTTTTGTAAGCGTTTGTTATTCGATATAGTACACTTTATTTTCTTTAATTTCTTTCATTATATAATAGTTATCCTTTAGATAACCTAAGATACATGGCCAATTCCTTCTTACTCATCTAGTTTAAATGTAAGTATTTTGATATCCTCTTTTAATCTTCCATTTCGATTTCCTCTTTGAGACTATAAATCCAACAAGAGCCAATCCCTATAGAGGATACCTCAGCATCATATTTTAATCATAGAAGACAATCATTACTGCATTTCTATGCTTCTTTACAAGTACAAGTAAAAGATTGGTGTCCAATAAAAGGAATCTATATTTGTACCTAAAATGCTTCTATAAAATATAGATAGCTCATTGTGGTGATGCGACGTATGATATACCTATAACACGATTCATTCCTATAGTGTTCTTGGGAAACTTTAAAAACCAATACTCACCATTGTAGATTATTCCTCTTTTTTTCTCCCGCACGATGTGCATATTGTAAATCCCTGTCACTAAGAGCATAATCAGTAAAATTAATAATTTCAATCATAGCAAATACCTCCTCATAAGTTTATTCCATTGTGATTCTGAAATAATATGTTTTGTGGCCTCTTTTTTTGCTTGCGAATCAATAGCATCAACTAAATTCATATATAACCCATAATCGTTATATAAATCCGCATTTTCTGCCTTATTTATGAGATCATTTAATTCAGTATTAATAGATACTTCACTATCTTGTATAGAAATATCTGGATTAATTAAATATCTTTCATAAGCTTTAGCTTTAAATTGTAATTCTAC
>CAMEKD010000035.1 GCA_945920825.1 uncultured Anaeroplasma sp.
AAATATTTGGTTTTTTGGAGGACTTTATGAGAAAAGTCACTTTAAAAGACATTGCAAAGGAATTAAATGTATGTAAGGAAGATATATTATCTTATGATTTATATTTAGCTCTATTAGATAGAGGAATGCTTGTAGGACCTAATAATGAATTTGTTATGGCACCTCAAATTGATAATCTAGAATGCTCCTATGGCCTTTTAAATGCATTATTATCTGAAGTACCAGCAAAGGGTACTGTAAATGTAATGTGCTTATTCGATAACGAAGAAATTGGCTCAGCAACAAGACAGGGTGCAGCAAGCACTACTTTATATGATTTATTAGAAAGAATTACATTATCCTTAGGATTATCTAGCGAAGAATTTAAAAGAAGCCTTGCATCAAGCTATTTCATTTCAGCAGATAATGCACAGGGCTTCCATCCATCCTATGCTTCGAAATACGATCCAACGAATGCTTGCTACATGAATGAGGGAATTGTTGTAAAAAATGCTGCAAGAGGATCCTATACAACCGATGCATATTCCTTAGCTATATTTAAGGTATTATGTGAAAGAAGTGGGGCAAGGTACCAACTGAATACGAATAGAAGTGATGTACCTGGTGGATCTACCCTAGGTGCCATAAGCCAAACGAAAGTATCTATTCCATCTGTAGATATTGGACTAGCCCAGGTTGCTATGCATTCTTCCTATGAAACTGCAGGGGCAAAAGATTTAGATGATCTAGTAAAGGCAATTAAAGAATTCTATCATACACATTTCCATACCATAAATGATGGGACAGTAGAGTTTTAAATAACCAAAAAAACCAACAAAATGATGTTGGTTTTTCTTATGCCCTTAAATCTTTTGGAAAACAAGAAGTATTCTTTCATCCTCATCCTTTAAATCCTCATTAAAGTCACCTACTGCCTTAATAAGCTTTAAATTTTCATGAGAGATATCTGTAATATCATAATAATACTCTAAATAGGTTTCAGTAAATGGAGAATCTCCATTTTCTGTAATGGTAATTTCATGTTTTAATACATTCTTTTTTACCTGTCTTGTGTACCAATCAATTTTAAATGTATCATGATCCTCATGAAGCTCATTATTTTCATATTCTCTAAGCATCTCCTTAGAATAGATATCACAAGCAAAATATCCATGATTTTCAAGGCTATCCACAACGCAATTTAGCATCCTTTTAATATCCTTTTTGCTTGTTAAAAAATTCATAGAATCAAAGAAGCATGTAATCATATCATATTTATATTCTGTTTTGAAGTTTGTCATGTCACAAACTCTAAAATCGATATCTAATCGATTGATTCTTTTCTTTTCTCTTGCAATCTCTATTATGGATTCCGATAAATCAAGTCCATCTGCCTTATAGCCATTTAAGGTTAATAGATTACAAAATGTACCAGTACCACAGGCTAAATCTAATACACGATCTCCCTTAGATAGGTAGGGCTCTACAAATTCAAGCCATAAATCATAATTGATTCTAGACATGATTTCTTCATAGTAATATCCAAATTTTTTATATTCATTTTTCATTTCTTCACCTTTAATTTATAAATAAAATTAGAATCAGGATCAATATAAATGGTTTGCTGATGCGTATAGCTTACAAAGCAAGCTCTTTTTCCTGGAATCTTTTTTATATTTCTTATTCTTGTATAATCGACCTGCACAGAAGAAGAATCCTGGTAGGTAGAATAATATGCAGCAAGCATAGCTCCTGTTCTAATTTCTTCTTCATTTAATTCAGAAGAATTATGCACAACAACATGACTTCCTGGTGCATCCTTAATATGGAACCACATTTCATTAGGCTTTGCAAGCTTATGTGTCAAATATTCGTTTTGGATATTATTTTTGCCTACAGTAATACATGTACCATTATCTAAAATATAGGTTAAAAGCTTAGGCTTTTCCTTCTTTTTGTTTTTATTTGGAGTATTTTTAAATAAATATTTACCATGAATTAATTCGCTTTGAATTTCTAAGGCATCATTAATGGATGCATCCTTTAATTGATAATCGATGACTTTAAAATATTCAATTTCATTTTTTGCAATCTCCATTTGCTCATTAATATAGGTAACAGAGGATTTTAGCTTTTGATATTTCTTATAGAATTTATTTGAATTCTCAAGAATGGTATACTTAGGATCTAATTTAATATCTATATATTCATTTGTATAATAATTTAATATAGAAATCTCGGATTTCTTTTCTTTAATGTTTGGATAGGATAATAATAATTCTCCATAAAGCTTAAAGCTATCTGCTATAGAAGTATCTAAAAGCTGAGCCTCAAGCTTTTCAATTTTGTTCTCAAATTTCGTAATTTGTCTTTTGACAAATGTATGTAGGTCATTTGTCTTAAGCTTAACCTTAGCTCTTAAATCCATTTGATAATAATAATCATCGAGCATAGAGGATATAGAATCATATTCCTTTATGATATTTCCCTCTAATGGGTAATAATAAAAATCCATTTTATCCTTAAAATTTTTGAAGGTAGATGGCTTATTCTCTAAATGTATATAATTATAGAATGTTTCTGCATGAAAATCATTTTGAAATACAGGAATTGCTATATTTAAGGATACTCCATTGAATAGGTTCATTAATTCCTTTGGATTTTTAGGATTATTCTTTAAGAATATATCTATCATTTCATCCTTAGATAATTTCATTGGATTTATTTTATTGTTTAATGGAAATTCATATTTCGCATTAGGTAATATCGTTCTGTTATATTCCCCTATACCATCATGCTTTAGAGCATCTATGATAATGAAATTTTCATCGGTTAATATTAGATTGGAATATCTACCCATAACCTCACAAATGAGATATTTATGATTTAAATCGGATAATTCATTATAGCCAGATAATTTAAAATATAGGATTCTATCGCATTCATAATTAATGATATCATCGATGAAATAGCCTTCTATATGCTTTCTTAAAAGCATAGTAAAGCTCTTAGGATTTAATACACTATCATAAATATGATTCGTTAAATGAATTCTTGAATAATCGGAAGAAAACGATAGCATCAATGGATAATTGATTCTTTCCTTTCGAATTGTAAAAATAAAGTCGGTATCTCCATTTTCATTTATTTTAGAAATACGACCGGTTTTTAAGAATTCTATTTCCTTATTTAGTTTTTCTAGTAGTATTCCATCAAAGCTCACATTAATCACCAGTAAGAGTATAGCATTTTTTAAAATGGAATTCTATTATCTTGTGTTTTAAAATATTAAATAGTAAAATATATCTAATAGGAGGCGATCGTTCATGGGATTTTTTGATAGATTTAAAAAGAATGATATAGATCAAAATAAGCCAAAAAACACCAAGCTTTCTGATGGAGTAAAGAAGACCCTAGAGGCAAAAAATATTTCTGTATCCTTAAGTGATGATGGCAAAGGCTCCTTTGAGCTTGTTATGCCAAATGAAGGATATAGCCTATATCCATATTATAGGATAGATAGTACGACTAAGGAATTATCCATTATCATTAATGTGAGAAATGTAAGTGAGGATATAACCATAGATTTATATAACAAAATAAATGCCTTTAATATTAAAAGTAAGTATCTAATAGCTAAGCTTAAGGATAGGATTATCTATTTAGAATACAATACGAAGGTGGATTCTCATAAATCGGAGATTATTCATGAGGTTATTGAAAGCGTATTTATGCTATCAAAAGAAATTGATGAGCTTTAATTGGTTGAATTTTTCGTTTTGTTATAGTAAACTTATTTACAAAAAGTGAGGTATTAAATCATGAAGCTGAATGATAGAGGACTTCTAGTTGTTATATCTGGCCCATCAGGGGTAGGTAAGGGAACCGTACGTAAAGCATTATTTGAAATGCCAAAGCATAACTTAACCTATAGTGTATCTATGACAACAAGGGCAAAAAGACCAGGAGAAAGAGATGGAATTGATTATTATTTCGTTTCTCGTGAGGAATTTTTAAAGCGTGCTTCCGAGGGTAAATTCCTAGAGCATGCGGAATTCGTTGGAAATTACTATGGTACACCACTAGATAAGGTAAATGAAAGATTAGAGGATGGTCAGGAGGTTGTACTTGAGATTGAGGTTGAGGGTGCACTTCAGGTAAAGAAGAAGGTCCCAGATTGTGTAATGATTTTCATTGTACCTCCAGGAAAGGAAGCACTATATCAGCGCTTAAGAAAAAGAGGCACAGAATCTGAGGATGTTATTCAGCAAAGAATTGAAAAGGCCAATAGAGAATTTAAGCTTGCAAAGTATTATGATTATATCGTAGTGAATGATGAGGTATCTAATGCGGCTGACCGTATTATGGCTATCATTCGTGCAGAGCATGCGAAAACCGCAAGATCTATCCATAAATATATGGAGCTCATTGGTGAGGATGAATAAAATCACTAGATTTTTTATAGAATTTATTGTATAATAATTTCGTTGATTTGGAGGGCTAATTATGTCAAAGAAAGATTATGATGGAATGCGTTATCCATCTGTAGATGATTTATTAAAGGTTATTGATTCAAAATATAAGCTAGCATACGCAGCTGCAAGAAGAGCTCATATCATTGAAGAAGAGGAATGGACTGCCGCAGAGGATGGTATGTGTGTTAAGCCTGTAGGACAGGCATTAGAAGAAATTCTAAATGACCAAACAAAAATGACTTTTAAGTAAAAAGTAACCCCTCGGGTTATTTTTTTCTTTTGTTTGTAGTATAATTTTAAAGAGGGGATGATATTATGGAACCTTTAACTAAATATTTCTTATATTTCATAATTTATGCCTTCTTAGGGTATATTGCAGAGGTATCTTATGTATTTATCTGTACAAAGAAAATAAAGAATAGAGGCTATCTATATGGACCTTTAGTGCCTATTTATGGCTTTGGTGCGATAGGTATCCTTTTATCCTTAAGCTTTATCTATAATCTAAATACGTGGTATAGTCCTATATTGGTATTTGTCGCAGGGTTTATCTTAACATCCCTTCTTGAATATATTGTATCCTTTTTTATGGAACTCATCTTCCATATGAGATGGTGGGATTATAGTGATAAATTCTTAAATATTCATGGTAGAGTTTGCTTAAGAAACTCAACTATGTTTGCCATACTTGTCCTGTTTGTGATGTATGTATTACATCCTTTTGTTGTAGAGAATTTAGTTTCAAGAATCGAAAATTTTAATCTTGTATTCTTTTATATTCTAGCAGGTATTTTATTTACCCTAGTTTTAACGGATACTATACTATCTACTCTTAAGCATGTATCTATTGCTAGGGTATTTAAGAAGCTTGAGGCTATGGCAGAAGCGATTGGGGATTCTATTGTTTCTAAAACCTTAGAAACAAAGGAAAAGCTTGATGAGCTTAAGGATTATTTTTCTTCTAATATCGTTAAAAAATCCTTCCGCTTCCTAGATATTAAATATGCATCTGCCAAAATAAAATTAAAAAGTGAGCATTTAAAGCTTTCCTTAATCGATTTTAAGGAAAAAATTAAAAACAAAATTCAAGGAGAGTGATTCTCTTGGGTATCATAGAAGAAAAGCTAAAGCTATTACCGGATTCTCCAGGCTCATATCAAATGAGAGATGAAAATGGAACAATCATTTATGTTGGTAAGGCTAAAAATTTAAAGAATAGAGTGAGAAGCTATTTTCATGGCGCACACAATGCGAAAACCACAAGGCTTGTATCGGAAATTAGAGATTTTACCTATATTATTACCTCAAGTGAGCTTGAGGCTTTTGTTTTGGAAATTAATTTAATTAAGGAATATAATCCAAAATATAATATTGCATTAACCGACGATAAGACATACCCCTATGTTGCCCTAACGAATGAGCTTCATCCAAGATTAATCGTAACAAGAAATAAAAGAAAGAAGGGCGAGGCCAGATATTTTGGCCCATACCCGAATGTAGGTGCTGCAAGAGATACAGTCAATCTATTAAATCGACTATATCCTTTGAGAAAATGTAGTCATATTCCAGATAAGGAATGCTTATATTATCATATGCATCAATGCCTGGGTCCTTGTATTATCAAGGAGCAATTTGATTATTCTATATACAAGAATAAGATTGCATCCTTCTTAAATGGAGATGCAGAGGATATCCTAAAGGAATTAAATGAAAAGATGAATGCTCTATCGAATTCCTTAGAATTTGAAAAAGCTATTGAATATAGAGATTTAATTGAATCGATTAAAAATACAATAAAAAGACAAAAGATATCCATTAATGATTTAACCGCAAGAGATTATGTAGGTATATATGAAGATAATGGAGATTTATCCATTAATATTATTATTACCCGCTTAGGCTCTATTGTACAAAACCATCAAACCATCATTAATTCCTATATCTCAAAGGAGGATGAGGTATTATCCTATTTAAGGCAATTTTATGAAATTAATGAAAAGCCAAAGGAAATAGGTATTAGTGGTATAAATATGGATAATATTGAGGAAATGCTTGAAATTCCTTTTGTGGATATTAAATTAGGCAAGAAAAAGGAATTATTAGATATGGCTGTATATAATGCCAAATATAATCTAGAAAATAAAAGAAATATATATAAGAACCAAGTCTTAAAGAGAATAGAAACTATAGATAGGCTAGGTGAATTATTAGGTATAAATCCACCTATGCGCATTGAAGCCTTCGATAACTCCAATTTATTTGGTGAATACCCTGTATCGGGTATGGTATGCTATATCAATGGTAAGCCTGCCCCAAAGGAATTTAGAAAATATCATATTAAAACGGTCGTTGGAGCCAATGATTATGAATCGATGAAGGAAGTAATCTATAGAAGATATTTAAGATTAGTTATGGAAAATGCTACTCTTCCAGATTTAATTGTAATGGATGGTGGAGAAATTCAGGTTCATGCAGCAAAAGAGGTATTAGAGGGATTAAATTTAAACATTCCAGTTATGGGTATTCAAAAGGATGATCACCATAAGGCAACGATTATTTTCTTTAACGAAAAATTAATACCCCTAGATAAGAATGATCCGGTATTTTTACTTTTAGCCGATATATCCCAAAGAGTACACGATTTTGCGATAAGCTTCTTTAGAAGCCAAAAGGCTAAGGGCTTCTTCCAATCGAGATTAGATGAAATTGAAGGCTTAGGCCCAAAAAGAAAGGAAGCGTTAATTAAATATTTTACAACCATTGATAATGTTAAAAATGCATCAGAAGAGGAATTAAAGAAGGCAGGAATGCCTTCAAATTTAGCTCATAAGATTTATGAATATTTCAAGGAGGAGAATAATGAAAATTAAGTATGTATTCCCATTAATATCTATAGTAGCCTTAGCTTCTTGTGGTATAACAAAGGAAGAAACTACTACTATAGAAACTACTACAGAAACAACTGCAAATACAACTACAGAAACTACTATAAATACAACTACAGAAACAACGAATGAAATTGAATTATCCTATAGGGTATTACCAGATAAGGTAAACAATTATTATAAGGATGTAGATATAACCCTAGAGGGAGATGAATTTATAAATTCATTAACCAAGGTAATATCTAAGAATTACCAAAAATATTCCTATAATGCTGCATGGGATATTATCAAAGAAGCAGACGAGGACCCATATAATAAAGACAATATTGTATGTATCTATACAGGTCTATCTATTTCAAAATCAGGTCAAGGCTCTACTTGGAATAGGGAGCATACCTGGCCAAAATCTCATGGCTTTGATTCGGAATCTAATCCTGCCTATACCGATTGTCATCATTTAACGGCAACACAAACTCAGGCAAATAACACAAGAGGAGATTTAGATTTTGATGAGGTAGAAAATATTACTGGTAAGGTATTAAGTGATGGATATGGCAATTCTTGGATTACGAATTACTGTTATGAGCCAAGAGATGAGGCAAAGGGAGATTGCGCAAGAGCGTTATTCTATATGATGGCTAGATATAATGATTCAACATTAGATTTAGAAATTGTAGATAAAATTCCTACCTCTACAAGCTCAACCATTGGTAAAATTGGAAAATTATCCACTCTTTTAAAATGGCATTATCAAGATCCTGTATCGGATGAGGAAATAAGAAGAAATGAGGTTATCTATAGCTATCAAGCCAATAGAAACCCATTTATTGATCATCCAGAATGGGTGAATTTAGCCTTTGATAGTAATTATGAGAATTTATCCATAAATAAAGAAAAGGTATATAATGTCATTCAAGAAATTGATGGACTACCATCCTTAATTACACTTGAGAATGAAGATGATGTATATTCTATTTATAATAAGGTAATGGCCTTAAATGCCCAAGAAAAGCTATATGTTTCGAATTACCAAGCCTTAAGTAGTGCAAAATACCAAATCGATTACCTAAAGGGAAATATGGCAGATGATGATGCATCTAAAACATTCGATTTTAGTACTTGTAATTTAAAGACTACAAGTTATGAAAAGAATAAAAATGCTGAGGTTAATGGCGCTCAATTCTACTTGAGTAGTTGTTTTGGTGATAATGGCGATATTCGAATCGGTTACAATTCTAAAAAATCTGGTAACGCAGTTAGTTTAACTACTCTAGGTGTAAACGGTACTGGAGCCTATTTAAAGGCTAATTTCTCAACTGTAGATTTGGTTGGTATTACTCTTGATTCTATAACCCCTCCAAGTAGGGTAGATAAAGTATACATTATTGGTGTTAATAATGATTCCTATACTGTACTCTATTCTGGTACAGCAAGCAACAGGGTTGAAGCTAAATTTGAGAAATTTAGTGGAGAGTTTATAATCGCTATTACAGGAACAAATCCTGTTCTATATTTGTCAAAGATGTATTTATACACAGCATAACGATAAGTTTTTTGAATTAGGATAGTTTTGCTATCCTTTTTCTTATTTGGTTGTGGTAAAATGTATGTAAATGAAACGATTATATAAATAGGAGTGAGTTTATGCAAAAAGAATTAAAAAATGGACCATTACTAGATGATGAGGGAAATCTATCTGAGGCTGGCTTTTCCTATAGAATGGTAAAGCAATACGATAGAAGTAAAATTAAAGCAAAGAAATCTAGAGTTAAGGAATGGGATTATTATTACATTGGAAATAATAAGCATGGTATAGCCTTTACGATTGCAGATAATTATTTGTATGGGCTTGCAAGTGTGTCCTTATTAGATTTTGAAAAGAAAACCTATATTACTAGAAGTAGTATAAAATTTCTTACTAAAAGTAAAACAAATTTTCCATCTGACTCCTCTATAGGAGATATCACATGGCAGGATAAGAATTATTTTCTTCATTTTGTAAACGAGAATAAAAGAAGAACCATAGATGTATCTATCAAGAATTATTATGAACATTCTCCTTTAAATGCTCATTTTGAGCTAGAGGAATTAATGGATGACTCTATGGTTATTGCAACTCCATTTCATAAAAAGGCTCATTTTTATTACAATGAGAAAAAGAATTGTATGAAGGCTATGGGGTATTATATTTTCAAGGATTTAAAAGTTGAATTTAACAGTAGTGATACAAGGGGTATCCTAGATTGGGGTAGAGGTGTATGGACCTATAAAAATACCTGGTATTGGAGTGGTTTATCTACTATTGATAATGGAATGGAGATAGGCTTTAATTTGGGCTATGGCTTTGGCGATACACAAAACGCAACAGAGAATATGCTATTTTATGACAAAAAGGCATATAAGCTTAATGACGTAGAATTTATCATTCCAAAGGATGGAAAGGGAAATTATAAATATTTAGAGCCTTGGCAAATAAAATCAAAGGATAATCAAATAGATTTAACCTTTACGCCTATACTAGATAGATTTGATAATACCAATCTACTTATTTTAAAATCATTACAGCACCAGGTATTTGGTAAATTTAACGGTAAGATTTGTGTAGATGGTATAGAAGTAGAAATAAAGGATGCAATATCCTTTGCAGAAAGAGTTACCAATTACTGGTAAATATCAGATGAAAGAGGATTGGGTTTTCAATCCTTTTTTAAAAAATTATATTGACAAGTATACTTTGCAACGTTATAATATGTATGACAAGTTAACTTGGCAAAAGGAGATTAATTATGAATAAAGAAGAAATATTAGCTAAAGCAAAAAAAGAAAATAGCGGTTTAGATGTTGCCGATTTAGATGCCCAAAGAAAAGGTGCCTATTTCGGATATTTTGTTGGAATTTGTGGAATCATTATTGTAGATATAATGAATGGAATTGTATTTGGTAATGTAAATCATGGACCAAATATGGTTATTTCGCTTATGTGTGCATCTGCATTTTTTGTTAAATATATAAAATTAAAGAAAGCACATGAGCTAATTGTAGCTATACTTTATTTTTCACTAGCCATTATGTTTTTGGTGTTTTGGATTTTACAGCTTTTAAGGGTGTGGTAATTATGAAGGAAGAATTAGTATTAAAAAATAATTTGCCAAGAATTCGGCGTGAAAAGAGGATATCTCAAGAGAAGCTTGCATCCATGGTAGGAGTATCTAGAAATACGATATCCTCTATTGAAACCTTGCAGTTCGTTCCAACCGCAAAGCTTGCCTTATTAATTGCTATTGCATTAGATTTAAAATTTGAGGATATATTCTATTTTTAATGGGGGATTCAATGAAAAAACTATTTATATACTATACCCATAGTGGTAATGGAGAATTAGTAAAGGATTATTTTTTGAATAAGAATTATGAAATTAGAAGAGTTATACCTAAAAGAGAATTACCTAAAAGCTTTTTTCTAAAGATGATGGTTGGAGGCTTTTTGGCAGGCATAAAGGATAAAGCTAAGCTTATAGATTTTGATTCTAATGTTGATGGATATGATGAAATTGTAATAGAAACGCCTATTTGGAATGGTAGGATTTCATGCCCTATCCAGACAGTATTATCGAAAGTTAAGCTTGAGGGTAAAAAGTTAACCTTCATTCTATGTAGTGGTAGTGGCAAGGCTTTAAAGGCAGTAAATTATCTTAAAAAAAGATATAATGCTAGAATTGTAGAATTACAAGAACCAAAGAAATATAAGGAATATATAGAAAAGCTTGATGGAATTGAAAACGAAAATTAAAAGAATAAATACAAAAGAAAAGCTTTAAAAGACTCAAAAAAAGCCGCTCGAGCTTACAAAGATGAATGAATAAGACGCTACTTGAGCGTCTTTTTTCTGCAAAAATATTGTTTTTATTTTAAGAAAATAATGGTATAATTGTTAGGCACGACTTTTTATTGTTTTGGAGGTAATTTCATGAAATATGATTGTATAATTGTTGGAGCAGGTCCAGCAGGTGTATTTTGTGCATATGAATTTATGGAAAAAAAGCCTGATGCGAAGATTCTATTAATCGATAAGGGTAAAAATATATATAAAAGAAAATGCCCTGTCAATGAGCATATTTTAGAAAAATGTCCAATCAATAGAGAGGGTATTTCTGGATGCCACCCTGCATGCAGTATCACCAATGGCTTTGGTGGTGCTGGAGCATTCTCTGATGGTAAATTTAACATTACTACAGAATTTGGTGGATGGTTAACCGATTATTTAGATGATAATACAGTTTTAGAATTAATTAAGTATGTGGATGAAATCAATTTAAAATATGGAGCGCCAAAGGCTATAACGAATCCTACTACCGATAAGGTAAGAGAAATCGAAAGAAGAGCCTTATCTGTAGGATTAAAGCTTTTAAGAAGCCAAGTTAGACATTTAGGTACGGAAAATAATTTAAAGATTCAAGCAAAGATTTACGAGGACTTAAAGGGTCATGTCGATATGATGTTTGAAACGGAGGTATCCGATATTTTAGTTTCGAACAATAAGGTTACAGGTATTGCCCTAAAGAGGGGTGAGGTAATCGATTCAGATTATGTTTTCTTAGGCGTTGGTAGAGATGGTTCTCAATGGCTTGAGGAAATGTGCCATAAATATAATATTCATATGACGAATAACCAAGTAGATGTGGGGGTTCGTGTAGAGACAAATGATATCGTAATGGAGGAGATTAATTCAAATCTATACGAGGGTAAATTCATTTATAGAACCAGTGTTGGAACTACAGTTCGTACCTTCTGTAGTAACCCATCTGGTCATGTTGTTATTGAAAACCATAGTGGTACGATGCTTGCGAATGGACATGCATATGCATCTAAGGAGCTTGGAAGTAGTAATACAAATTTTGCATTACTTGTTTCTCATAAATTCTCTGATCCATTCGATTTACCAAATGAATATGCACACCAGGTATCTCGCCTTGCGAATGAATTATCCTGTGGATCTATTATTATTCAAAGATATGGCGATATTGTAAGAGGTAGAAGATCTACCCAAAAAAGAATTGATGAAGGCTTTGTAAAGCCTACACTAACGGAGGCAGTCCCAGGAGATTTAGGATTAGTACTTCCGTATAATACAATGAAATCCATCATTGAAATGATTGAGGCCTTAGACCATGTAACACCAGGTATTGCGAATGAGCATACATTATTTTATGGTGTTGAGGCAAAATTCTATTCTGCTCGTCCTGAAATTAAAAATAATTTTGAGACAAAGGCAGTAGAGGGCTTATATGTTGGAGGAGATGGTGCTGGCTTGACAAGAGGCTTAGCTCAGGCTGGTGCGAATGGTGTTTTTGTTGCAAGAGACATTATTTCTAAATTAGAAAAAAATAACTAAGAAATAAGGGACTAAAAAAGTCCCTTATCTTTTAGAGGAGCTGATTTTATGGACTTTAGTGAACTTCTTCAAAATCCACTGAGGATGTCTGCATATATCATATCCATAGTTGGATATTTATTGTTTGCGTTAGCCTCGGGAGTAAAAAGAAAAAATCAAATACTCATCATGCAATCCACAGGTAATTTCTTGTGCGCAGTTGCAGAGGGATTAACTGGGCTTTGGAGTGGACTCGTACAGGATTTCGTAAATTTAATAAGAAATATATTCGTGTTAAAAAAATGGATGAATACAATACTTGCGATAATATTTATTATTCTTGGTATAGGTATTGGTATATTTGTGTTCATTTATGATTTTAATAATGCACATTGGTGGGGTATATTACCTGTAATTGCTACTGCAGAATATTCGATTATTATTTTAATCCCAAATGTAAGGGTGCCTTTGATTAAGGCATCCCTAATGGTATCCTCTACTTGTTGGGCAATTTATGGATTTGGTATGAATTTCTTACCAACCTTTCTATTTAATTGCCTATCCTTTGTTTTGGCTACAACATCATTAATTTTATATTTTGTAAGAAAGAGAAAAGAAAATAAAATTCCAAAAGAAGACGAAAATGAGGAATTTGATTCAAAAGAAGAAGCAATTTAATGCTTATAATTTTATTTTCTATTGAAAATAAATAAAGTTTTTGATAAAATTGTTTTATATTTCTTGATGAAAGGGGTAATTCTTATGAATATGGATTTTAAAAGGAAGCTTCCTACACCTAAAGAGGTTAAGGAAATGTTTCCATTACCTAGTGAGCTTCAAAAGATAAAGCTTCAAAATGATGAAGAAATTCAAGCAATTATCAGGGGAGATTCTAATAAATTATTGTTAATCATTGGACCTTGCTCTGCAGATAGAGAGGATGCTGTCTTAGAGTAGGTGAAAAGATTAAGAGGAGTATATGAAAAGGTTAAGGATGTAATCTTTATTGTACCAAGAGTATATACGAATAAGCCAAGAACTACAGGGGAAGGCTATAAGGGATTGTTGCATCAACCAGACCCTACAAAGCCATCCGATATGCTACAGGGTATTATTGCAATTCGTAAGCTTCATATGGATGTGTTAGCACAAACAGGCTTTTCCACTGCGGATGAAATGCTATATCCTGAAAATCATAGATACTTATCCGATTTGGTTTCCTATGTTGCTGTAGGCGCAAGAAGCGTAGAAAATCAACAGCATAGATTAACTGCATCAGGAATTAATATTCCATGTGGCATGAAAAACCCAACCTCAGGTGATTTAGGTGTAATGCTAAATTCCATTCGTGCAGCTCAATCTTGTCATACCTTTATTTATAGAGGATGGGAAGTAGAAACTATGGGTAATCCACTTGCTCATGCAATCTTGCGTGGATATGTAAATAAGCATGGTGAATCTCACCCGAATTATCATTACGAGGATATTAACTTTTTAGCATCTATTTATGATGAGAAGAAGTATAAATATCCTGCGGTCATTGTAGATTGTAATCATAGTAATTCTGGCAAGAATTATTTAGAACAAATTCGTATTGCTAAGGAAGTATTACATTCTGCATCTCATAATGAAAAAATCAATAAAATCTTTAAAGGATTAATGATTGAATCCTATATTGAAGATGGTAATCAAAAGGTAGAAGAGGGTATTTATGGTAAATCCATTACGGATCCATGCTTAGGCTTCAAAAAAACCGAAGAGCTTATTTTAGAACTTGCAGAAATAAGAAGAGCAAACCTAAAAAAATTAAAATAATCTTGAATTTAATATACAAATCCGATATAATGAATATCGGACATTTGCAGAGGTACCCAAGAGGCTGAAGGGACACGCTTGGAAAGCGTGCAGACGGGAGACCGTGCAGGGGTTCAAATCCCCTCCTCTGCGCCATATAAGAATTATCATAGGCTTGATACAGCTATCAAGCCTTTTTTAGTTGAAATAATATCTATTATTTTTGAAACTACAAGATATATTGAATTGTTCTTAGAAAATCTACTTTTTAAT
>CAMEKD010000036.1 GCA_945920825.1 uncultured Anaeroplasma sp.
AACAATAGTCTTTGAAATAACTTTTTTACTATTTATTAAAATAGTGCCAAAAATTAATCATATAGGATTTCTCATATCCTGTTTGAATTTTTCTTTTTTTCATTTTTTTGCCAGTATTTTTCATTTTTGGATAAACAATCTTTTTCTCTTGTTTATATATCACTTCATTAACATACTCAAATTCAATCCATTCGTCTGAAATGAATTTCATGCTGTCAAGACAAGCTAAATAGATGCGACCATCTCGATCAATTGTCCCTTCCTTTTGCGATTTCATTTTTATAGTTTCATAGTCTTCTAATAAAAGTGGATATTCGGCCATATCATAGTCTAGCTGAACCGCAAAATAGGCCTGCGGTTTTCCACCCTCATAAATATTTTGACCTACACCTAAAAAGTCAACCGAAACCCTAGATTCATCAAGCTTATTTAAATCTATTTTTAGACGTGTTTCTAAGCTATCAATAATGTTTTGATGAAACATAAAATCACTATCAATCTTTCCACCATTTTTAGGAAATTGCAATCTTGTCGCAATGGATGAGGTTACGCAAAGCTTAGAAATAGTGGAATCTCCTTTTCTTTTAGGAATTAACAATATATTCCCTTTTAAAAAAACTAAAGCATTGATTCCTATATGATTAGAAAACTTTGAATTTTCTAAGGGTTTTAAATATGGTCCATATTCGTAGACATCTCTTAGCCTTAAATTATCACTCAACTTATAATCAATTGCTCTATTTGTGACTAAATGATTAAAAAAATTACTTCGTGATGTGAAAAAAGTCATTTTACCATTACACAACCTTACAGAATCGAGGCGAATGGTATCTTCATTGTTTTTGGTACTTCTTCCGTGAATAGAATATAAATCTAAAAAGCAATTGACGATTAAATCATCTAACTCAAAATGTTTGTTTTCATCATCAATTACATCCAATTCATATTCTCCTTTATTCATGTATACCTCATGATAAATAAAATCTCTTTGCGTTCCATTTAAAATAACGGTTTTTTTATATGATTTATCGGCATGATAAATGGACAATAATTCTTTTGTATCGCCAGATACCTTTATCTTATCTTCTAAAAAACCAAAAAGTAATTTAATTATTCGAAGTAAAAACGAAGATAAAACAAAACCAATCATCGTTGAAATCGTTGTGGAAAATAAATCTCCTGGCATTACAAAAGAAATGGCAATCGTAATCGCAACATATATGCTGATTTCAAATGTATATTTGGCTACTTTTTCTGATTTAAAAAAATAATATGCCTTAATGATTTGTTTTTTCATAAATACCTACGAACAACCTCAAACAAAACGCTATGAATTCGATAGCTTTGTTGTTTTTTGATTTCTCCCTCTTGATAATTTTTAAAGTAATTATAATAGTGAGTTTCAAGCCTTTCCATTTGTTTACAATCCATTATTTCATCACCATCAATAATCCTTTGTAAAGAGTGCTTTATATCAATTCTTCTACCTTCATAAATGACATACGATTCTTTGTTATTGATTCCATTTCTCCAATCAACCTCAATTGTTGATAAAACACCATCAATTACCAATTCCACAAAGGCATAGATTGGTAATCCGGTTTTAGGACACTTTATTGTATCAACTCTATGAATTGAAATTTGCTCAAATGGAAGCCATAAATTAATTAGACTTAAGGCATTAACTCCACTATCGATAAAAGCTCCCTCAAGCTTAATTTTTTCATCATTAATATGAATTCCATCATCACTATAAGGATCATCCACATGAATGTGAATTTCGCTAATTTTACAAGCATCATAGTGTTTGTTAAATTCTATAACTTCCGCCCCGTTTTGCCAATGATACGAAACCTCAAAAATCAAATCATGGTCAGATGCATATTTTAATAAATCATCGTATTCCTTCATATTCAATACCGCCGGCTTTTCAATAATAACATTAACGCCTCGCTTCATCGAGTTAAGGGCAATTTCATAATGCGACTTGGGTGGTGTTGAGATTATGACATAATCAAGTCCTTCATTCTCAATCATTTCTAAATAATCTTCATAAAAAGGATAATCCTTAAATAATGGCCTTGATGCAAAATCTGGATTCGTATCACATATAGCTTTCAATTCTAAACAGTTTGAAGCCTTCAATCCTTTAAGATAATATTTTGAGATTGCGCCCATTCCAATAATCCCTACATTATGCATAATATATCATCTCCTTATAGTAAAAAAATTAATAACAAATAGGTATTTAATCATTTAGAACAAATATATATGAAATCAAAATTACACTTGCCAATTAAAAAACATTATTATTGACGATAATAATCACAAACAGATAAACGTAACATTAAAATTTTACCTCTATATTCAGACTATTGCCTTTTTGAAAACAATAGTCTTTTTGATTATTATTTATGTACATTTAATAAATCAACATCGATAACTCCATCAATTAAGCCTAATTTATTAATGAAATCCTCTGTACTGAAGAATTCACTGTCCGATGTTGCTCTAAAGGTTAATTCTAAAATGCCCTCATCGGCTATTTCAGAATGTACCTCCTTGACAATGCAGTTCGACTCTTTTGCCACCTCAAGAATTCTTGCGATAGTAGGCTTTCCAAGCTCAGAATGTAACACAAGAACTGGGGCATTTTTTGTAAGCCTTTTTTCAAAACTTTTAAATACGGTAAGTGAAACTAAGATAATAATCGTTCCACCGATAGCCAAAATGAAATTCATAGATCCACACGCAAGTCCAATGGCCATAACAATCCAAATGGTTGCGGCAGTGGTTAATCCTCTAATTCCATCCTTTTTATGAATGATTGCACCAGCACCTAAGAAACCGACACCTGTAACAACCTGCGCAGCTAATCTCGCATAATCTCTGTTTACAAAATCTCCACTTGCTGTTTTTACAGGGAATCCATAAATCGATACAATCATTAAAATACAAGATCCTATTCCGACTAAAAGGTGTGTTCTTAATCCAGCTGATCTTCCTCTTCTTTCTCTTTCAAGTCCAACAGCACCACAAAGAATAACGGCTAAAACTAATGCAATACTACATAATATGAAATTACCTATTGGCCATTCACCTATATACCAATTACCTAATTTTTCTGCAATAACCTGGTCTAATGTTGTCATAATAAAAACTCCTTACTGCTCAATAATAAAAAATTATGAACTTCGAATCCGTTATAGTATTATAATTATACCACAAGTTTACTCATGCACCAAACAAAAATTATCCCAATGTAAAAATAAAAGCTGAAAAATTTGAATTGACAGTAATACACAAAGGTTTATAGCATTGCAAAACAAAAAGAAAAGGATTGCTTGATACAATCCTTATTCCATATCCATAGTATTTATTTCTTTTGGTTCTCTTGCTAATGCTACAAGACCGAAAATAGCTCCAATTGCATTAACACAAACACCACTAATAACTCCAAATACTATATTTAAAATATATAATACCTTGGTTTTCTTTGATTTTCCCATGATAGCAATAAATGCATTAATAAGTGCAAAGAATGCCATCACAAAGAAGTAAACCGCAAAGATAACCAATAATACTATAATTTGATTTGCTTGTTGTTCTGCTGTTCCAGTAAAGCTTGTTTGAATTGTACCATTCTGAAGACCTTGGATGATTGCCTGTTTTCCATCTGGTGTATTACAACTTAGGAAAATAAAAGCTACAACACAAAGTGCAACGACAACAACAAAGGAATAAATAATACCTGCTAATAAAACATAATTGCTTGCTTTTTTCATAAATGTCCTCCTATATATTATTTTAAAGATTATGAATTGAATTCTTTTCCTCTAACTATTAAAGCGATAGAGGTAACTGATTTTTGGTAATTCATAGGATTGTTTAAGATATTTTTCTTTCTTATAAGTATTCCTTATATCTTTTAGATATGCTTTGTAATATTCATTTACCTTTAGCATAATCTCTTTCTTAATCCAATATTAGAAAATAATTCACCTATAAGAATTACCCATTTAAAATTTTACTCTAAATCATTATTCTTGTAAATAACCTATGGATTTGATCCTATCATCTTAAAATATTTTTATTGCCTTTGGCTCCACCTTTAGATCTAAGAAATCCTCTTCTCCATAGTATTCACCATCGACATTAATAGGTCTTTTATCCTTGAATTTAATATGAAGCTCTTCTTCCTCATATAGCTTAATAATTTTTGATTTCTTTTTAAATGCCATTAGGAATGCGAATGCGAATAATGGCCTTAGGGCATGACGATATTCACAAACATATAAATGAATTTTACCATCATTTAGCTTTTGTCCATGAAGCCAAAAGCCTCCCATATGTAGGGAATTTAATGCAATGAATAAATATGCATTACCCGTCCTTTCCCCTATAGCATAGGAAAATGAACTCTTTTTAAATATTTTACCTATAGCTCTAAAATAATAACAAAGCTTGCCAAAGAATTTCTTTGCTGGATCATTTTCATAGGTGACAGAGGCAACAGAGCCTGTTGCGAAGGCATATATATAATAGCATTCATTCATTTTGGTTAAATCGATATCGATTTCCTTATCTTCTCTTATTCGTTTTATAATGCCTTTAATATTCTTATATTTATAGGTATGACAAACATCATTACATGTTCCCATAGGTACAAAGGCCATTTTTGGCTTTTTCGTTAGTTGCATTACTCCATTAATGGCCTCATGAATGGTACCATCTCCACCCATGGTGATGATAGCATCATAAAAACCACCTTCTTTTTTTATTTTATTTTGTATGGATTTTGGATATTCGGATACATATACATCTATGTCATATAAATCCTTAAGTCCATCCTTGATTTTATTTACTTTTTTCAAGCCCCTTTGGTGTCCGCTTTTCGCATTGCACACAATAAGAGCACGCTTCTTGTTTTCCATAATACTTTTCTTCCCTAAAATAATTCCACCCCATTATACCACAATTTGTTCCATTTCAAGAAAAAAAGAGGGGGATAACCCCCTCAAGAATTGAATTAATCAAATTTCTTTAAATAATTTAATACAGATATTGCAGCGATAGTACCATCGCTTGTTGCGGTTGTAAGCTGTCTAACATTCTTAGATTTACAGTCTCCTGCAACAAAGATTCCATCTTCTGATGTTCTATTCTCTTCATCTGCAATAATATATTTATAATCATCCATTTTTAGATTTTCAAAAGGCTTTGTATTCGCAATTGTACCAATGGATACGAAGATGCCATCACAAGGGATAGAAACTTCCTTGCCATATTCTAGAATACGAATTCCCTTGAATTCGTCATTTTCAATGATATAGCCTAATACCTTAGATTCATAATGAACCTTTACCTTAGGGTTTTTTAATATTTTTTCAACATTAATAGGCTCACCAGTAAGTTTTTCTAAATCCTGAATGATTGTCACACTTTTCGTGTTTTTAACTAAATCTAGGGCAATGGTTAAGGCACTGTTTCCTCCACCAATAACACATACATCCCTATCATTATAGAATGCTCCATCACAGGCAACACAAAAGGAAATACCATTTCCAATGAATTCCTCTTCTCTATCAAGACCTAATCTTCTATATTTTGCGCCGGTTGCTATAATTACTGTTCTTGCCTGATAGCTAGAAAAATCGGTAACTACAGTCTTGATATCTCCTTCCGATTTAATGGATAACACCTCTTCAAATTCATAACTACAACCAAGCTCTTCAATTTGGTCATATAAATTTGAAGTTAATTCTGTACCAGAAATACTCTTATATCCTGGATAGTTTTCTACCCTAGGAGAGGATGCTATCTGGCCACCAATAGACTCCTGCTCAATGACTAAAACCTTTTTATTTGCTCTTAAGAGATATAAGGCTGCAGTCATACCTGCCATTCCAGAGCCAATAATTATCGCATCGTACATGTTTCACCAATATATTTCTTGATGTTTGAAACATTAACGATCAAATCGCCGTTAACGGATAGAGTAGGTGCCTGCTTAATGCCTAGCTCCTTAACCATTTCAACATTTTCTTCTGCAATAATCTTAGTATATTTAATTCCTGCCTTTTGAAGCATTGCCTCAGCAACCTTACAATTTGGACAAGTCTTAGATGCGAATAGAAGGATTTCGATTGTGCCATCCGTCTTCTTTTCGATCATCTTAACATCACTAAATTTCTTGCCCATGAAAACGGAATTTACAACATCGTATGTTTTTCTTTCCTTGTATTCCTGAAGCTTACCATCATTCCAGTTTTTAACAGGACGATAGTAACCTGTAATTCTTGAATAAATTTCCGTTTCCTTCTTGCAATATGGGCACTGGCTAACCTCACCAACTAAATAGCCATGCTCCTTACATACAGAATATGTTGGAGATAATGTATAGTATGGTAATCTATAGTTTTCTGCAATCTTTCTTACTAGGTTTGCAGCACTCTTCCAAGAATCTAATCTTTCACCTAAGAAGGCATGGAATACTGTACCAGATGTATATAATGTTTGAAGCTCATCTTGTACATCTAATGCGGTAAAGATATCTGATGTATATCCTACAGGTAGATGAGATGAATTTGTGTAATATGGAACATCGTCCATAGAATTTGCAGTAATGATCGATGGATATCTCTTCTTATCGTGGGATGCAAGTCTATAGGATGTAGATTCTGCTGGAGTTGCCTCAAGGTTATATAAATCACCATATTTTTCTTGGTAATCGGATAGCTTATTTCTCATGAAGTTTAATACTTCCTTAGTGAATTCCTGAGCCTCAGTATGAGTTAAATCCTCCTTGATGAATTTAGCGTTTAAGCATGCTTCATTCATACCAACTAAGCCAATAGTAGAGAAATGGTTGTTGAATGATCCTAAGTATCTCTTAGTATAAGGATATAAACCCTCATCTAATAGCTTAGTAACTGTATTTCTCTTAATCTTTAAGCTTCTTGCAGAAATATCCATCATACGCTCAAGTCTAGAGAAGAATTCTTCCTTAGTACGAGATAGATATGCAATTCTTGGCATATTGATTGTAACAACACCAATAGAGCCTGTAGATTCACCAGAACCGAAGAAACCACCAGACTTCTTTCTTAATTCTCTTAAGTCAAGTCTTAAACGACAGCACATACTTCTTACATCGGATGGCTCCATATCACTATTTACATAATTAGAGAAATAAGGAGTACCATATTTAGCTGTCATTTCGAATAATAATTTATTATTTTCTGTTTCCGACCAGTCAAAATCTCTAGTAATAGAATATGTAGGAATAGGGTATTGGAATCCTCTACCATTCGCATCACCTTCGCACATAGTTTCGATGAATGCTTTGTTGATCATATCCATTTCCTTCTTACAGTCCTTATACTTGAAGTCCTGCTCCTCGTCGCCGATTAATGCGTTTAATTCAGCTAAATCGTTAGGTACAGTCCAGTCAAGAGTAATGTTTGTAAATGGAGCCTGTGTACCCCAACGAGAAGGTGTATTTACACCATAAATGAAGGATTGAATACACTGCTTAACCTCTTTATAATCCAAATTATCCTTTTTAACATAAGGGGCAAGATAGGTATCAAAGCTTGAGAATGCCTGAGCACCGGCCCATTCATTTTGCATAATACCTAAGAAGTTTACCATTTGATTACATAATGTAGATAGATGCTTTGCAGGAGCGGATGTAATCTTACCTGTAATTCCACCTAGACCTTCCTTAATTAATTGTTTTAAGCTCCAGCCTGCGCAATAGCCACTTAGCATAGATAAATCATGAATATGAATATCCGCATTTCTATGTGCATTTGCGATTTCCTCATCGTAAATTTCACTTAACCAATAATTTGCAGTGATTGCACCTGAGTTTGACAGAATTAAACCACCTAAGGAATATGTTACTGTAGAGTTTTCCTTAACTCTCCAGTCATTAATTTGTACATAATTATCTACAAGCTTCTTATAATCTAGAACTGTAGATTTCACACTTCTTTGCTTCTCATGAAGCTTTCTATATAAAATATAGGATTTTGCAACATCACTATATCCAGATTTAGATAATACGCGTTCAACGCTATCTTGGATATCCTCTACACTAATCTTTTCATCCGAAACCTTAGATTGGAAATCTGCAGTAACCTTTAAGGATAAGAAATCAATTACATCTGCATCAGAATTTACATCTACAGACTCAAATGCCTGTTCAATTGCCTTAGAAATCTTATGGATATTAAAATCAACTATACTTCCATCTCTTTTTACAACCTTATACATTCTTTTTACCTCAATCCTCTAATTTTTATAAAATCATATTTTTCTTTTAATTTAGAATAAATCTCTTTCAACTCATCATCGCTATAAGCTTCTAAATGATAAACAATGTTGCTTTGTCTGTCTTCAAATTTTTGAAGGTAATATTTCTTACAATTTAGATAATCTAGAATAAAAACTAAATCCTCGTAGCTAACGAATGCTTTAACTACTGTGGTTCTAAATTCATAGTCTATATTACTATTTTTAATTAGCTCAATGGAATTTCTTAATGCGTCTATATCAACATTCCGATTTGCAACCTCACTATATTTACTAAATACAGTTTTTATATCCATCGCAATATAATCGATTAAATGCTCATCAAGTAATTCCTTAATGACTTCTGGATTAGAACCATTCGTATCAAGCTTTACAGATAGTCCTAAATCCTTTACCTTTCGAATAAACTCTTTCAAATCCTTTTGTATTGTAGGTTCTCCTCCAGTAATACAAACCCCATCTAAGAGCTTTTTTCTTTCTTTTAGGTAGGAAAGTACCTCTTCTTCTGGTATTAGCTCATTTTCTTTTGTATCTAACACCAGTGCACTATTTTGACAATAAGGACATAAAAAATTACATCCATTTGTAAAGATAGTAGCGGAAACCTTATCGGGATAATTTAATAAGGATAATTTATCAAATCCTGCAATTTTCATATACACCTTAAATATAATTTATATATTCCTTTTACCTCCTTAACGTCAAAATTAGCCTTGTTTATCATCGTGTAAGCGTATTATATACCGAAAATGATAAAAAATGTGTTGCACTTGCAACACTTTTATAATGTTTTTATATTGTTTTAAAATTGGGTAAAATTATAAATATTTTTTATAATGCTACTTTCATAAGAGAATTCTAAAACGATAGAAATGGTTTTCTATTTGTTTACAAAAGAAAATAAAAGCCCTATTTACATAGAGCAATTATCACTAAAATAAATGTAATTACTAAAAGGATGGAAAATCCAATGAAAGAATAGAACATATATTTCTTTTTCTTATCATTATCCATTCTTTTTCTTTTTACATTCTCTTCCTTTAAAAAATGAATTTCTTCTTCTAAATCTAAAATCTTATTTTCTAATCCCTTGATATAAGAATCCTCTTCATCCTTCGATAAATAGAGGGTCATTTTTTCATCAAGCTCACGAATTCTTTCATTTAGGAGGGATTGTTTTTGCATAACATCCTCTTGCATTTTAAGCTCACGAACTAAATTTTTGATTTCTTCTCTTGCAAGGGAATCAATTTCATCCTCGCTAGCATTCTTAAGCCTCATTTCAAGCTCTTTTACAACGATACGGTTCGCAGCAATATTAGAAACTCCAAGCCCAAATAAATATTTTGTGATTTCAGCAAGCTTCTTTTGATATTCAAAAGATTTTTCCTGAGCCTCTGCTGCAATGATTTGGGCATCCGCTAAGGAAAGTGTAGTCTCCTGTAAGGATTCAATTGCAGTTTTGTTTTTAAAAACGCCTGTCTTTTTTTCCTTAGAGCCTAAAGCTTGCTCCTGAGCATCTAAAGCCTTCTTTTTGGCAATATCTAAATTTTCTTTATATTCTTGCATAATAGTAAACTGACTACCAATAATCTCAGGTACATCAGATTCTTTGACTGCAAGATCATAATTATCTAATTCCTTATCCATTTTTTACTCCCAATGAATAACATTGAATATATCATCCTTTAAGCCTGGGTTCTTTTCATCAATACCATAGGAGGAATCTCCTATTTTTCTTAAATCATCCTTTGTTTCCATAATCGATTGTCTATACATAGCATCGATTTCAGATATCATGGCATAGGATTCATTGATCACCTCTTCTGTATTTTTAGCCTTAACCCACACATCATTTTGCTTATAGGATATTTTCATATTCTCAAGTTTAATCATTTCATCAATCATTTCACTTCTTGCTTGTCTCTCTCTTGCAAGCTTTGCACCCATATATAGGTCAGCACCTAAGGCTAAAACAACTCTTGCCGCACCTATATAATTAATATGCAATACAAAATTATTTAAGAATTTATAAATACTACCCTCAGCAACAATCGCACTACCGATTGTTGAGGCTGCAATATCTAGTGCACTAAATACAGCCGTAGAAATCGTAAGCATTCTTACTACGGTTCTATTTTTAAATGGTATTGTAGACTTCCAATCGATTAAAACTAAATCTCTTAAGGAGGTTATATGATTATTATCTACCTCTTGGAAGAATCTATGAATAAAATAGAAAGCACGTACTAAGCATTCATTTAGTAATACAGGAAGTGTCTGTTTAGCTAAATTTGTAATGGTCAAGCCCTCTGTAAGATTTAATCTGCCACTAGATATCTCCTTATGAATACCTTCGCTAACATTCGTTTTATTCATAAGCTTTACACTACTCTTGGATTCTCTTATCCCCTCTAGTAAAGAATTCATTGGACCATTTAGCTTAGTATCTTTGAAAACTAAAGATGTAAACCAGTTAATTGTACCATAGATAAGCTTTTCAGGAAGTGTATTTCCTGATGGAAATAAGCCATTTGTATTTCCACCACTCATTTGGCTAGAAATATTCCTTAATAAGCCCTCTGTATTTGTATCCTTAACAATTTTACTATTTGAATAGGAATCCACAAATTCGATAGCCTCGGCCTCAGTCCATGTACCTGTAGATATATCTAGCTTATCCACTAAGAATAAATCTAATACCGCAGCTAAAACACCAGCACTTGCAGCAATCGCATGGTCAATAGAATCACTATGATCGGTAAGATTATAGATTAATGCATCCTGCTCATCGATCATCTTTCTCTTTTTTGCAATTTCTCTATCTAAGGCATCAATTTTTAATCTTGTTTTTTCCTCTACTGTTTGGTCTATTTTTTTAAATTCAGGAATTACCTCAACAACAACCTCACCAGTATCTTTACAAACCTTTAGATCCACTATGGATGTATTCTCCCTTAAATTTTTCATCGCATATGCCTCCCGTTCGTATGTTGTATATTGATTATAGCATATTTAAGAAAGAAAAAACACTTTAAGCTTATTACTCCAAAAATTGAATTTTTAAAAATATATGGTATCATATATACAAGTATTCTTTTGGAGATGATTTTATGACAAAGACAAAAAAGATTTTTTTAGGAATCATTATCATATTATCCTTAATTGCAATTACCTTAGGCTTTATGGGTGCAGAAATGAAAATAAATGCGCTTGCTATTACAGGATTATCCATTGGTGGTGTTGCAGTTATCCTATTAATTATATTTATATTCAATGTTTCTATATCTATGAAATCCTCAAGCAAAGGCTTTGAGGAATTCTATCAAGCAGGAGATTATGAGGGTGGTATTGAATTTTACAAAAAAATATATAAGGAATCCCCAAATGGCAAAGAAAAAGCCCAAGCTGCATATTATCTTATGACATTTTATTTCTTAGTTAATGATTTAGATAGTGCAAGAGACCTATTTGGAGATGCAGAATTTGGTATATTTGAGGATTATGTATTATATTACGATATATTACTCGATTTATATGATGGTATGGTTGGAGATGCAAGAGAAAAATATAATAAATTTATAGATTTAAATCGAAATGAGCTTGCAGAAAGAAAAAATATATTAAATCAAATCTTTGATTTCATCGATGATAAAATCGATACCATCAATATAAAATCGGATTATCCTATTATTAAAGATATTATAGAACGATATGTAGAGGAGTAGAAAAAAAGCACACGAAGTGCTTTTTATTTTGCCGTTTTTCTATATAAATGCTTTGGGTCCTTAATCAATAAAATAATAACCCAAATAATTAATGCTAATGCGATAACTGCAAAACCTAAGTATAAATCATTCATTTGGTTATAGAAAAATACCTGCTGATGGATTACAGTTTCTTCTAGAGTTTCACCAGCCTCAGGCATAAAGAATGCGCTACCTTCCTTCGCAAAGCTTACGATGGAATCAATCAGCCACATCAAGGTTGCACCCCAAAACATATAAAGCAATGCGCTTAGTGCATATTCCTTTCTTTTATCAAATCTATACCAAAAAATTGTAGAAGCGATGGCTGCAAAAATAGTAATTAGTAAGGTCATTATTCTAATGCAACCTCTTTTTCGTTCTTCTTATCTAGCTTATATCTTATGATTTCAATTACACCCCAAACTAGAGTACATAAGAAAGCCATTAATATACCTGTTGTTGAAATTTCATATAGCATCTCATTTACTGCCTCGCTACCTTCCGTTGCTCGAGTGAAGAACGGGAAGTATGGAATTACCTCTCCATGCCATATGTGCTCAAATATTAATAGGATTCCTCCACCAAATAATAGCTTAGATAAACGAAGTAATCTTGTAGAAATTGTATCCTTCTTTTCTTCCTTTGCCATGGATTGCATCTTATCTGCATTTTTCTTTTCCTTATGCTTAACAATGAATGCAGCAGCAGTAACAACAATTGCCTCTGTAACAGGCGCAACAAAACATCCCATAATATACACCCCTTTACTTTTTGAACATTTTTATCGTTTTGTTCACTTTTATTATATCAAATATGATATACTTTAAACAAGAAATATCTATAAATAGAACATGGTGTTCAGAAAGTTGAGGATATTATGGATTTAAGAAAAGAAAAAACCATAAAAAGAATTAAGGATGGCTTTAAAGAATTAATTCAAAAAAGGGATTATTCCTCTATTACCATACAAGACATATTAGATATATCCTATACAGGAAGAACAACCTTTTATATGCATTATAAATCCAAAAATGAGGTGTTGAAGTCCATTGTAGATGATATCTTTATTCATGTATTAAATCCAAAGGTGGAACAAGCACATAGCTTTGGTGATGAATCCTTCTTAGCTATTATTAACCATATTTTAATTCATTTTAAGGAGGATAAGGATTTACTTAATGCCATATTAAAGGGCGAATCTAATGATATTTTCTTAAATAGATTACGATTACATTTAGATTCCTTAATTTCAGAAAGAATGATGCCTTATTACAAGGCAGAAAATATAAGAGAGGATATCGTATTAAATCATTTATCTAGTTCTCTATTAGAAATCATTATATGGTGGATTACAGAAGATGATTGTAAAGAAGACCCACTTACAATTTCTTATGATTACTTTTCTTTAGTTATGCCTGCCCTTGAAACAAAGAACTTTAGCTATAAAATGGGAGACAATTTAATTAAGCTAAAATAAAAAGAGGCCAGAGTCTTTCAAGCCCCTGGCTTATCATTTTTTATACCAGTTAAATCCTTTATTACTTCTCCTGCAATAATTAATCCCATTGCTGCAGGAACAAAAACTAAGGAGGCTGGTATATTTTTCTTTACTACATCGCTACTATCTAAAGAATACAGAGGCTTTAATGGCTTTTCTCTAGAATATACTACCTTAAGCTTATTTATCCTATATTCTTTTAATTTCTTTCTTAAAACCTTTGCTAAAGGATCTACACTTGTCTTATAAATATCTGTAACCTCTAGCATCGAAGGATTTATTTTATTTCCAGCACCAAGTGCGCTAATGACTTTCACATTTGATGCCTTAGCCTTTAAAATGATTTCAATTTTAGCAGATATGGTATCTACTGCATCAATGATGTAATCATAGCTCTTAAAATCAAATTCATTAGAATTTTCCTTTGAAAAGAAGCATTTTTTTATTTCTACATTCGCAAGTGGATTTATAGATAATATTCTATCTTTCATAATAGATACCTTATCTTTACCTATAGTATTCATATTGGCAATGATTTGTCTATTGATATTTGTAATGGATACTGTATCATTATCCACTAAGGTAAAATTATATATACCACTTCTAGCTAACGCCTCACAAACATAACCACCAACACCACCAATGCCAAAGACGATAATTTTGGCTTTTTTTAATTTTTCTAAATTACTACTACCAAGTAATGCATCTACTCTAGAAAACTGATTTTCCATACAATCACCCCACTTTTAGCCTATTTTAACATAGCTTTTTTAAGCATTCAAGGAAGAAGCCTAAAGCAACAGCTTTAGGCCCATTCCTAGTAATTATTATACTTTTTCTTTTTCTTGACAAATGGCTTTGCCTGGCAATACCAAGGCTCTACAAGGTCATATTCCATATCCTCATTTGGAATATCTTCTATAGCCTCCTCATCTTCCTTATAACTCTTTAGGAAGGCTTGAATCTTTTCTTGCTTACGCTTTTGCTCTAGTGGATCTTCTACAACTGCCTTTAAGCTAGATGCAGTAAAGACCAAAGTCTCATTTGAATCTCTTTCCATTTGAACCTGATT
>CAMEKD010000037.1 GCA_945920825.1 uncultured Anaeroplasma sp.
GAATGACTAAGAATGAGATCCAAAGTCCAAGTAGCCCCATGCAATTTACAAAGATAAAATAAGCGATTGGCGTTAGAAAGATTGGCTCAGCTAAAACTAATATATTCGCTAAAAGCTTTTTGTTTATAGAATATAAATAGGAGCATATAACCTTACTAAAGCTAATGATAATAAAACCAAAAATATAGAAAATACAAGCTAAATTAAAGATATCACAGGCCAATTGCGATAATCCATAAAGCCTTGCAATTGGATCTCTCAATAAAAAGAAGGCTAAGCTAAATATAGATACTAAAATAAAGCTTATGATAAAGCATTTATATAAATATTTACGATTGAGCTTATAATTCTTTTGAATCGAATTATAGGAAAATAAAGGCTGAATCGCATCTGAGGTCCCCTGTGCGAGTGCATTGATAACATATAGCATATAGGATAATACCGTATAGGCTGCAACAGCCTCATCTCCACTATAATTTTCCGCTAAAGCATTCGTTAAAATTATAATGATGGAATAAGAATAATTTAAGATAAAGGGTGCCATAGCACCTAAGAAGATTTCCCTAAAGAATTCCTTATCGAGATAGATTCCCTTCATTTGTTTTACATATGGTATTAAGCAAATAAGGAAGGCAACCCCTTGGCCAATGACGGAGGCCACGGCAGCTCCTTCTAGCCCAAACTCAAACCTTACAATAAAAAAATAATCCAATATAAAATTCACTAAGGTTGCCAAAAGTGATGCACACATAGATGATTTTACATAGCCATCATTTTTAATAATTGGACCAAGTGCACAACCAAGAAGCTGAAATATAGAACCAAATAAAATAATGGTTATATATCTATCTGCAGCATCTAATGTTTCATTTTTGGCTTGAAATAGGATTAATATTGGTCTTTTTAAGAAAAAGAACAAGAATCCAAGCACTATAGATGCAATAAGTAAAATAAGTAAAATAGAGGTTTTAAGCTTTTTAATCTTCATCTTTTCGCCTAAGCCCCTTATTCTTGAAATATAAATTCCTGCGCTAATTCCAAGGGCAAATCCAACCCCTTGGATAAAGGCAGTAATCGGCCATGCAAGATTAATGGCTGCAAGACCTAAATCATTCATTTTATATCCAATAAATATTCCATCAATAATCGCATAGCAGGACATAAATACCTGAGCAATAATCGATGGAATTAAATATTGTCTAAAGGTTTTCATGATCCTCCATAGAAGATATTACCAAAAGACCACCAGATTTTATTTCCACATAAGGATTATCCATACATTCATTCGAAATACCTAAGGTTGGCTCATTTCTTTTTAATGTATAGTTTTCTAAATTATATTTCATACCTCTAAGGGAGAGTATTGCACTATCCTCTATAGGGAATAAGGAAATATATTTGTAATTCTTATTTGGAATAAAGCTTTCCCGTTTTATTTCAATTAAAGAATTTTCATCCTTCATTTTAACCTTAGGATATTTGAATAATAACATTAAATTCGCATAAAAATGCTCAATTCTTTTGCCCTTAATTCCACCTAAAATTAAAATTTCATCATAATCCTTTACGAGTAAAATTGCCTCTTCTGTGTCTGTTTTATCTTTCATTGGATTTAATTGAATGATTTTTTTCGAATTCTTTTTTATTGCATCATATTCTTCTTTCTTACAGCTATCAAAATCTCCAATAGCAATATCTGGTATAATTCCATGAGATATTGCATTATAGCTACCTAAATCCACACCAACAATAAAGGAATCTTTGATATCCTCTTTATTTATTTTTTCAATATCCCATAAAATTAAACACGCCTTCATACAAACCTACTTTAAATAAACTCCAGTAACACCATTTAAGCCCTCACCCTCTCCACCATAGCGATAGCTTTTTACATATGGTGAGGTCTTTAAATATTCCTGTACTGCCTTTCTTACAGCACCTGTACCAAATCCATGAATAATAGATACCTGCTTTAGGTTACCTAAAGCACATTGATCTAAATAGGAATCCATTAATTCCTTTACCTCCTCTACTCTTTTTCCTCTTAAATCTAAGGATAGGGTAGCGTGAGATGCAGGATTATATCCAGATAGCCTTGCCTCTTTTTTCTTCTTAGGCTCTGGTTTTGCTGCTAAGGACAATTCATTCTTCTTAAATTCGATAGCGAATTGACCTAAATTTACATAATATTTATCCTTTTTAATAGAAGATATAGTTCCATATTTTTCATAAGGCTTTACATAAACGTAATCTCCTTCATGTAATTCCTCATTAAATATTTCCTCTTGATCCTCTTTAATGGACAAATTCTTTGCCTTTGTCTTTAATGCGATGAATTCATGCTCCTTAAAGTTCTCATCACTCATGTTCTTAATTTCTTCAATGAGCTTAATAGATTCTTCCTTAGCCTCTTCAATAATCTTTTTGGCCTCTTCCTTCGCATCATGAATAATCTTATCCGTCTTCTTTACTAAATCAAGCTTCTCTTGCTTTAAATGATTGACCATTGACTCATAGCTTTTGATTTTTTCCTCTAAATCCTTTTCTTGATTTCTTAATGAGGTCATTTCTTCTTCCAAATTACCAATGAGCTCACTCGATTCACTACTTGATAAGGATAATTCATTTTTCGCATCATCAATAATATTTTTTTCTAAGCCAAGCTTAGATGCGATTTCAATCGCATTCGATTTACCTGGTACACCAAGCAAAAGCTTATAGGTTGGAAGAAGTGTTTCTGTATTGAATTCAACACTCGCATTCGATATGCCATCATTTTTATAGGCATAGCTTTTAAGCTCACTATAGTGTGTTGTACAAATGACTCTAGCACCACTCCTCTTTAAATGCTCAATAATCGCGATCGCCAAGCTTGAGCCCTCCTTAGGGTCCGTACCGCTTCCAAGCTCATCGAGTAAAACGAGTGAATTAAAGGTAATTCTAGATAAAATATCAACAATCTTTTTCATATGGCTTGAGAAAGTAGATAAGGATTGCTCAATGGACTGCTCATCTCCAATATCCGCTAAAATATCTTCAAATGCACCAAAGATAGAATCCTCACTTGTAGGTACCATCATTCCATTATAGACCATTAAATGTAATAATCCCACCGTTTTTAAAGCAACGGTCTTACCGCCTGTGTTTGGTCCTGTTATGATAATGACACTATATTTATTTCCAAGCTCACAATCAATAGGTACAGCCTTACTTGAATCTAATAGGGGATGCTTACATCTTTTCAAATTGAAATACTGTCTATCCTCTATTTTTGGACTATTATAGCCGAATTCCTTACCCATTAAGGCTTTACCATAAATGATATCAAGCTTAGTTAAATTTTCTAAATTCGATAATAAATTATCTGCTTCCGCTTGAACTAGTAGGCTTAAATTCTTTAATATAATTTGACATTGCTTCTTTTCTTCTAGAGTATAAGAATCAATTTGATTTGCCGTTTCAAGTGTAGATTCAGGCTCAATATATGCTGTTGTATTTGAGCTTGATATATCATGAACAACACCCTTGAATGTATTCTTATATTCTATTTTAACAGGAAGACACATTCTAGAGTCTCTTTGTACAATTAAAGGCTCTGTTAGCATCGATGCCTTTGTCGTTAATAACTCATTTAATTTACTTCTTAATCTATTCTCTAAAGAAATAAGGCTTCTTCTTACCATAAATAATTCTCTTGATGCATTATCATTGATTCTACCATCACTCGATATTGCAAGAGTAATATTGGTCTTTAGGGCCTGTGGCATAATTAAATTATCCGCATATTTTTTAATATTTGGAGTCGATACCTTAATTGCCTCTAAGCTTTTAAAATATTTGATTACATTTGTACTACAATCGAGCAATCCAACAACATTAAGTAGCTCCTCTTCATTTAAGATAGAGCCTGCCTTGCATCTTTTTAGCGCATTCTTCATTTCATATAATCCACCAAGTGGAATATCCGATAGTCTAACAATTGCTAAATAGGCCTCCTTCGTTTCCTCTTGAAGCCTCTTTACAGTTTCAAAATCATAGGATTCTAAAGAATCCTCTATTAATTCTTTTGCGTAATTGGTTTTTAAAAAGCTAGAAAGCTTTTCTAAAACCTTTTTATATTCTAAAGTTTTATAATCATACATAAAATCACCATTCAGTAAAAAAATATAGGAATTCCCTATATTTTATAATTCAATTGAGTCCCTATGCTCAAGTAATTCTTGATAGGTTACAACAGATGTTCCATTCAAATCGGTTTCTGGTCTTACAAATTCCATTTCACATTCATTAATATATCTTAATAAGGATTTTGAATTTGGATAGATGATATATAATCTTTTTGATCTAAGACCTGCCTCATATGGTGGATCAAATCGCATAAGCTTATCCACTCTTGGAACGAAACGCACTATATCGTCCTTATAAGTTCTTCTAAACTGCCACTTTGTAGGGGAATTAATACAAATTTCACCACAAGTGAAATTTGGTATTACCATAATATAAAGCTTAAGCTCTCTTGTCGTAAGGATATAATCATATTCTGGCATATTCACTCTATCAAGCTTTGCATATAGAGGATCTGCCTTGACATATTCATTTAATAAACCTTCGATAGCTTGAAACATTTTCTTTTTACGCTTTACAAGTATTCCTTTAATTACAAAAAAGATTAAAGCTAGTACAAGGAGCACTAAAACTGTAATATGAATAATGAAAACATGTAAAGCGGAAATTTCTGATAGAAACATACTACCTCCTCTTTTTAAGGTATGTAGCAACAAATATAATACCTAAAATAATATAATATATGACTGCACCTATGATTATTCCTAAGCTAATATAAATAGCTAAATCATTATTCCTAAGTACACCATAAAGGATTAAGAAGCTACCAAGCATGATGAAAATGAAGCCTAAGCATGCGAAAACTAAAAAACTAAAGTTCCTCATACTTACGTATATCCTCGTTGATTAGTTCCTCAACATAGGTACCAACCTCAGTGGTATTCTTATCCTTATATTCATCCTTCGTTATAGGCTTATGGAAAATGATATGAATATGCTTCTTCTCAAATCTTTTCTTCTTTGCAATTTCAGAAGAACCCATAATTGCAACAGGAATGATTGGAGCTTCAGCCTTCATAGCAAGCTTATAGGCACCAGCTCTTAAATTTACCATCTCTTCTACATCACGATTCTTAATTCCACCCTCAGGGAATATAATCATGGGCATACCCTCTTTTACTGCCTTAATGGCAACAAGCATATCCTTTACAGCCTGTCTATCATTATCTCTATCCATAGGTAGTGCACCAAAACATGCACAAATACGATTCATTGGCCAAAAGCCCCATAGGCTCTTTTTGCCAATTGCACTTACAATACGATTAATCTTTACATAGATTGCTGCAGGATCTAGCATAGATTTATGATTGCAATACATAACAAAGGGAGCATTATATGGAACATTTTCTACTCCTTCACAGGTTACCTTTGTATGGTTGTACCAAAACACAAGCTCGAGTGCACTTTTAAGAACAAATACTTTAAATTTGGATTTTGGTGTCGTTCTTGAACCAATTTCAATGAAGATGAATACAAATAAGATATCAAAGATAATCCCGGATAATAAACCAGATACTACCCAAAGCGCTATCCACCATTCATACATATGGGTTAAGAACGTTAACCCTAAAGATACTCCTATCCATACTATGGTAAGCATCATTAAAAACAACATAATTAACGCCTCTCAAATACTGTGTATATAACACTATCGGTTTCATTTTCCCAAATCTTATTATACTTGTTGTAATCAATGGTTGGGAAATATTTATCTCCTTTAAAATCGCCTTTAATAAAGGAGATATATAAGCGATTGGCATAGGGAAGCGCAAGCTTATAAATGGTTGCTCCACCACATACCCATAAATCGCCTGAAAAATTCTTTAAGAAGGAATCTAAATCATAAATGATTTCAATATCCTCTAGAGGATTTTCTATTTTTAAATTCTTATCTATCGTTGCTATATAGCATTTACCATAAGGTAAAGGCTTCGTCTTATAATAGCTTTTCAAAGAAAAATAGGTTGCATCGCCCATAAGGACTACTTGCCCTTTGGTTTTATTCTTATAATAGATTAAATCCTCTTTAATATGCCATGGAATCCTATTACCATCTCCAATAAGATTATTCTTATCCATAGCCCAAATCATATTAATCATTATACAGCCACCTCGCCTTTAATTCTTGGCCAAGGCTCATAGCCCTCTAATGTAAAATCATCTATTTTAAAATCGTAAATAGATTTAACATTAGGATTTATTTTCATTAAAGGAAGAGTCTTAGGCTCTCTAGATAGCTGGAGCTTAATTTGCTCTACATGATTTGTGTAAATATGTGCATCACCCATAGTATGAATGAATTCACCAGCCTCAAGCCCACAAACCTGTGCAATCATCATGGTAAATAAGGAATAGGATGCAATATTAAATGGTACTCCTAAGAAAACATCAGCACTTCTTTGATATAGCTGACAAGACAATTTACCATCAATTACATAAAACTGCATGAAGGAATGACAAGGTGGAAGTGACACATTATCTACCTCGCATGGATTCCATGCAGAAATGATTAATCTTCTTGAATTTGGATTTGTCTTGATTAGGTGAATTAAATTTTCAAGCTGGTCAACTCCCTCTTCATTGAAGTTTCTCCACTGTCTGCCATAAACTGGGCCAAGCTCTCCCCATTTCTTAACAAATGGATCATCCTTATCTAAGGATTTAATTCTTGCCGCAAAGGCTTTGATATCCTCTCCTTCAAAGACGCTCGATTCCTTATATGCCTTATACGCCCAATCATCCCATATATGAACATCATTATCTACTAAATATTTAATATTTGTATCTCCACGAATAAACCATAAAAGCTCGTGAATAATCCCTCTTAAAAAAACCTTTTTTGTCGTTACTAGTGGGAATCCTTTAGATAAATCATATCTTGCCTGATAACCAAAAATAGAATATGTACCAGTACCTGTACGATCATCCTTATAGGTTCCTTCTTCTAAAATTTTCTTGCATAAATCTAAATATTGTTTCATAATAATCACCTATCAATCATTATATACTATTTCTTTTCAAATTTAAAGAAAAGACTCCTACTTTTTAACATAGTTAAAAGATGAAAAAAATCTTCCTTGAGAAACATTCAAGGAAGATGGATTCTATTTATTTATTTTCTATTGGCTTATAGCAGCTGCTGCATTCTAAAGCGCCCTTTGGATTCTTAAATCCACAGTGTGGACAGGAAACGAATTGTTTTTCTATATCATCTGATTTTATTTCGATATATTTTGTAAATCTCTTAGCTTTTAAAGCATCGTCTTTTACTAGTTTTTTCATTAGGTCCTCATTTTGAGACTCTAAAGACTCTATTTTTCTTTCCGCTTCCGCTAATCTTCCTGCATCGTTGATCAGTGTATCACCAAGTGCAATACAGATGATACCTCCAATGACTCCACCAATACCTCCGATGATATATACAGCTTTATTATAATTACTAAAAATCCCAATAAAGACTAGGACTATACCACCAATAATGCATAATATACCATCAATTTTTTCTAATATTCCATGTGCTCTCATTTTAAATTCACTCCTCTATTTTTATTATTTGCAATAAATTAGAATGCTATTATATATACATTTGTCAATTAGAAAAAAACAGGGAAAATCCCTGTTTATTCCTCCTTAGTTTTTGATGCTTCGGCATCAAATTCTTTAGTACCAGTTTCTCCTAAGAAGATGAGACGATCTGCATAAAGCTCGTTTGTAATGACACTTACATCATTTTTTGTTTCCTTCTTTGGACATATTCTACCCTTTACCGCAACTCGGGCCCCTTTTTTTAGGTAGTTTACGGCATGTTCAGCTAAATATTCCCAAACGGAAATGTTAATAAAGTCGGTATCGTAGCCGCCATCCATATTCTGGAATTCCCTTTTGACAGCTAGCCTTAGCTTAACCACCTTTTTGCCATCGGCAACCTCTTTTAGCTCGATGTCATTTACAACATAGCCTATCAGCATGAAATAATTGTACAACGACCTTGTTATCCTCCTTTCTAAATAGCACATTTGTTATATCATTTTTTATTTAAATCATGAAATTTCTAATTGTGAAATCCATAAAATTAAATGTGCTTCTTTTAGAAAAATAAATGGATAAATCGATTCGTAAAATTAAAAATCCCTAAATTTATGTATAAATCTAGGAAATTCTTAATCTTTATTCCTTATTTTTAACATTCTTTGGTAATGCAATTAAATAAGTCATTAAGGAATTCTTAATATATGGAATTAATTCACATATATCAGAATCCTTTGTATTTAATAGGGCATCCTCCTCCATCTCATAATCTGTACCCTCTAATGCTAAGGATAAGGTATCATCCCCTACGAAGGAAATAGAATCTAATGCTCTTATAAAATCACTTTTATAGGATTTAATGGTTCTATTTGAAATATCTGAATCATAATCCTTAACACTTAAATTCTTTAATTTATCGATGATGAAATCCTTTAATTCTATAGGATTATTTGTATAAATATTGATATAGAAATAGGTGCCATATTCATGAGAGGTTATAGAATATTCTATATCATCTAAAACGAGATAATTCTTTTCCTTTAATCGCTTATAAAAGGGTGCCTCTACAGAAAATATAGAATCGAATAAGGCAATCATTTTATTTGGAAGAATAGGCATAGAATAATTTAGTGAATCTATTCTACCCATAATATGTAATTCCGGATATGGAATATCCTCATAGATTGTTTTAGGCTTAAGTGGGGCAATGGATTCCACAAATGGAATTCTTTCTATATTATTTTCATGGATTGTAATATCCTTCATTTCATCTAAAATAGCCCTTTTTACCTCTTCTATATCGATATCACCTACAATGGTCAATATAGAATTCTTTGGTGTATAAAAATCAAGAAAAGCATTTTCTAAATCGGAAAGAGTTGTATTTTCTATATCCTCCTTTGTACCTAAGATTTCAATGGAATAAGGATCGTTTGGATATAATAGCTTTAAGCATTCCTCATGAATTCTTTTGTCGACTTGGTCGCGAGCTTCTTCTAATTCCGATAATATAATTGGCTTTTCACTTTCGATATTTTCCTTTGTAAAGCCCTTATGAAAAAACATTTTTAATAATAATCTAAGTGGAGGTATTAAATCATCATTCGTTTGAAAATAATAAATCGTTTGTTCTAAGCCTGTATAGGCATTCGCCTCCGCATTTAAAGAATCGAAATCAATTAATGCATCATGACCATCTATAATGAATGCTTTATGCTCTAAAAAGTGTGCAATTCCACTTTTTGATTCATAGAATTTACCATTTCTATAATATTTTTTATGGCTACTACCATAATGAACACCAATACCTGCATATTTTACCTGGAATCCGCTTCTTTTTACAAATATACATTTAAGACCATTCTTTAGGGTGAAGTATTCTCTATCGTTCATTTAGATCCCCTCCAAAGCCAAAGATGACCCTTCTTGCATTTTTAAGCTTTAAGAAGGCATCTTTAATATCTTCCATAGTGACAGAATTAATTCTATCAATATAGGTAGCACCATCATAGAATGCAGGAAAAAAATCCTTGCATAATTCATCGAATAAATAGCTTTCCTCTAAATCATAGCTTGCCTTATGCGTTAGGGTAATCATTCTTTTAATTTTATCGATATCCATATAATGAATGCCATTTAAAATGCATTCATCAATTCTTTCTAATACGAAATCTAAATCCTTTTTCTTTATTTCTGAACGAATCATAAGTATACCTGATGCACCATAAAGCTCACTCGATATGCTGTAGCATAATCCATATTCCTCTCTTATTTTTTGAAATAAATAGGAATAATTGGATGCCCCTAGAAAATAATTTAATAAAATAAAGGGATATATTTTTAAATCACCTGAAAATACATTTATATCGTAGATGATTCTTAAATACATTTGCTTCGATGTATAAGGCATTAAATATAAATTCTTATCTAAGAGTCCTCTATCTATAAAATTATGATCTAGCTTTGGTGATATATAATCTATGGTATTATATGGATATTTTCCATTAAAATCACCTAAAAAATAAGTTACGTTTTCATCCTTAGCTATCTTATTGTAATAAGCATATAAATCCTCTATGGTAATTTTATTTAATTCTTCTATATCACCCATAGGCTTAAAATCTCTAAGAGTATTTAAAAAGAAAGTATGGAAAGCAAAATTAGAAGCCTTTACATCTAAATATTTATCCATTTTTAAAATGGTAGCCTTAAGATGCTTCTTCGCAGTCAAAAAGGTTTTTTTATCAAAGGTATGATTTACGATTAATGGAGTAGATAAATCCTGAAACAGATTATAAATCTTATCTAAGGTATAGGTATCATCATGGATATATTTTGGATCTATAGCATTCGCCTTAAAGACAATCATAAAATAGCTTCCATGCATATCTCCTCGAACCTCGAATTTAAAATCATATAAATCCTCACATACTCTTACGATATCCTCTTCTGTTTTATATTTACTTGAGGATAATCTCAAATAGGATATTAAAAGGCTTCTTATGGTAATTTCCTTAGGATCAATCTTAGAAAGAATATATTTCGTTATTGATATTGTATGAAATTTATTAATATCTATGTACCTGCTCATATTCCCACTCCTCAAAAATGCAAAAAAAGACTGTTGTGTGTATCTATATTTGTTAAAAACAAACAAAAGGGTAAATAAATTCCACCTTAAGGAGCATAGGCTTTTTAAATGCTTCAAATAACTTGAAGTCGCTTTAGTGTTTACACCTCTAGGTAATAGATATTCTATAGTATGAATATCACTCACGCTATTTTTTCTATATATATTTAATGCTCCATTTATATAGCATGAATACATTTACCACCTTTTTTTATACAATCCTTTTTTATTCTTTTTCCACTAAAGGTATATTCTTTATTTTTCTACTTCTTTTTAGAAGTAATCTATCATCCATTTTTAATTTTCCTTCTATTACTAGGTTACCACCCACATGCAAAAATTCATAACATTGGAATGAGTATTCTTATAGGATAATAATAACTCCAAATTCGGAAATACACTTTAAAGCAATTCAAACTACAATTTACACTTTTTTCAAACGAAAGTCAAACGGGATGTACACTTTTTATACTGAAAAAAGGATTTTGTTAACACTTTTTATGAATGACATCTAGGTGATATGCTCTTCCTTTATATTCGCTATAATCTTTTACAAAGAATGGTGGAGCTTCTTAAAATATCCATTGTGATTTCCTTTGCTCATAATGTACAGGGAGGACAGATACTATTATAATATCTATTTGTATTAAGCCATTTTACTATATTTTTTGCTTATTCAAAAGAAAAAGGTGATTCTAACCTTATTTTGGTCAAAATCACCTGTTTTTACCTTGTTTTTTTCTAATTTAGTCGTTTTTGCGATTAAGTAAACAGATTGTTTAAAGGAACTTTTTACTTTCCTGCAAGCTCTAGAGCAATCTTCATCATATTGTGGAAGGATGATTGACGCTCCTCTGCAGTAGTAATTTCACTTGCAACAAAGGAATCTGAAATTGTAAGTAAGCATGCAGCCTTCTTTCCTAATGCTTTAGCATTAGCGAATAAAGCAAAGGACTCCATTTCAACACACATACAATTATATTTTGTTCTCATTTCCTTCCAATGCTCCTTATTCTCTCCATAGAAAACATCAGAGGAATGAATGCAAGCCTCCGTTAGAGGGATGCCTAGCTTTAAAGCAGCCTTAGAAAGCTTTGTATTTAAAGCCTTAGATGGCTTCATTGCATGAGCTCTATAGCCAAAGGCTACCTTTGCATAATTCGATTCAGATACTGCAGTTGAAACTAAAACAGTATCAAAAACTCTTAAGGATTCATCATAAGAACCAGCAGATCCAATTCTTATAATATTTTCAACTCCATAGAAATTATATAATTCATAGGAATAAATACCAATCGATGGCATACCCATACCAGAGCCCATAACAGAAATTCTCTTTCCATTATAATATCCAGTAAATCCTAAAATATTTCTAGTAGAGGTAAAGCAGATTACATCTGTAAGATAAGTATCTGCAATAAATTTTGCACGAAGTGGATCACCAGGCATTAAAACGGTCTTAGCGATTAATGATGGATCACTACATGCAATATGTGGTGTAGGAATTGCCATTATTTCTCCTCCTTAGCATATTCTTCCATAATCTTCATACCAGCACTACAGCCAATTCTTGTAGCACCAGCTTGAATCATTGCTTCAAATTGAGCCTTATCACGGATTCCACCAGAAGCCTTAACCTCTGCATTTTCTCCTACAGCCTTCTTCATTAAGAGAACGTCACTCACGGTAGCTCCACCTGTACCAAAGCCAGTAGATGTCTTAACGAAATCCGCACCAGCCTCAACGGCAAGCTCTGATACCTTTACCTTTTCTTCATCCGTTAAATAGCAGGTTTCAATAATTACCTTTACTAAAACTCCATTTGCAGCCTTAACAACAGCTACAATATCCTTAAGTACAGTATCCCAATCGTGAGCCTTAGCTGCACCAATATTGATTACCATATCTACCTCATCTGCACCATCAGCAATCGCCTGAGTAACCTCAAATGCTTTAACGCTAGATGCATTAGCACCTAAAGGGAAGCCGATAACTGTACATACAGCAACATCACTTCCAAGTAATAATTCATGTGCTAGCTGTACATTTACTGGGTTAACACAAACAGATGCGAAATGACAAGCATTTGCCTCTGCACATAGCTGCTCAATATCCTTAGGTGTAGCAGTAGCCTTTAATAAAGTATGATCAATATATTTCTCTACATTCATGAGAGAACCCTCCTAAACATCTAAAATTTTATCCAAGGATAAGATTTCAACATCTACATTTAATGGAGCGAATCTTTCCTTGAGTAAAATCTTTTTTAATTTCTTTGTATTCTTTGCATCACAGATTTTAATTACACCATATCCATCAATAGGTCGGAATAACTTTTCTGCCTTAGATAAGACCTCAGCCATATTAATATGCTTTGAAATCTTACCATCATCGTAAATCAAAATGTCCACTGCAGGTGGCAGTAAGAATGCACTATCGCCATCCCATTGGATAGCAACAAAGGCACTTCTTGATTTGGCTGTATGCAAAAAAATGTAATCAGAAACCTGTATTTTTTCTTCCGAATATGTAATTTCAAGTCTTTTTCTCTTTTGTAAGTAGCCATATACAGCAGAAATAGACTGTGAATCGAGCCTGTTGAAGCCTGCAACCTGTTCTGGGAACTTCGCTGCGAAGGCCTTCTTCCATGCATCAAAGGTACGAATAATTTCTGCACGGCGGAATAGCCT
>CAMEKD010000038.1 GCA_945920825.1 uncultured Anaeroplasma sp.
CTAAAGCTTCTAATTCCTCTAGCTCAGAATCCTTCTCTAAAACTGCAACACATTCTGTGTGTGAGACAATATAGAAAATACTAGATAAAAAGGACGTGGAGGCATATTAAAAAATAGATTCTTTCACCTATTTACAGAAACATAAGCCTCGATAAATATAAAATACTAGTATCTTGTAACTAATACCATATTAATAGTAATGATAACTGTAATCGGTGATGAAGTAGATTGAAATTGTATAGAAAATAACACTTAATTCCTTTATATTTATAAAATGAAAACTGTATATATCATATGTTTATTTAAAATCACAAATCTTAAGATTATATGCTTCTAATTGGAAAAGCATATATTTGAGAGGAAATTCTATATACTTCCTCAGTACAACATAGTATACATTGACCTGCAATATTATATTTTGTATTTGCCAGCTGTTTAAATCCTTTTATATCATTAATTCCGTATTGTTTTCCAGATTTAGCTTCAATCAAATATAAATTTCCATCCTTTAAAATAATAAAATCAATTTCATTTTGATTATTATCTCTATAATAAAACATTTGTATTTCAACATTATTATTCTTAAAACTTTTACATATTTCATTATGAATATATGTTTCTACTATTCTTCCTTTAAACTCTGATAATTTTAATGTTTTTGGAGAATCTATACCAATTAAATAACATGCAAGACCTGTATCATTAAAATATATTTTATTTCTTTTAACAATTCTCTTATTGATAGAATCTTCATAATATGGTTCAAGTAAAGTAACTAAATTACTTACTATTAAAATACTTAACCATGATTCAACAGTCTTATTATCAATTCCTACTACTTTTGAAATATTACTTGCGTTATATTCTTCTCCCGTTAATGATGCAACTACCTTAATAAAATTTTCAAATCTTCTTAAATCCTTAACATTTATTAATTCTGATACATCTCTTTCAATAAAAGTTTTTAAATAATTCGAATAATAATTCTTAATGGGTTTACCTTCAATTTCCCATCTAGCAGGATAAAAGCCTCTTAAAATTGATGTATATAAAGTATCTTCTGATAATTTCCTTTCATCTGCTTTTAACATCATTTTCTCGTTGTCAATTTCAAATGGAACCTCATCCCAATTATTTATTTCAGCTTGACTTAAAGGCTCCATTTCTATAATTCCAACACGACCAGACATAGATTCACTTACACCTTTCATCAAATGAAACTTTTGTGATCCAGTCAAAATGTACATTCCATTTGCTTCAATAGTTCCTTTAGTTCTTCTAACCTCATTAACTACATGTTCAATTTCTATAAAAAGTTTTTTACATCTTTGAATTTCATCAATAATTATTGGATATCCGCAATCTTTAATAAATTTTTTAGGATTTTCTTTAGCTTTAGCTAATAAATCAGTATCATCAAAAGTAATATATCTATATCCTTTTTCTTCAAAATAAGATGCTAGCGTTGATTTCCCCACTTGCCTTGCTCCAGTAATTAATGTAACAGGATACTCATCTATTGACCTTATAATCTCATTAAGAATTGTTCTTTGATATCTCATAATAGCACCATCTTTCTATAGTTCATGCTTAGTATATCATAATTCAACTCCAAATTCTACTATTTCTAGTATTTTTAGGAATATTAATCAAAATTGAAAAACTTAATTTTTTATAATAATCTAATAATATGTATGTTTAAAAAATAGCCCTATATAAATCTAGTTTAAATCCTCCTATAATAAGAATCACAAGGAGGACTTTTAAAATGGGTAAAAATAAGATGAGATCCATATATGAAAAGGAAGAGATTATACAGGATTATTTAAGGAGCGGTCAAAAGGGCGGAGCAACACGAATACTTAGTGCTATCTGCGGAGCATTTGCAACTACTCAAATATATTATACTGATATCACTCCAAAATTTGAATAAGTTGGAATCAAAAATCAGTTAAACGATATGTTTATAAATACAATATCCTTGTCTCGATAAAAACAAGGGTATAGTGCTGACAACTGCCTAAAATATGTTTCCTAAAACATCTCGTTTTTTCGTTACAACCCTTAGTTGAAACTACTTAAATGCTGACAAACTTTATATTTCATTAGATGCTCGACAGACTCCAATTATCCGAAACAAGATGAAAATGCCTTAAAATATGCTATTTTTACCCTATTTTTAGTTATTTTGGACTATTTCTTTGTCAACAAACAAACAGTTTCAACGTGTATCGTTCTTGGGAACATATCTACTGCAGTAATAGATTTAACAACATAATCATTTTCAGAGAATAAATATAAATCTCTTTTCAATGTTTCTGCATTACAAGAAATATAAACTACCTTTCTAGCACCTAAATAGTTTATAGCATTAATGAAAGCCTTTGTTGATCCATCTCTTGGTGGATCCATCAATACAACATCACATCTTTCTCGATTCTTAGCTAAATTGGTCATATAATTCGTTGCATCATCACTAATGAAGGTAACATTATTTATATTATTAATTTTAGCGTTTATTTTTGCATCTGTAATTGCATTTTTATTTAATTCAACACCAACAACCTTTTTTGCGTATTTGCTTGCAAAAATTGAGATTGTACCAACACCACAATATGCATCAATTACGATATCGCTCTTTTTAATTTCAGCCTTTTCTAAGGCTAAATTATATAGTTTTTCCATACCTAGGGTATTAATTTGGAAAAAGGATGTGCCTGAGATTTTAAATTTATAGCCACCTACAGTTTCATAAATAAAGCCTGGTCCATAAATTACCTTTTCCTTATCCCCTAAAACAATAGATGTATCTCTTGCATTATAGTTTTGTACAATGGTTGTAATTCCCAAATTTAATTTCTTTAAATCACTTACAACATTTCCTCTTCCTGGAAACATTTCCCCATTGGTAACTAAGACAACCATGATTTCTTTTGAATTAAAACCGTAGCGAATATAAACGTGTCTTAGATTTCCTTCTCTTGTTTTCTCATCATATGGTCTTATTTTATTCTTCGTTAAAACCTTATTTAATGCAAGAATTACCTCATTTGCCTTTTTTGCTTGAAGCATACAATCCGTAATTGTTACAATTTTATGACTATATTCCTGATATAATCCACAAACAACCTTTTTGGATTTGGATAGCTTATAGGTCATTTGACATTTATTTCTATAATTATTAGGCATATCTAAAGTAACTAAGGAAATATGAGGTAAATGGAAGGATTTAAATAAATCATTTAAGTATTTTTCTTTTAGCTTTTTTTCATATTCATAGGAAACATGCTGAAATTGACATCCACCGCATTCTGCTTGGTATGGGCATCCATCATAAATTCGATTCGGTGATGCCTTAATGACCTTATGTAATGCTGGATATTTTAAATCTGTATCAACTAAAATATCTTCACCTTGAATGACATCATGAATTTTATATTTTTTATTATTTAATTCGATTTCTGTATCTGGAATATATCCAACAGATACATTCTTAAATTCCTTTAATGCCATTTTATCAGCTCCTATAATATTTTTGTTGTCCAATCCTCTGCATTTAAAATGTCTGTTGCAATATCATTATAAAACTCTGGCTCATGAGATACAAGAACAACCGTTCCCTTAAATGCCTTTACGGCATCCTTTAGGGATTCCTTTGCGTAAACATCTAAATGGTTGGTAGGCTCATCTAGGATTAATGTGTTGCATTCCTGTAGCATAATCTTACATAATCTTACCTTTGCAGCCTCTCCACCAGATAACACCATCATCATGGACTCGATCTTTTCCTTCGTTAAGCCGCATGCGGCAAGCGCACCTCGAACCTCAGCATTCGTCATAGAAGGATACATATCCCAGATCTCTTGGTGTGCTGTTTTATCACTGTATTCCTCTTCTTGGGCAAAATAGCCATAATGAACATTATAATCCATTTCACATTTACCACTTAATGGCTTTAATATACCAAGTAAGGTTTTAAGTAAGGTAGATTTACCAATACCATTCGCGCCCTTAATAACAACCTTTTGGCCTCGCTCTATGGTAAAGGATACTGGCTTCGTTAATGGTTCTGAATAGCCAATGACTAAATTTTCAGCAACAAAGACAAATTTTCCTGATGAACCACATTCCTTAAATTTGAAATTGGGTTTAATAACTTCCTTTGCTTTATCGATGATTTCCATCTTATCTAGTCTTCTTTGTCTAGATTTTGCTAAATCTGTTGTAGCAACTCTTGCTTTATTTTTATTAATAAATTCCTTTAAATCACGAATTTCCTTTTGTTGCTTCTCATAGGCAACATTTTGATTTCTCTTTTCAATTTCATACATTTGCATATACTGATCATAATTACCTGTATATCTTGTTAAGGTGCCATCCTCCATATGATAGATAACATTAACCACCTTATTTAAGAAGGGTACATCATGGGATACTAATAAAAATGCATTTTCGTAATTTGCCAAATAATTGGTTAACCAATTAATTTGAGCCTCATCTAAGAAGTTTGTTGGCTCATCAAGAATTAAAATCATAGGTTTAGCTAAAATAAGCTTTGTAAGTAAAACCTTTGATCTTTGACCACCAGATAAATTGGATACATCATGATCAAGTCCAATATCACCAAGTCCAAGTCCATTCGCAACCTCTTCAATCGTTGCATCAAGGCTATAGAATCCTGAGGATTCAAGTAAAGTCTGCATTTGTCCTGTATCCTCTAAATACTGGTTCATTTCTTCTTCCGTGCAATCACACATTTTTTCATATAAAGCGTTCATTTCAGATTCTAAATCATACATATGCTTAAATGCTTCTCTTAATACATCTCTGATTGTTTTACCCTTAGATAGAGTTGTATACTGGTCTAAATAGCCTGTTGTGATTCTTTTACACCATTCAATTTTACCATCATCTGGTGTTAGCTCACCTGTAATCATTTTTATAAATGTAGATTTTCCTTCGCCATTTAAACCAATTAGTCCAATATGCTCACCCTTTTGCATAACAAAGGATGCATTTTCAAGTATAGTTCTATTTCCAAAGGAAAAGGATACATTTGTACATTTTAATATGCTCATGTTGTTACCCCATTTTTACCATTTTAATTCAACAGATAGATAATACCATAGTTGATATAATTTTTAAAGAAAAATTTTATCTTATAAAAGCGCTATTATTCTTCTTTTTTGTTCGATAAAATTGACTACCATATATACTTTTGATATAATAATATAGATTTATTTATAAATTTAATTGAATTTTTTGGAGGATTATTATGAAGGGATACGAAAAATATTTCAGAGGCTATTTTATGCCACCAGTCAAATGTAATGATTGGGTAGAAAAAGAATATATCGATAAAGCGCCTATTTGGTGTAGTGTTGATTTAAGAGATGGTAATCAATCCTTAATCAAGCCTATGTCATTAGACCAGAAAGTAGAATTCTTCAAGCTCTTAGTTCAAATCGGATTTAAAGAAATTGAGGTAGGCTTCCCTGCAGCAAGTGAAACTGAATATGAATTCTTAAGGACATTAATCGATGCAGATTTAATTCCTGATGATGTCACCATCCAGGTATTAACACAGGCAAGACCTCATATTATTAAAAAGACATTTAAGGCACTAGAGGGCTGTAAGAAGGCTATCGTGCATTTATATAACTCTACTTCCCTAGCTCAGCGTGAGCAGGTATTTAAAAAGAGTAAGGAAGAGATAAAGGAAATTGCAGTTGAAGGAGCTAAAATGCTTGTCGATTTAGCAAGTGAGGCGAAGGGAGAAATTTATTTTGAGTATTCTCCTGAATCCTTTACAGGATTATGCACTTGAGGTTTGTAATGCAGTAATTGATGTATTTAAGCCAACAAAGGATCATAAATTAATTATCAATCTACCTGCAACTGTTGAAATGTCACTTCCTCATGTATATGCATCTCAAATTGAATATATGTCAAAATATATGAAAAATAGAGAGGCTGTAACCATTTCACTTCATCCACATAATGATAGAGGTACTGGAGTTGCCGATGCAGAGCTTGGAATTTTGGCTGGTGCGGATAGAATTGAGGGTACATTATTCGGTAATGGTGAACGTACTGGTAATGTCGATGTCATTACTTTAGCACTTAATATGTATACGCATGGTGTTGACCCTATCTTAGATTTTTCAAATCTTCCTGATATCATAAAATTATATGAATCTGTTACGGAAATGAAGGTTTATGATAGACAGCCATATGCAGGTAAATTCGTATTTGCGGCATTTAGTGGTTCTCACCAGGATGCCATTTCTAAGGGCTTAAAATATCATAAGGCAAACAAGCTTGCAACATGGAGTGTTCCATATCTTCCACTGGATCCAAAGGATGTATCTAGAGAATATTCTGCAGATGTTATACGTATTAATTCACAATCTGGTAAGGGTGGTATTGCCTACATTTTGGAAACAAACTTTGGTTTAAATATTCCAACAAAGATGAGAGAAACGGTTGGATATACCGTTAAAGATATATCCGATAAGGAGCATAAGGAGCTTACTCCTTCTGATGTTCAAACTATCTTCGTTGAAAACTTCGTTAATCTTAAGACTCCTCTTAAGATGCTTGAATACCACTTCATTCGTGAGGGTGCCATATTCAAGGTAATGATTTCAACCGAATGGAATGGAATTAGAAAGGATTATTTAGCTGAGGGTTCCGGTAGACTTGATGCTGTATCGAACGCAATTAAGGAATGCTATAATCTCGATTATGTATTAACAAATTATAATGAGCATGCCTTAGAATCTACATCAAAGTCAGAGGCTGCAGCATATGTATCCGTTAAAATTGGAGATAAAGAAACTTGGGGTTCTGGTATCCATGAGGATATCATTTGTGCTTCCATTTACGCACTTGTTTCTGCAATAAATAATCAATATAAATAAATACAATTAAAACACACTGCAAAGTGTGTTTTTTGTACTTTAAAATATATGGTTGGTGAAATTATATGATACCCATACTAATATAGATTAGACAATTACAATACAAAACATTATCATAATTATTTTTTTGCCAATCGCCATCTTTCAAATTTTGAAAGCATTCTTTTATATATTTTGGATAAATAATACCAACTATTGAATTATATATTTCATATGAAAAATCAACATCGGAATTTGGAATCTTAATGCTCTGCTTTTCATCCAATGACCTTAAGAGTTCAAAATTATTTAGCATAACCAATATTTTATCACTATTTGAATTAAGTTTAGAAATTTTGATTTTATTGTACAATGGTTCTTTAATCAATAATTGTTTTATTATATCATAGCACTCATTGTAATACTTCTCAGATATTTCTATATAATCATCTTCAAAATGAATTACCATTACAAGTTCCCTATCTTTATACAATTCTAAAGCCCAATAATTCAATGCACAAGATGCATTATATAAAAATGATTCAAGTAACGGTTTAACTTTTTCATCATAGTAATCATCTTTACATTCAATAATTTTATTTTCATAATCCGAATATAAAACCACTTGATTCCCATGTGATAAAATGCCATCTAAAATACTCTTTGCCAGCTCAAAATGTCCACACTTTCGTAATAATAAAATACTATCCAAATATTTCATAGTTATCCCTCAGCAAAAATATGGTTCCCCAAACATACTATGTGATTTTGTTACTGTTCGTGCTGGAACAGGATGATAGTGTTTAAAAAAAGTTCGCTTAGAAGTTGACCTGATATGAGGAGGTTCTAAATGAACTACTCCACGAAATCCATTATTAATAGAACCTTGCAATGCAATGCTACTAATTAATTTAACTATACTTTTCAATTTACTCACTTACCTTTCACTAGTTTACATTATAGCATTTTCATACTTTACTTCAAGCAAGTTAACGTCAAAGATAGTGTAAAATAGTTTTTGAAAACATAATAAAAAAGGAATCAACCTTTGTAATATAATGGTTTTTGCCATAAGAAAAAAGGAAATCTACCACTCCATTTTGAAAGGGATTGATTTCCTTTTTTACAAATCTTTAACTAATTGGTTGTTACCAACCTACAAACAACCTCAAATTGTAGAAAGGCTGTTTTTTTACTTTAGCATAATATCATCAATTTGATGTCCTGGTGCTACCATTGGTAATACCTTTTCATCAATTTCGACATGTGCATTAATTAGTGTAGGTCTTCTAAGCTTTACGGTTTCTTCTATTGCCTTTGAATAATCATCTTTTGTGAAGCATTCATAATAGGAAACGCCTAAAGCCTTAGCTAGGGCTTCATAATCAAGTACAGTATCTAGTATTGTTTGAGAATATCTCTTCTCATAGAATGCAGTTTGCCACTGACGAACCATACCAAGTACTTGGTTATTTGCAACAATTACACATACAGGTAAATTGTATTTAGAAATCGTAAGTAATTCGTTGAAATTCATACGGAAGGAACCATCACCTGCAATATTGAAGACCATTGCATCAGGATGTGCTATTTGAGTACCAATGGATGCACCCATACCATAGCCCATTGTACCAAGACCCCCTGATGACATCAAACGGTTTGGTTTTGTATATTTGAAGTATTGGGCAGCCCATAGCTGATGCTGACCAACCTCTGTACAAATATAACAATCTCCATTTGTTGCTCTTTGGATTTCTTCCATGAAGAACCTAGGCTTTAATGTAGAAGACATTTGATTTTCTGTGAAGATATTCTTCCAAGAATCAACAAGTGCTAACCAAATAGGGTTCTTCTTTGGCTCTAGGTATGGAAGTAGGCGATCTAAGAATTCCTTTGCATCCATAACTAAGGAATAATCTGTTGGAATATTCTTATCAATTTCAGCTAAATCAATATCAACCTGAACAATTTTAGCATTTTCTGCAAAATGCTTACGGTTGGATAATACGCGATCGGAAAATCTTACACCAAGAGCAAGTAATAAATCACATTCAACAATACATTTATTAGATGCAACTGTACCATGCATACCAACTAAGCCTGTAGATAGGCGATTGGTTTGATCAAATGCACCAAGACCCATTAAGGATGTACATGTTGGAATATCCATCATATTAGCAAATTGATTTAATTCTTCGCTTGCGTTTGCGCGAATGATACCACCACCAGCATAGATAAATGGACGTTTTGCTTGATTGATTAAATCCGCAATTTCTTTAATTCTATCATCGGATACATGAGGAAGCTTTTTAGCGAAAACCTTTGTATCAATTACTGCCGGTTCATATTCTGCCTTACATTTAGGGTCTGTAATATTCTTTGGAATATCGACTAATACAGGGCCAGGTCTTCCGCTTCTTGCGATAGCGAATGCCTCACGGATGGTATCCGCAAGCTTATTTACATCCTTAACGATATAATTATGCTTTGTAATTGGCATGGTAATACCTGTAATATCTACCTCCTGGAAGGAATCCTTACCTAAAGAGGAGACACCAACGTTACCTGTAATAGCAACCATTGGTACAGAATCCATATATGCCGTTGCAATACCTGTAACTAGGTTTGTTGCACCTGGACCTGATGTTGCTAAAACAACTCCAACCTTTCCTGTTGATCTTGCATATCCATCGGCTGCATGAGATGCACCCTGTTCATGGGATGTTAGGATATGAAGGATTTTGTCCTGATTTTTATATAATTCATCATAAATGTTTAATACAGCTCCACCAGGGTATCCGAATATTACATCAACACCTTGCTCAATTAAACATTTTACGATGATTTCTGAACCACTAAGTTTCATATTCACACCACCCTTTTTTTAGATTTTAATAATTATTCATCCTTAAATACTGCACCTGTAGATGCATTTGTAACAAGCTTAGCATATCTTGCTAAATAGCCTGTCTTAATCTTTGGCTCAGGGCATACCCATTTTGCCTTTCTCTTTTCTAGTTCCTCATCGGAAACTAATAATTCAATCTTACATGCAATCATATCGATTGCAATCATATCTCCATTTTCAACATAGGCAATAGGACCACCTTCCGCTGCCTCAGGAGAAACATGTTGCACCACTAAATCTACCATCGGTAATTAAAGCAACATCCGATGCTAAGCCCATACCTGCTAATCTAGAGGTTGGTGCTAGCATTTCTCTCATACCTGGTCCACCCTTAGGTCCTTCATAACGAATGACAACAATGTCACCCTTTTCAATCTTTCCACCATCAATTGCAGCAATTGCCTCCTCTTCAGAGTTATATACCTTAGCTCTACAGGTGTGCTTAAGCATTTCAGGTGCTACGGCACCTCTTTTTACAACACAGCCATTAGGTGCTAAATTACCCTTTAATACAGCAATTCCTCCAGTTTTTGAATATGGATTATCTATTGTACGAATAACATTAGGATTCTTATTTATTGCACCCTTAATGTTTTCTCTAATTGTTTTACCTGTAACTGTCATTAAATCTAAATCTAAAATACCAAGCTTAGATACCTCATTCATAACAGCCTTAATTCCACCAGCTTCATTTAAATCCTCCATATAGGTAGGACCTGCAGGAGCTAAATGGCATAGATTTGGAGTGTGTTCAGAAATACCATTGGCCATATCTAAATCGATATGTACACCAGCCTCATGTGCAATTGCTGGTAAATGAAGCATTGTATTTGTAGAGCATCCAAGTACCATATCCATAGTTAAGGCATTCTTTAGGGACTTTTCATTTATGATATCTCTTGCCTTAATATCCTTCTTAACCATTTCCATAATCTGCATACCAGCATGCTTAGCTAAACGAATTCTTTCCGCATAAACCGCAGGAATTGTACCATTACCAGGTAGTGCAATACCTAATACCTCGCACATACAGTTCATAGAATTTGCTGTATACATACCAGAACATGAACCACAACCAGGACAGGAATTATTCTCATATTCATCAAGTTCTTCTTGTGTAATCTTTCCAGCTAAGAACTTACCCACTGCCTCAAATGTAGAGGAAAGGGAGGTTTTATGTCCATCTACTCTACCAGCAAGCATAGGTCCACCAGAGCATACGACGGTAGGAAGATTTAATCTTAATGCTCCCATAAGCATACCTGGAACTATTTTGTCACAGTTTGGAATTAAAACTAATCCATCGAAGGCATGAGCGCTTGCCATACATTCTACAGAATCTGCAATTAATTCTCTTGTGACTAAGGAATATTTCATTCCCTGATGTCCCATAGCTATACCATCACAAACACCAATGGCAGGTACCTCAATTGGAGTACCACCAGCCATTAAAATACCTCTTTTAACAGCCTCTGCAACCTTATCTAGCCACATATGACCAGGTACTATTTCAGATTTTGCACAAACAATACCAATCATCGGTCTTTCGATTTCTTCGTCTGTATATCCTAAAGCCTTGAATAAAGAACGGTTAGGTACTCTTTCAACGCCCTTCTTTACAACATCACTCTTCATGATGCCACCCCTTTTCTAAAACAAATTCTTACTTTAATTGAGCGACAACTAAATCGCCCATTTCCTTAGTTCCAACAATCTTATCTTCTGGAGTATCCTTTGATTTAATATCACCAGTTCTCCAACCAGCATCCAAAACAGCATTAACTGCAGCCTCAATAGCTTCAGCCTCCTTAGTTAAGCCTAAGGAATATCTAAATAGCATTGGAACGGATAAAATTGTAGCAAGTGGGTTTGCTAAATTCTTTCCAGCAATATCTGGTGCAGAACCATGAATTGGCTCATATAAGCCTAACTTACCTGCACCTAAGGATGCACTCGCAAGCATACCAATAGAGCCTGCAACCTGGCTTGCCTCATCGGTTAAAATATCACCAAAGATATTCGATGTTACAATAACATCAAACTGACGAGGATTTCTTACGAGCTGCATTGAACAGTTATCTACATACATTTCACTAGTTTCGATATCAGGATATTCATTCTTTACTCTTTCGAATACTGCTCTCCATAATCTAGAGGATTCAAGTACATTAGCCTTATGAACACAGCATAGCTTCTTTTGTCTCTTTCTTGCACATTCAAAGCCTGTTCTTAAAATTCTTTCAATCTCAAATACAGAATACTTCTCTAAATCGGATGCCCAGCAATCAGGCTTTTCTGGGTTGAATGCCGGTGAATTTGCCTTCTCCCCAAAATACATACCACCAGTTAATTCTCTTACAACTAAAATATCTAAGCCTTCACCAACAATTTCAGGCTTTAGTGGAGATGTATGCTGTAATTGCTTATATAAAACTGCTGGTCTTAGGTTTGCATAAAGCTTTAATGCGCCACGAATACCAAGCAATCCCTTTTCAGGTCTATCTCCATTGGTTAGGTGATCCCACTTAGGTCCACCTACAGCACCAAGAAGTACTGCATCAGATGCTAAGGCAGCATCAATGGTATCCTGTGGTAAGGATGTACCATCCATATCAATAGCGATACCACCCATTCTCTTTTCAATAATATCAAATGTATGACCATATAATTCACCAATACGGTTCATAACCTTAACTGCTTCTCTTACGATATCAGGTCCAATACCATCACCTGGTAATGTTACAATCTTAAATGTTGCCATAATTACTTGTTTTCTCCTTTGATCTTATTCACTAATCCGCCAGCCTTGATAATATTTTGCATAAATTCAGGGAATGGCTGACCCTGGAAGGATTTACCTGTTGTTTCATTTTTAATTACGCCTGTATCAAAATTTACAGAAACAGTATCGCCTTCCTTAATTCCATCAACGGCCTCAGGGCACTCTAAAATTGGAAGACCAATATTAATGGAATTACGATAGAAAATACGAGCAAAGCTCTTTGCAATTACGCATGAAACTCCGCAAGCCTTAATTGCGATTGGAGCGTGCTCACGAGAAGAACCACATCCAAAATTCTTTTGGGCAACAATGATGTCTCCTTCATGAACTCTTTTTGAAAATACTGGTAAACCAGCATTGATATCCTGCTTAGAATCCTCCATACAATGTACGGCTAATTCCTTTGGATCTGATGTATTTAAGTAACGTGCAGGGATGATTACATCTGTATCAATATCTGCACCATAACAAAATGCTCTACCTTTAGCGTTCATAATAACCTCCTAAACCAAATCAGGATTTGTAATATATCCTGTTACTGCTGAGGCAGTTGCAACTGCTGGGCTTGCAAGATACACTTCAGAATCTACATGTCCCATACGTCCTACGAAGTTACGGTTTGTTGTAGATACACATCTTTCACCAGCAGCTAAGATACCC
>CAMEKD010000039.1 GCA_945920825.1 uncultured Anaeroplasma sp.
TAGAATACCTAGATTCATCGAGTATTATTGGATTAAATCTATATGCATATTGTGGAAATGATCCAGTAAATAAGTACGATTCTACAGGTCACTTTGGAATTTTGACAATTATTGGAATAATTTTTGGTATTGTTGCTTTGGCAGCAACCGCTAATGATATTTATCAGATTGCAAGTGGAAATGTGTATGTAGATATGAATAAAACAAATAGTGAAAATGTTCATATTGAAAGTTCATATAAAATATTAACCCCTTGGATGAGATATGGTTATAGTTTCTATTTGAATCATTTTAATCCTAAAACTAAAGATGTTATTCAAGGAAGTACAGCTGGAGTTCAATTTGAATGGGAATTACATAATTATGCCGCGTGGTTAGGAATTGGTGGAGATTCAGCAAAACATTTAGATGTAGGAAAATCTATCTTTGCGGATGGTAAAACTCATCCATTAGGGGATGAATATGGAAACATAACAGCAACAGGAGTAATGTCATTAGGAATGAGGATAGGTTATATTTGGTTTGGCAACCCTATATATTGGATTTGGGATTTAATTGTGAATGGAGGATTCTAAATTGAAGAAAATATGCCTATTATTTTTAACAATATTAACTTTTCTTTTAACTTGTTGTAGACAAGATACAACGCAATTAGCTAAAGATGAGTTTTCAAAATATTATAATGGGAAAGACGAAGTTGTCTTAAATATTGAAGATATTCTCTATTTTGAAAATTACGCGTTGGATTTAAATGGTTTGGTAAAAGGTAATGAACATAATAATGGATTAATAATAAATCATAGAAATTTCTTTTTCTCAACTTCTAAAGAAAATTCAATGTTTAATTTTACATTAAATATTTATGAATCTAATTTGCAAGGAACGGATGTCAAATTGGTATATTCAAAAGATGGATTTAAAACTCATCCTTGGGCTTGTGCAATTGATGATGTGTTTTATATAGAACATTATTCAAATAATGCTTTAGATCTTGAAAGCAAATTAATTGATAGTTATACAATTTCAACGGGAATCTATGAGAATGTTTCAAGCGGTAAAGACTGTAATTTGTCTGATTATGCACAAAAAGAAGAGCAAAGTAGATATAGTATTGAAGTGATAGAAAATATATCGCTTCAAGAACACGGGAAATTTATTGTTACTGATTTGGAAAAAGGTTTATCTAATATTATAGATGATGAATACTTAAGGAACTCAATATATATTGAGTCTATGGAGAAATTTAATTATAGTCCAAAGAGGGTTGATATATCAGATGGACATATTTTATTAACATACGGAATAGGGGCTGGTGATGGATGGAACTATCCACATCTAGTTTTTGAATATGATTTTGGCTCAAATAAACTGGAATACAAATTATTGGCATTCCCATTTGATAGTGTGCCTGTAGAGATTATCTATATTGGCTAAAAATATTGTTTTATAGAAAGAGCATAAGTAGAATATTATTTTATAATATTTCTCCAAGTACTTTATAGATGCGAATTGGATACTAATATCATTACTGACACATTATAATTAAGTTATTGTTATTATGAGGATACTCGTAATAGCCCTGTCAATATAGAATTATATTATTTAAAGAGTAGATTTTATAATCCTGTATTATTAAGATTTATTACACCAGGCTCTATAGAATACCTAGATTCATCGAGTATTATTGGATTAAATTTATATGGTAATGTAGAAATGATTCAGTGAATTACAAACAAAGACCCGTTTCTTCTGGCGGTTCAATTACTATTTCATCGATTTCTTTAGGTGGCTCAGCCGGAAACAGAATAAGGGGTAATGCAGTCAAACCAATTTCAAAAACATTATCATCAAAATTCAGTGGACTTAATTTGTTTGGATATGAATTAAGAACATCTGCGGGCTGGGGTACTTCGTCGGATGCCGCTACTAGTTTTTTTGGAAGAATTGGATTTTCTTCTTATGTTACATATACACAAGGACAATCTGGAATGTTATATGCTTTTGCAGGAATACCGATTTAGGAAATGGTATGGCTAGAACAGATGGCTTTACTGTATCGTAAATACTGGTTGTCTAGTTGCAGCAATTTGTTGGATTTATAAGTTTGTAACAACAAATGATCCTAGTCCCGTTCCTGGGCTACAACCAGTTTATTAGAAAGGGAAAAGAATATGAACAAAAAAAGAATTTTAGGTAATATATTATTCTGGACAACTTTGATTTCTCCAATAGTTTCTTTTTCAATCGCAAGTATGATTGGTGAGGCAAATATATTTGGCGTTGCGGGGATAATAAGATATTCTTGGGTGATGCTGTTATTTATTCCAATAGGAATTTTATCGATTGTAATTGGATTCAAACTTAAAAATAGCACGCAAAAATACAAAAAGAATTTTATTGTTTCATTTATTTGCTTACCATTACTAATAATTTTTGGCTCATATAGATTTATTTTTAATAGTATCGTTTCATATGATGTTAACGAGGTATCAATTATTGAAGAAAAAATCAATTTCGAAATTCCTCGCGATATTAAAGTGGCAACAAATAAATTAGATTTATACGATATAAGTTACTTAAAAATTCTTAATAGTGAAAGTAAAGATATGTTCGAGCAAGAAGCTGAAAACAATCAATTGTGGCAAAAAGAATTACAACCTGAAATTAAAAGTTTGTTACCATTGAATATTCAATATGAATCTGAAATTTTTGAATACTTTGTGTTCTTTAATATTACAAGTAATGAATATAACATTCCCCCATTAAGGGGACAAAATGAATGTATATTTATCGCATATGATTGTGATTTGCAAAGATTAATCATTTTGAATGATTATAAAATTGATATAAAATAAAAGAGAAGCTAACGACTTCTCTTTTTCATATAAACCTCATACGCAAGTATACTTGCGGCAACGCCCACATTCAATGAATTTTGGCATCCATCCATCGGTATATAAACCTTTTTATTTTTATGATTATACCAATCTGGGTTAATTCCAAATCTTTCATTACCAACAACGATGGCTACCTTTTCATTATAATCATATTCTTGATAATTTAAGCCAAGCTTAGGTTCGCCTAAATAGGCATTGAATTTATATTCGTTAATAAATTCTTGTGCTTCATTGTAAGACATGGATAATGTAGGAATGATTAAATTGCATCCTCTAGAAGAGGATGTTATTTTTTCATTGTTTATTTTGGATATAGGATCAACTAGGAGAACTCCATCACATTTGACTGAATCTAGTGTCCTATAAATGGTTCCAATATTTCCTGGAATCTCAAGCCTATCTAATACCATAATAAAATCAAAATCCTTAAAATTTTCTTTTTGATATTCCTTTAGCTTTATTAAAGCAATAATTCCTGCATGATTTTCCTTTAATGCTAGACTCAAATAAGATGCATGAGAGATTTCATAGACCTCATTCGCTTTATTTATTAGCTTATTTAATAAATCTTTTGTATCTTCCTTATATTCTGTTTCATAATCATATAACAATAAATCAATTTCTAGATTATATTCTACTGCAATAGATAATACCTGTAGATCATCCGATATAGTAATACCTAAAGGGCATTTTTTAATATAATCCTTCATCAATTTAAATTTCTCATGATTTTTTCCTATTTTTTCCATAATGAATCACCAAGGGTATTATAGCATGTGCAAATATTTTTTTAAATAAAGTATTATAATACTTTTACGCGGAATTATGTTAAACGACGAATAAAAAATTGTTTTCGTGCTAATCTAGTAAAAAAAACTATGTGCTTATTGTAAAAAAGTAGAAAAGTGTGTTATAATACTAGAAAATAAGTAGTGTTGCTATTACATAGTACTTGGAGGGTTACAAAATGAGAAAGAATTATGTAACATTGGTTTATTTACCTCAGGATGAAGAAAACGCAAATTATTTATCCGAAATCCTAGAGGAAAAGCATGTTGAAGTACATGCATTTGAAAAAACTGAAGAAAGAGATCCATTCTTAATGAAGGATATTAAGGATTCCTGCGGTTTAATCATTCTTCATATCTCTGATGATTTTGATTATGATTATTACACGCGCGAATTCAATACTGCTGGTAACAGATGTCAAATTATTTGTGTTTATGCAACAAAATCTGTTTACCAGAATAAGTATAGATTAAATGAAATCCAAATTGTAGAAGGATACCAGATTGAAGCTTTAGCGAACGATATTTGTGCAATCATTGTTGGTGGATATAATAAGGTTCATGTCAATAGATTTAATCGTAAGAGAATTCGTCAGCAATCCTTCGTATTATTCTCTCAGGAGCACTATGTATGGTCATTATGCTTATTGCTAAAGGTATTTAGGATTCATGACCTTGAGGTTAAGGAAAGAATTGCAGATGCTTATGCATCTATTTTAGATTCTGATAAGGCAATCAATTATTATTCTATTTGTTTACCACTAGAAGGTAATAATGTAGCAGGTGCTACAGATGAAGACTCTCAGGGTATCATTTGTAATAACTTAGGTTACTTATATACACAGACTAAGAATCTTGAATTCGCTGAAAAGTACTTAAAGATGGCAATTAATTTCAAAAACCCAGATGCATTATATAACCTAGGTTATCTATATGAATCCTCTTGGGCATTTGATTCTAAGCTAAGAAGAACAAAGGAAGGCTATGACTTATACTGTAAGGTATTAAGTGAATCCTATACATCTGAGGCTTCTAAGGAAAGAGCTAGACAGAAGCTTAAGACTGCTGCAGATAGATTATTAAAGAGAAAGAACTATGCTGCTGCATTACAATATTATAAGGCAATCGGTGAAGGTGCTAAGGCTGCTGAATGTATTCGTAATATTAAGAGAATTCGTCAGCTTTATGAAGAAAGAAAGAAAAGACAATCGAAAGCTGCTTAAAATGGAAGGGGATCCAACGGATTCCCTTATTTATTGTTTTAACAATAAAAAAAGAGTATAATATCAAAATGTAGAAAAGAGGTAATGAAAATGTTAAAGATTGACATTGTATCAGGCTTTTTAGGCGCTGGTAAAACAACTTTTATTGAAAGATTATTAAAGACTAAGCTTAAGGATGAAAAGGTCGTTTTAATCGAAAATGAATATGGCGAGGTATCTGTAGATACAGATATCCTAAAGGATACTAAGATTGAGATTCGTGAATTATCTCAAGGCTGTATTTGTTGTTCTTTAGTTGGAGATTTCTCTAAGAGTCTAAAGACTATTATTGATACATATAATCCAGATCGTATTTTGATTGAACCATCTGGTGTTGGTAAATTATCCGACATTATTAAGGCTGTTGCTGAAACAGGCTTACAGGAGAATGTAAATTCTTTGGTTTGCTTAGTTGACGCTAAAAAGGCTAAGATGTATGAAAGAAACTTTGGTGAATTCTTTGTTGACCAAATTGAATCTGCACATACAGTAATTTTATCTCGTACAGATATCGCTAAGGAAGAGGTTATTGAAACTGCAGTTCAAATTGTACGTAAGCACAACGATAAGGCTGTTGTTGTTACAACCCCAATCAACAGTTTATCTGATGAGGATTTAATTAAGGCTTATGAAGGTGTTCATGAGGATTTATTTGAAGGAATCGATTTCGATCATTTACATGAGGATGGAGAAGAATGTGATGATCCTAATTGCTGTTGCCATCATCATCACCATGACCATGATGAAGAAGAACACGAGCATCATCACCATCACGACCATGATGAAGAGTGCTGCTGCCACGACCATGACCACCACCACGACCATGATGAAGAGTGCTGCTGCCACGATCATGACCACCACCATCACCATCATGCAGATGAGGTATTCCAAAGCGTTGGTATTGAGACTGTAAAGAAGTATGATATAAATAGCTTAAAGGAAACCTTAGATAAGATGGCTAATGGCGAATATGGCATTATTGTTCGTTCTAAGGGAATTATCGAGGGCCAAGATGGTGCTTGGTATGTATTTAACCTTACACCAGAAGAGGTAAGCATTGAGAAATCTAAGGCTATTCCGATGGGTAAGATTGTTGTCATTGGCACTAAGATAGATACAGAGCTTATTCATAATTTATTCTAATATTTGAGGTATTTTTATGGCTCGTAATAAAAAAGAGGTACCGGTATTTCTTTTAAATGGGTTTCTTGAAAGTGGTAAAACATCTTTAATCAAGGAAATCGTTGAGAATAACGATAACTATCATAATAATTCTACTGTCATTATTTGTTGTGAAGAGGGTGAGGTAGAATATGAGGAGGAATGGTGCGAAAAATATCAAATTCATGTAGAATATGTTGAATCCTTAGAGGATTTTACTGTAGAATTCTTTGATGCATTAGATAAAAAATATACACCAGACCGCTTTGTAATTGAATATAATGCATTCTTTGATTGGAATTCTCAGGAATTCCCCGAAAGAATGGTAATTTACCAGCAAATCACCTTAATTGATGCTTCTAAATTCCAGGTTATGTTTAATAATATGAAGCAAATCTTCCAAACTATGGTTCGAGATTCTTCCTTAGTAATCTTCAATAGAATCCAAGATCAAAGTAAGAATTTAGGTCAATTTAGAAGACTTATTCGTGCAATGACCCAACAAGCTCAAATTGCCTTTGAACAACCAGATGGAAGATTAAGTGCTACTCTAGATGAGGATTTACCTTATGATTTATCTAAGGATGAAATTGCCTTTGAGGAGGATATTTATCCAACTTGGTATGTTGAGGTATTTGACAATTGGGAAAAGTATTTAAATAAAACATTTAAATTTAAAACCTTTGTAAGAGATGTATCTAAGGATACCTTTGTTGTAGGACGTCAGGTAATGACTTGCTGCGCAAATGATATTCAGTTCTTAGGCTATGAGGTTATAAACGAATCTAAGGTGAAGGTTCAAACGGGCGATGTCATTTATCTTGAGTGCGTCGTTAAGCATGAATTTAGTAAGCTTGCAGGTGAAGAGGTTGTAATGCTTCACGCTAAAGCTATTACAAAGCTTCCTAAGGAAGAGGAAAAGGTATTAAATATGAATTAGAAGGATTTCCGGGGAAAGAAAATGTTTCCCGGAGTCTTTTATTTTATACTCCTAAAGAGTATAATTGTACTGCATTAAATAAAATGAAATGAGTGATACTATGAAAATCTTTAAAACGAACAATCAACTAGAAACAATTGAGGTTGGAAAGAAGATTGGTAATCTTTTAAATCCTGGAGATGTATGCTTACTTATTGGAGATTTATCTGCAGGAAAAACAACAATTACAAAGGGAATTGGTATGGCCTTAGGGGTTAAAAAGGTTATTAATTCTCCAACATTTACAATTGTAAAGGGATATAAAGGAGATAAAGGACCATTTTATCACTTAGATTTATATAGACTGAACGGAGTCAATAATGACTTCGATTTAGAGGAATATATGGAAGGGGATGGCGTGTGTGTCATTGAATGGCCATTCCAGGTTTCTGAAATTCTTCCTAAGGAATATTTAAGAATTGATTTAGAAAGATTAAGTGAAGAAGAAAGAAAAATAACAATTAGTGGTATCGGAAGATATCAAAGAATTGAGGAGGCCTTATAATGTATTCATTAATTTTAGATTCATCTACTCAAATTTTATACATTTCCTTAGTCGAGGATAATGCTATTTTATTTGAAAAATATATGCCCGGAAATAAAGATCATGCAAAGAATATTGTATATTTAGTAAATCAAGCTTTAGAGAATAATCACATAGAGTCTAAGGATTTAGATGAGATTATTGTAGGGTATGGACCTGGGTCCTATACTGGTGTAAGAATGGCAGTTACTGTAGGTAAGATGATGGCTGTGTTTATGCATAAGCCACTTTATGTAATATCCTCCCTAAAGCTTATGGCATCAGGCACTAAGGGTATAGTTTTATCTACGATTGATGCAAGAAGAGGTAACGTCTTTGGCTGTATTTTAGATACAAATAAGGATTCCTATATTGTTGATGAGGCACATACCTTATTATCGGATTTAAAGAATACAAATTATGAATATGAGGTATCGGATACCAATTTTAAGGTAGATCCTTTTTATGTAATTTCTCATAAGGTATTCGTAGATAATCCAGATTTACTTGTTCCTAATTATTTAAGAGAAACAGAAGCGGAGAGAAATTTAAATGATAAGGCTATATAATAAAAAGGATATCCCATCCATTGTAGCCTTAGAAAAAGATACCTTAGGTACTACCTTAGGGAGTGAAATGCTTGAGGATAATTTATCGAATTCTATGAGTCATTTTTATGTTTATGAGGATAAGAATGAAATTATAGGCTATATATCTATATCCTTTGATCAAGAGCAAGGAGAAATCTTAAATTTTTGTGTAAATAAGAGATATCAGCATAAGGGTATCGGAACAAAAATTTTAGCCTATGCGATGAATATCTTACATTCTAAGGGGGCAAAATCCTTTATTCTAGAGGTAAGAGAATCGAATAGGGGGGCTATTTCCTTGTATGAAAAATTTGGTTTTAAAAGAATATCTTTAAGAAAGAATTATTATTCGAATAATGAAAATGCGCTTGTTTATTTAAAGGAAATGATTTCCTATAAGGAAGTAGAGGAAGCATATACATTAGCTTTCTGTAAAAAGGAGGTACATGAGGATTATATTTATTATCATGATGATGAATTAAAAACGAAATATTATCATAATTATTACGTATGTAAAAATGATGATCATGTTATGGAAAATCTTTATCACAGAGAATCCTTTGTACAATTTGATTTAGAACATCCCTATACAGGTAAATTAAAATTTAGTGATTATGAATACGAAATAGAATATCATTCCTCTATTTTTGGGCTTCATGTATTAAGAAATAATACCTATAGGGTAGAAAAGCTTAAGGAATGTGATTCTTCTTGGGCCTATGAATATTTCTATAAGGATACATTAAAATATGGAGAGGAATATGCAAAGGAGAATACGAAAAGAATTCTTGATGTTTGCCTTAAGGAAAAAAAGTCCGATTATTATTTTGTTTATGATATGAATAAGCCTGTAGGCTTTATTGAGGTATTTCAATATAAGGATGCTGCAAAGCTTGAAAATTTTAGTATATTAGAGGAAGATCAGAAAAAAGGCTATGGCTCATGCTTATTCAATCATGTATTAAATGAGCTTAAGACAAAAGGCATTAAGGATATTTATCTTACTGCAGATTATGAAGATACCCCAAAGGTTATGTATGAAAGAATGGGCTTTACAATGGTAGGTAGAAGCTATCAGGTGAGGGAGGTCTTTAAATAATGGAAAAAACCAACGCTATGCGTATATTAGATCAAAAGAAAATAAAATATAATGTAAGAGAATATCCTCATGTAGAGGGTGTTCCTGTTGATGGCTTTACTGTCGCAAAATCCTTAAATCTAGATCCATCTAAGGTATTTAAAACCTTAGTTACAAAAGACAATACGAACCATTATCATGTAATGGTAGTACCTGTATATGCTGAGCTTGATTTAAAAAAATGTGCGAAGGCTTCAGGTGTAAAATCCCTAGAAATGATTGAAGTTAAGGAATTATTGCCTCTAACCGGTTATGTTCGAGGTGGATGTTCACCTATTGGTATGAAAAAGGTATTCCCTACTCTTATCGATAGTGATGCAATAGGGCAGGATACGATTTTCTTTTCTGCAGGAAAAATTGGTCTTCAAATCGAAATGAATCCAGAGGATTTAAAAAAGGTCATTCGATTGGATTATGCAAATTTAAAGAAGGAGGCATAAATTATGCTTGTACTTGGAGTAGAATCAAGCTGTGATGAAACATCGGTTGCCGTTCTAAAAGATGGTAAGGAGGTATTATCTTGCTTCACAAATACTCAAATTAAAATTCATGAGAAATTTGGTGGGGTTGTACCTGAGGTTGCATCTCGCCACCATGTATATCAGGTTTCCTTAGTTTTTGAGGAAGCATTAAAGGCTGCAGGAGTAAGCCCTGAAGATATTGATTTGGTTGCTGTAACGGAAGGACCAGGATTAATTGGTTCTTTACTTGTTGGAGTGAATGCGGCTAAGACATTTTCTATGATGTATCATAAGCCTTTAATAGGAGTACATCATTTAGCTGGTCACATTTATGCAAATGCGATTGAGCATGATATGAAATTCCCTTGTATTGCGCTTTTAGTTTCTGGAGGTAATACAGAATTAATCTATATGAAAAAGCATTTCTCCTTTGAAATTATTGGCCAAACCCTAGATGATGCTGTAGGTGAGGCATACGATAAGGTTGCAAGAGTTGTAGGATTGCCATACCCAGGAGGACCTCACGTAGATCGTCTTGCACATCAGGGTATGGATACATATCATTTACCAAGAGTATATTTAGAGGATGGATCTTATAATTTTTCTTTCTCGGGCTTAAAGAGTGCAGTTATCAATTTGGCACATAATGCGAATCAGCGTAAGGAAGAAATAAATGTAAATGATTTATGTAGATCATTTCAGGATTCTGTAACTGAGGTTTTAGTCAGAAAGACCTTGAGGCTTGCAGAGGAAAGAAATGTTAAAAATATTATTGTCGCTGGTGGCGTATCTGCAAATCGGGGCTTAAAGGAAAGATTTATGGATGAGGCAAAGGATTTTAATGTATGTATTCCATCCATTAAATATTGTACAGATAATGCAGCAATGATTGCTTGTGCAGGATATTATCAATACAAAGAATACCCAGGCCTTGCGGATTTAACTCTAAATCCAGATGCATCCTTAGAGCTTGAGGATAAATACCCATTAAAGGAGGAATAACATGGCACATATTGATATCAATATGATTAGTAATTCTTTAGGAAGAGCGGTTGATTTCACCTTGATATTACCAACGAAAACCTCTCCAACATTAGAATCAAATTATGATGCAAAAACAAATACCTATTATCAGGATAAAAGAAATAAGAAATATCCATTGCTAATTCTTTTACATGGTTATTTAAATGATGAAAAGAATTGGGGAAGATATGCTAGAGCGGAATTCTATGCAGAAGAAAACAATATCGCCATTTGTATGGTGAATGGAGAAAACAAATTCTATATGAATTGGGATCATCCAGTAACTAAGGATAATTTCTTTGATTTCATTGAATATGAGCTTAAGGATTTCTTATATGGCACATTCCCTATTTCCCCAAGGAGAGAGGATAATTTCATCGCAGGATTATCTATGGGTGGCTTTGGAGCTCTATTCCATGGATTAACGAATTCTAAAAGCTATTCAGCTATTGGCGCATTTAGTGCGCCTTATACAGAAATGAAGGGATTAGGCCTTGATTTTAAAAAGATTATTGGAAGAAAAACAGATATTCCATTCATTTATATGTCCTGTGGAGATAAGGATGGTTTATTAAAGGATAATGATGATATCCATAAGGATTTAAATGAAATGGGTATATCCCATTTATATAATGTTGTTCCAGGCTATGCCCATGAATGGAGATTTTGGGATTTAGAGCTTGAAAGATTTATTAAGGGATTAAAAAGAACGGATCCTTATAAAGAGGATTCTCCTAGAGGAGTATAAAGGAAAGAGGAAGCTAATTCGCTTCCTCTTTTGGTTCATTATTTGTCTTTGTATTTCTATATGTAAATAGTGATAATATAATGGAGAATATTGGGGATAAGAAATATAAATAATAATAAAAGCTTGTTAATGCATCTTTAAAGATTATTCCTAATATTATTTGAAGTAAGGAAGATAGGATAGATATTGTTATACCAAGAATAAGTCTTATTTTATTCTTTAAAAATATTGTAATAGCCAAATACCCTAACCCTAAACCGATTGCAAGAATGAGCCAATAAGCCCCATTTCTTGTAAGAAAAAACATAGTATAATTGGTAGTAATTTCATCTTTACTTATAGAATACATTGGATATGCAAAATATAAAATAATATTTAAAACGAAGAAGCCTATGGATAATATTCCATAGCCATTTAAGAAATGGATGGATATTGCCTTATTTTTATCTAATTCCATAAGAAGACAAAGACTTTCGTTTTTAGAAATTGCACTCGTAAGTGGAATACCAAGTAAATATAAAACGATAGCCTCCCCTAAGGCTATTGTGAATACATTATACCAGTATGCTTCATTCCATAGATTAAAGGCAATTCCGAGCTCTAAGGAAACGATAAATGCATTCGAAAGTACAGGGAATATGGCAGCAATAGGCATTTTCCTAATAAAGCACATAGGGATGATTGCAATTATGGTTGCAAGCGTACCAAAAACCATATCATACCACCCAAGGCTTGAGGTCGTGTTCGATATGAAGCATCCTAAAATCAGTGCGAAGGAAAATTTAGGGTTTAATACTACTAGAAGCATTAAGACTTCCGATATTCTAAATTGAATTGCCCCATAGGAAATGGGGGCTAAAAGCCATGTCGTTACAACATAGAGTGCTGCAATAATGGCAGATTCAGCAATGAATTTAACACTTATTTTTTTCATTTTTTCCTCCTTGATAAAGCGATTATAGGAAATTCTCAAATTATTTTAAAGCCAAAAGAAAATTTTTACAAGGCTTTCAAAAAAATATAATTCCTAATTTGCCAACTCTGTGCAAATTAGGAATAATTTGCAAAGGAGTTTTCTGATGAGGAAATTAGGTCACACCCTGTAACCCAAATTCCATGGGGAACATTAATAACAGTTATTTTACCAAAATCTAAATCTCATGAAGAAATGCTGTGGTATATTGAACAAACCTATAAAAATAGATGGTCAAGGAGCCAAGTAGAATTACAATTTAAAGCTAAAGCTTATGAAAGATATTTAATTAATCCAGATACTTCTATGCAAGATAGGGAAGTATCTATTAATACTGAATTAAATGAAATTGTAAAGGATACCTATGTATTAGATTTCATAGGAGTAAATGATATTATTTCTGAAAAAGAATTACAAAATAGTATATTATCTAATATTCAAAAATTTATTTTAGAACTAGGTCAAGGCTTTTCCTTTGTTAGAGAAAAATATAGATTACCTATGGATGATATAGAATATGAAATAGATCTTTTATTCTATCATATTCCTAGTCATTCATATGTTGTTATAGAATTGAAAACAACAAAATTTAAGCCTGAATATATAGGACAATT
>CAMEKD010000040.1 GCA_945920825.1 uncultured Anaeroplasma sp.
CGTTTATTCTACACGTTTTCGTTCGTCATATATAGTTTTCAAAGACCTAAGTTTTGGCCTCTCAGATTTTGCGAAGCCTTGTTAATTATACCATTTGCCAATATCAGTGTCAACAACTATTTTATCTTTTTTTCATTCTTTTTTCATTCTTGTTTTCATTACCATTCTTTTGTGCCCTAAACTCTGATGGAAGCTTTATTTTATTACTATTATGTAGCAAAATGTGACCCAAAGAAAAAATTGGCCAATTATGAATAAATTTAGCCAATTTCTTTCTTTTATATTTATATATTATTGTATATTAAATCCTTTAAATAGTGCAAGCTTTGGTCCATAGTATCCATCCTGAACCTCTTCTTCTTTAGATAAATACATATTCTTTAATACATCCGATAATCTTGCACTAATAGAAATACCTGTAACAGGAATAATTTTAGCACCATCAAAATAATAGCCTAATCTTACCTCTCCACCAATATAATCTGATAATAAATCAACTTGAATTCCAGACATAGAAACACACTCTAAATATGGTTCCTTCTTTAATTCAGCGATGGATTTATTTCCTAAACCTAATTTTGCAATAGGTAAATTGCCTGTTGGCTCTACTTTTAAGTATTGAGCAAATTTCATATTGCCCCAATACGATTTTACGAAACCATTCTCTACAACTAATGTATCCTTATATGTAGTACCATTTTCATCGAAATGAGAGCTATTTACAGATCCCTTTACCATTCCAACTCTAGAAATATTTAATAAATCTCCTAAAGCATTCTTTTGTAAATTTGTTCCAATAGGATTCTTATTTGAATGAGAATATACAACGCCAAAGTTTAAATCATGGGTAATTTCATTTATAAGGGAATCTAATTCCGTTGGTCTTAAAAGAACATTTATATTGCCAAGCTCCTCAGGTTTTTGAGCTTCATATCTAGCTTTAACCGCATTCATCTTGTCGTAGATTTCTTCCGTAAGCTTTCTTGCATCAAATTCATTGAAATGATATTGCTCATATAATTCAACAGATTCCTTTTCACCATTCCATGTAGGAATGGCCTCAACCATTGCATCATATTTTACCTGAGTCATATCTAAGCCGTTTGAATTCTTAATATTAATCTTATTCTTAGTGATAAAAATCTCAAGTGCATTAATGGATCCATCCTTAAATGAATCTGCTAAGAAGCATGCCTCTTCTGTCATCTTTGCAATTTCTTCTTTAGAATAATCATTGAAATTAGAATCACTTTCAAAGGAGTTAATATCCTTTTTAGGCAATTCAAAATATTCATTATTGATTAATTTAGCCTTATCTACTGCCTGGCTTATTTTTTCTTCAATTTCAGCCTCACTATATGCCTTATAAACCTGGAATTCAGATTCACCCATAAAGCCATCATGAGCTACATAAATGGTAACCTTAAGCAAAGATACCTCATTATTACGGATAGTTTCTAAATTCTTATGTACAAAGAATAGCTGGAAGGATTCCTGAATTATATTTTGGATTCTATAACCACTAACATTCTTATTCTTCTTAATTAATTGTTCTAAATCAATCATCCTAGCTTCACCTTCGCTTTCAAAGATGGACCACCATCTGTAACTCTAACCCATTCCTTATAGCCCTTACCACAAGCACCAGCACCTTCAATTTCTAATCCATCAGAAACCATAGTAATAGATTTTAATAAATCAGGTACATAGCCACTCATAACAACTGGAGCTACCCAATTATCGGTAAGCTTTCCATCTACAATTTCAATACCATATTCAGCCACACACTGAATTGCCCAGTTCTTAGGGTCCTCCATACCATTATTGGTTTCACAAATATAATAACCATGCTTAACGCTCTTAATCATATCCGAAAGCTTGTCCTTGCCTGGTAAGAAGAAAGTATTGGTCATTCTGGTATATGCCTTATGGCTGAAGGATTCTCTTCTACCATTTCCAGTAGGCTTTGTACCAAGCTGTAGGGCAGAGGCCATATCAGAAATACCAGAAACTAAAATACCATCCTTAATAATTAATGTATCCTCGGCTAATACACCATCATCATCAAAGAAATAGGAAGCGGCAGATACAACACTTGCAGCACCATCTCTCATATTTACAATTGGGGATGCAACATATTTACCAACATATTGCTTTGCTAAGGCTCTATCCTTAACGAATTGATCCATTTCAACACCATGACCAAATGCCTCATGAGCAATTAAGCCTGTAATGGATGGGTCTGTAATAATATCATACATACCAGGTTCGATTGGCTTTGCGAACGCTAAATGGCGAGCCTTATCTAAAAGCTTATCGATTCTCTTTGGCAATTCCTCCATAGTCTTTTTCACTGTGACATCCCATGCACCCTCACGGCACTGTACTACCTGATCGTTTTCACGATAAACTAAAAATAAGTTACCATTTACCCAAGTATAATTTTGGTCAAGAGTTCTATGCTCAGTCACAAAAATCTTAGAAACATTTAATGTTTGAATTACAGCAACAGCATTTAAAATATTTTCTGATTTTGAAAGCATTAGATCCTTAAGCTTTGTAACAAATTCAAGCTTATCCGATACACTATAGGAATCTAAATCGGATTCTCTTATAAATGATTTTTCTAAAGGCTCATCTAAAATATCGCCAGTTTGAATCATTTTTTTCTCTAGCTCCTCATCTATTTTTAAAGAGCTAATGATCTTCTTTGCCAATTCTTCTTTATCACCTAATATATCATCTAAGGAATATTCAAAGAATGCATTGTCGTTTTTCATTTTTACAACGAAGCCACATTCAGATCCTAAGCCTTCATCCTGAATTGAGGTTGACATACGGTTTGCCATAACACTTTGTACACGTACATCGGTACCCAAAACACTGACATATTTAAATGTTTTTCTAAGCTCGTTACAAAGTGCCTTAGCATCTTTCATTCTTGATTTTAAAAATTCTGAAAGCATAACTATTTCATCTCCTTTAATTTATTTATGTTATCACTCAAGGAATCATATGCTAAAACAGATTCCCTTATGATATCATTCAAAATTTCTTTTACTGGCTTTATTTCATCAATTAAACCAGCAATTTGTCCTAAAGGCATAGAACCATTTTCTAAATCTCCTTGGAATATGCCTCTAAATAATGCATCAAAGCTATCCTTTAATACTTCTTCATCTATGGAATTATTCTTCTCCATCTCTAAATATTTTCTAGCAAGACGATTCTTTAAAACACGTACTGGGGCACCAGTATTCTTAAGTATTACCGTAGTGTCATTATCATGCGCCTTAAGAATGGCCTTCTTATAATTCTCATGAACATTACATTCCTCACTAGCAAGCAAAATTGTGCCAATTTGAATTCCTTTTGCTCCCATAGCAAGTGCGGCAGTCATCTGGCTTCCTGATGCGATACCTCCTGCAGCGATTACCGGAACCTTTAGTGCCTTAACCATCTGCGGTAAAAGAGACATCGTTGTTGCCTCACCTACATGTCCACCCGATTCCATTCCCTCTGCAATAACACCATCAATGCCAAAACGCTCCATTCGTTTTGCCATAGTAACACTAGCTACAACAGGGAATACCTTACATCCAGCTTCCTTGAATCTCTTTATATATTTTTCAGGAGAATGTGCACCTGTAGTAACCACAGGTATTTTTTCTTCAATGATTAAATCAACGATATCCTCAACATACGGACTCATCATATATAAATTGAGGCCAAAGGGCTTATCTGTTAAGCTTCTTGCGATATGAATTTCTTCTCTTACTCTATTCTTATCCCATTCACCTGATGCAATAATTCCAAGACCACCGGCATTCGATACGGTAGCCGCAAATTTACCATCCGTAATCAAAGACATTGCACCCTGAAGAATAGGATATTTGATTCCAAGCATTTCATTAAGTAGCATAATATCACCTAAATTTCTATAATAAGCTCTACAGGGCAATGATCAGACCCTAAAACCTCTGTGTCGATTATAGAATCCTTAACCTTATCCTTAATACGATTAGAAACAATAAAATAATCAATTCTCCATCCTGCGTTATTTAATCTCGCATTGAAGCGATAGCTCCACCAGGAATATAAAACCTTTTCTGGATATAAATATCTAAAGGTATCTGTGAAGCCACTTTCCAAAAGCTCGGTCATCTTATTTCTTTCCTCGATAGAGAAACCAGCATTTTTTGTGTTAGAATCCGGATTTTTTAAATCGATTCTTTCGTGAGCAACATTTAAATCACCACAATATATAACTGGCTTTTTACTATCTAATTCTTTTAAATATCTTCTTAAATGATCCTCATATTCCATACGGTAATCGAGTCTTTTTAAGCCTTCTTGTGCATTTGGAACATAGGCATTTACCAAATAGAAATCCTCATATTCTAATGTAATGACTCTACCCTCATCATTATATAATTCATTAAATAAGCCATAGGTCACATTTAAAGGCTTTCTTTTTGCATATATCAATGTACCACTATAGCCCTTCTTTATTGCAGAGTTCATAAATCTATAATAGCCATCAATTTCTAAATCCGCTTGTCCTTCTTGCATCTTTGTCTCCTGAATAGAAAAGAAATCTGCATCGGCCTTTTTAAAGAAATCCATAAAGCCCTTTTGTATACAAGCTCTTAATCCATTAACATTCCAACTTACTAGTTTCATATAACATACCTCATTTGCTTATTTTAACATAAAATATGTTAACATGAAATATTTTTAAAAAAAGAATATGAGAAAAGGGGCTAAGCCCCTATTTTAGAATATTTAGATATCGATCTTGATATACCGCTTTAAAATTAAAAGATGTATATTAGAAAATCCTTTTTTAAAACATTTATCAAATGGAGGATTTTATACCAAAGATTGAAAGAGCATAATGTTACACAAGCATTATTCACATTCTTCTCATTGTTACCTCTTTGGTCCCTTTAGCTAACATTCACTTAACAAATGATAGTTTTTTAACTAATTATATCGTTTTATCATAATTTTTATATCAACTCTGAATATGTAAGAAATCGATTATTCTTCTTTAGAAATACTTGCCTCTAAAGAGCGGTAAACCTTATGAAACATTTTAGCCTGTCCCTTACTAGATGCATCCACATGATGAATGTTTTCATTTCTAATTCCCATCATATTTCCTACTTTCCTTTCATCGATACCTGATGCTAAAAAATTAAATTCAAAGCCTTGCTTTTCATATAGCTTAATCATCTTATGTATCATTTTATAGGTATAGGACTGGCTAGAATTTTCCATTCCATCGGTAGTAATATAGAATAGTACCTTTCTGTCCTCTACTTCACTAAAGCGTTCAATAGTAAAGCCTATGGTATCTAGTAGGGCAGTAGATCCACCACATAGGTAATCCTCATAATCCATTTCCTTTACCTCACTAATTTTTGTTCTATTTTCAATAATTTCATAGGTATTATTAAATAATACTGTAGTGACATATAATTCACTCTCTAATCCTTTAAGCTTAGAAAGTAATTCATTATATCCACCTACGGCGTCCTTTTTCAAATCACTCATAGAACCACTCTTATCTAAAATAAATACTACTTCTGTTTTTTTCATTTTATCTTCCTCCTCATTGTAGCTAAAGTATAGCAAGGAAAAAGAAAAAAGTGGTCGCATTGAATGCGACCTTTTACAGATTATTTAAATAGCACATTTACATCATGATCATATAGAGCTTGATTAATTTCTATAACATCATATTTCTTATTTTCTATAAAATATCTAATGATGACATCTGACTTTGTTGAAAAGCTTAGGCTATAGCCCGCCCTTGCCATTAAATCTAAGGCAGTATCTATTTCAAGCTCAAGGCCTAAGCAAAGTAGGATAACGGTTGCTTTTGAAGGATGGTATTCACTATCGGATCGAATTTTTGAAAATAATCTTTTATCAATATTCGCCTTTTGATAAACATCAGAATCCTTAAGATTTTTCTTATCGATTAATTCAAATAATTTTTCTTGGAATGTATCATCCATTTGATTAAGCCTATCCTCTAAAGCCCCATCACGAAGCATAGCCATTTCTTCCTTTGGCTTTTTCCTTGATGTGATGGGCTCCATTTGAAATGGCGTAGCCTTTCTTGCAACAAAAAGCTTTCCACCTCTTCTTGGGGAAATATCATCTGGGGTTCTTTTTCGTATAGGCTTAAAATTCTTCTCTATATATTCATCTAGCAATGTCCATTTTCCCATATTCTCCATTTTCTTCACCTCAATACATACATAGATTTAAGCATAATCTATAAGGAGAAAAGTCCTACCTTGTGTAGTACTCTTATTTTTTAAAGCTATTTATTGCCTCTTTCATTAAAGAAATGGCTTCTTTAATATTATCCTTATTTGTTGCAAGATTAATTCTTACAAAGGATTTTCCAGCTTCTCCATACTCTATACCCTCAGTAATATATAAGCCTGTTGTCTTATAAAGATGATCTACGAATTCCTTTGCATCTAAGGTATAGTTCGATACATCCACCCAAAGTACATATAGTGCATGAGCTTCAATGAAGATTAGTCCTGTATCCTTTAGTCCTTCTGTAAATAATCTTTTATTTTCCTTTACATAGGCATTCATTTCATTTACCCATGTCTCGCCATCATTTAATGCATTTATGATTGGGGTATAGGCAAATACATTACCCTCAGCACATTCATCTGTATTTAACCCTCTCCATACCTTATGCCTTAAAAATGGATTCGGTACTACTACAGCACTAGACTGAAGCCCGGGTATCCCAAAGCATTTCGTTGCACTGATTGCCGTGATGGAATTCATCTTGCATTCATCAGATACAGAGCAATATGGAATATATTCATAGCCCTCTTCTACAATATCACAATGGATTTCATCCGATAATACAACAACATTGTATTTAACACTCAGCTGTCCTATTCTTTCTAATTCCTCTTTTGTCCATATTCTTCCGACAGGATTATGAGGATTACATAAAATCATAAGAGTAGCCTGTGGGTCCTTCATTTTGTTTTCTAAATCAGAAAAATCAATTCTATATTCATGATTTTCATAAATCAAATCAGAGGATAAAACAACACGACCATTATTCAATATAGAATTATAAAACATATTAAAGCACGGCGTTAATAAAATAACCTTTTCTGCAGGTGTAGTAAGCTTTCTTACCGTAGATGAAATCGTAGGTACTACTCCTGTTGAAAATAACATCCAATCCTTATCAAATTCGATATGATGCCTTCTTTTCCACCAAGAAATATAGGCTAAGAAATATTCATCTGGAGTAATAGAATATCCATAAATTGGGCATTTCATTCTATCTAAGATACCCTTATTACTTCCCTCACCTACCCGAAACTCCCTCTCTGCAACCAACATAGGAAGCTTAGAATTTATAGAATCACATTTTAATGAATTTGTGTTTTTTCTTGGTATTTTCTTATCAAAATCATACATTTTTCTTTTCCTCTATAATTATTGTTTTTGAATTATCAATTAAATTTTCATCTAATATGACCTCATCAATTGCCAAAGCCTTAATTACTCCATTATATGGATTCTTAACAGAATCAATTTTTGAATGGATCGTTGCATCTATATCATGGCAAAATTCGAAGCATAAATTGCAATTTAATAGCTTGCAGTTTTCCATTGTAACATTATCCATATAGCACATGCCCTGCTCAGAATCTATAGTACAATTTACAAATTTAATGTTCTTTGAATTCCAACCTAAGTATTCACCAATGATGGTTGAATCATATACAACTACATTTTCACAATTCCAGAATGAATCCTTTGAATTCATTTTCGCATTATGTATCTCTATATTCTTAGCTCCATCAAAAGCGTAATTACCTGCAAGAGTAAAATTCTCAATTTTAATATTTTTTGAGTTCATGCAAAAATAATTTCCTTTAGCCACTACATTTTTAAGTGTAATATTCTCGCATGTCCAAAATGTTTCCTCCGCATTAGGAATCGTTACATTTTCCAAATTGATATCACTAGATCTTCTAAATTGCTTAGGTGCCTCGATAAAGGAATCGATGATTTTTAAATCATGTGTATACCATATACCACTTCTTGCGGTATCTAGCCATGTAGTATTGTATACCTCTACATGGTTACAATACCAAAGTGGATATTTCCATTTGAAAATACAATTTTTCAATTTTATATTTCGAGATTCCTTTAAAGGAGATTCTCCATCCATAAATGTAGAATCTACAATTTCTAAATCCTTTGAATTATATAATGCTCTTTCGCCAACAAATAGGCCTTGTTCTAATTTTTTCATTTTTAACCTCACACAAACGTATTATACATTATTTTAAAGTCTTTTAAAAGAATTCTAAATCATATAACATTGTGTATTTTAAATAATTCTTCATTGTCTCATAAATCCAATACGAAAACTTTGTTTTGGGACATTTTTTATATCTTCACTATCAAAAAAATCCCCATAAGCATGGGGATAATTTTTATATAGCAGGAGCGTAGGTTATTTTAACCTTTCCATTATCATGGTCAAATACTACATTTTCTACTTTAATGATATCAGAATGCCCTTGAGTTAATGTATCCTCATCGATAACAATTTCATCAAAGAAATTATCGTTAGCGACTTCGGTTTTACCTAGGGTAAAGCTTTCTACATTAAATTTAACTTCCTTTACATAATTGGATTCCTTAATTACAGTTTCCTTTACGGAAGCTTTTAATAATGTCTTTAAATTATTGATGGATACCTCTGCTAAAATATTTGAATTTAGAAGTGAAGCATTAACATCAAAATACAAATTATTTAAGCCAAATTTAAATTCATAGCCTCCTAAAGTAAGCGGATCTAAATTGTAGCTTTCAGCATCAAATTTATGCTGAATAATATAATTGAAGTTTTCTTCACTAAGTTCAATGGTTTTATCCGTTAATGCAAGTATTGCCATAGGATCAAGTTCAAAAATTTGTGGAGTTGGAATATCATAATTAATAAAGATATTCTTTGTTTCCATAGATAAATCTAAATGGGCATTTTCACCTTCTGTATAGCTTGTTGTAAAGGTTGCGCCACCAAAGAAATCCTTGAAACGATTTGTGCCGCTAAATTTTTCAATTTGCTGATTCAAATCTAATTTTAATGTTAGATTTTCAATATCAAAGATATCATTCTTACTATCCTTAAATAATGAGAATCTATTAAAGAAGCCTTTAACAAAGTCTTTGGAAATACTCATTTTATTACCAAGCTTTAATTCTCCAAGTTTTAAATATAATACATTATCTACAATAGATGGTGCTTCTTCTAATCCTAGGGTTATCGTTGTGTTATAAAAGCCAAAGGCACTTCCTCTAGCCACGATACCGACGTTATGATTAATCTCTTTAAATTCAATGGAATTTAAGGAAACAACACCATTTTGAAGGATTTTATCTGTACCATCAGTCATTAAATAGGTTGGGTTGTTTATCGATTCATTTGTTCTAATGATATCGGTAACGCAATCATTGATATTTTGGTAGGTAAAGCTAAAATCAATCTTGTTATTTTCACTTGTTGGTCTATCCTCTTTTTGAATTAAAGCAATCTTATCTAAGGATTCATAAATACCCTTTCCTAATAGACCATCAAGAGTTGTTAAATCCTCACTTGGTTTATAATCTGGTGTACTATTATCACTAATTACAAGTAAAAATACAACAACTGCAACCACAAGAACAAAGATGAGGATGAATACTGCCTTAATTATTCCTTTTAAAAGTTTCATGTTACTACCTCGTAAATTTTGAAATTAAAAATAAAGATAAAATTGTTAACTGCACCAAAGATGCTAAATAACAGCAAAGATTCTATGGGTTTTTAAGCCAAATAGGGCAATGCCAACGATAGCATAGATACAGCAAATATAGCTATAAAGCAAATAGATGTAAAATCAAATTTGAAGCCTTAGAATGAGATTTGTCTAAAGATATTTCCTCAGCCATATACCCTCCTAGCCTAAAATATTAAAGCCAATGAATATAAATAATCAAAACAATTTTTTGATATGCCATATGTATTCATTCCTTTTTGGACAAACCCATTATATCAAAAATGAGATAAAAATAAAATAAAAATTTTTACGTGTAGTATGCACTAAAAATGTGGCTGTAATTTATTTTTTCTTCATAACAACTTTTATTTATTTACCAAAACCATCAAAATTTGTATCATATCTATAAACATTCGTGATTTTTTTATTTTTATAAAATACACGAAAGTAATACTCTTTATTTTTAAAAAATCTATAAGGAAAAACTATTGTATAATAAGTATCACACAATACATATTTCTTTGTAATACCAAATAAGTTACGTCTAATCAAATAATTATCTTCAGCTTTAAGATAAAATAATGAATAATGTAAAGAACATAAAACAATTGGAATTAATATTACGCTCATAACTATACTAAATATTATTTTCTCTTTAGATGTTTCTATATCAACAATACGCGAACAAATCCCTGCAATAAATATAAATGTCCATAAAACTAAATAGCCATAAGAACAATATCTAAATACTTTTGATTTTTTTTATTATCATGTCTTCCTCATATTAAATATATTGATCTATTAAAGCAGTAATGAATGTATATGGCACATTTCTTATAATTGTTTGATTTGAAGCTGCAATAATTGAAGACATCTTTTTAACAGCTCCTGTGTAATACTTATTTGTTATTCCTTTACGCCTACAATCTGCAATTCTATTTCTATATTTTGTAAAATCAGATATTTTTTTATTTTGTGCACCCGCACCTCCAAAATATCCAATTTCACCTCCAAGAATTCCAGACCAAATTGCCATTCCTCAATTTATTGAATCTCCTGATACAAAATCACTTGCAATACTCCCTGCAAATCCTGTAGCAGACCCACTAATTCCCATTCCAATAGCATTTAATGAAGTACCACCAAAGGCTCCAGTTATACCACCAATAGCCATATCTGTGAATACTTTTCCTAAAATAATTGAATGCTCTTGGCCAGCCAATTGTGTGATTGCAGAAACAAAGCCACTGACACCGGCTCCAACCGCAGCACCAATCAAAACTGGAGCCGCAGCACCACCAGTTGCTACTGTAGCAACAGTTATGGCAGCCACAATAAGTGTAGCATCACCTAAAACGCAAAGGCCTCTCAACCATTCTGGCATATGACCATCTCCATCGAAATACATCACTGGATTATTATTACAATATATAAATAGATTCATACCTGATGGAGTATCTATGTTTAAATAATTAGGACTATCCGGGGTTAACCATCTTCTCCATTTTGGATTATAAAATCTATTATGACAATAATACATTTCTATATCATTATCATTGTCATAATAAACATTTAACTACATTGTTGCACTTTACTGTCTTTTTTCACTTATGGACATAACAGTATCCACTATATTATTACATATATTAATTTAAAAAATTCTAAATTGATAAATAATAATCTGGTACTTCCATTTTATAATATTCATCTTTTGTGTTTTTTCTTCTGCTGATTCTACCTGTTAGAAAAAGAAGTTTGATATCACATAAAATTGTTCGCCTCTCCTTACCATTTTTTATCAAATATAATTCCTTCTTTTTGCCATTTTTCATCATAAATAAAATCGATAAGTTCTTGGCCGGAAAGAATTTTTTACTAAGGTTTTTGAATGATTTTAGCTTATGATAATTATAATAGTACAAATGATAATACATTAAGACTATGTCTCGTATATAATGTTTTTTAAAAATCCAACCACCCATATTAATCCTAATAGTTTTATTATAAAACAAAATATCAAATTCAGAACGAGTTATTTGATTGCATACTACATCATTAATATAAGTGCATAAATTAACTTTTCTTGGTAATTTTTCTTTTGGAGAACATATAAACATAAATGCAAAAACTAAATAATACGGCCATAAAAATATTAAAACTAGCATAATAACAACAAGAAAAGTTCTAACTGCAATCGGAATTCTCGTTTGTATTACAAAAAAAACTAACATAAATAATATCGGGAAAAAAATTGCCCATGATATTAAACATCTTTTGTTCATAACAACCTCTCATTTCTTTATTCGTACCAAAAAGGCATGCATAAGGATAAAAGTTTACATAATTCCAAATTTATAAAACAATATAATTGAAAAAATTGATGCTCCCAATGATTATTAATAAATTTTTATTTTTTTACTATAGTTTATTTATCATATATAAATAACAGAAAAATAATTTTTCTTGCTTACGTTCAAACAAAAAGTTGGTATCCAAAAATCTAAATAATTAATATACTATTAAAGAATAATCTTAAAAATTCTATGATTACTATGAATTATCAAACGATTATACAGTTTAAACAAAAGGGTAAGTAAATAAAATTTTGTTGCAAAATTTCATTTACCAACTTTACGTTTGAACATAGCATTTTTCTTTTAAATTAAATCTTTTATCAATCCGGGAATAGATGAAGCTAAGGATTCCACAAAAGCACCAACCACATTTTTTTCAGCATTAAATAATGCATTTGCAAGTTTATTAATATCCTTTACACCAATATTTATTCCTGCACCAATTCTATTTAGATACTTATTGAGCACACTATTACCTATTCTCTTAGATAATGCTTTCAATGCTTTTGCCTCAACACCTGAAAAACCAAATCGAACTATTTGTCCAATCCCGTACCCAATAGCCGACACACCTACTGAAGTTAAACAATCAACAATCATATTTTCCCAATCAGGATTAAATCCACTTCCTATAACATTATTGACTATACTTCCTAAACCACCTAAAATAATTGCCCCAACAAATCCTTGACCAGCGCCTGAAACTGCTCCTCCAATTATTGAACCAGCATATGCCCAACCACCGATACTACCATTTATAGAATTATCATCCTTAGAATCTTGATAAATTGACATTCCTGCGCCAACTATAGCCCCAATTAAAGTACCAATTATTAAAGACGATATCGGAAAACTACCATCTCCGTCTGAATACATCACAGGATTATTATTACAATATATAAATAGATTCATACCTGATGGAG
>CAMEKD010000041.1 GCA_945920825.1 uncultured Anaeroplasma sp.
CAGATTTTGCAGCACTAATAGCCATATCTTTTGTCTTATAGGTTTCACCTGTCATAACTAAACGTAACTGCTTAGAATATAGCTTAAAGAATGCTTGTTTACGCTTATCGATAAAAATATAGAAACTACCTTCGTAAACATTCTTACGGAAATTCTCCATTGCATCTCTTGCAGACTTTTCTGATAGATATGCTTGAGAGGTACATAATACCTGTCCATTGTTTGCTTTTAGCTGATAATAATAATCCTTATCTTCGTTAAGGATTAAGAATTTACCATTGGAAGATGGGGAAATAGAATCTTCCATAACCTGTACATCATAGTGATCATCTGAATTGGTTTGGTCCTCATCAACAATCTTATCCGTTAATGCAAATTTCTGGAAAGAGCCTGCGGCTCTTTCTGCATCCTTTTGTGTTTTATAATTTGCACTTTGTGCAAGTGGTCTACCTTGCTGTGTAATTAAGCGGAAGCACCATGCACCTTTCTTGTCCTTTTCGTAATCAAGTTTTAAATTATCAATGTTCTTCTTTAGTGTATCAATTCCACCTAAGCATGCTTTTCTATCCTTATATGCTTCACTAATGATCAATGCTTGACCATTACTTGCATATAGACGATATTTATAAAAGAATCCACCTTCATTAAAAATAACATATTTTCCAATTGCTGCCATATGATTTTCCTTCCTTCTTTAGTTTTGTAAAAATGTAACCTTTATATTATTATAAACCTTTTATATTAAAATTATAATAGGAAAAATGTATTTTATTAAACAATATGAAAAGAGTTAAACTATTTTGTTTTTTTCTTCCCTGTTTTTGTCTCCCTACCCTTACGTAGGGGTATATATCCTACCTTAGATCCTCTAGGCTTAATTAAGCACTTTTTATCAAATCCTATTAAGTCTTGACGCCCTGCTTTTGTTAATGCCTCATAAACTAAATCATAGTTTTGCGGAAGCTTATATTGCATTAAGGCACGCTGCATAGCCTTTTCGTGAGGGTTCTTTGGTACATATACCTTATCTCCTCTAAATGGATCTATTCCTGTATAATACATACAGGTAGATGCTGTACCTGGAGTTGGGTAAAAGTCCTGTACTTGTTCAGGCATATGGCCTGAATCTCTTAAGTATTCCGCAAGCTCTATTGCACTATTTAATGTAGAACCAGGATGAGAGGACATTAAATATGGAACTAAATATTGGTTCATCCCAAATTTATGATTTAAATTCTCATATCGGTTTACAAATTCGTCATATAAGCCGCGAGATGGCTTACCCATTCTTACTAATACCTCATCTGCAACATGCTCTGGTGCCACCTTTAGCTGCCCTGAAATATGATATTTGATTAATTCTTCGAAGAATTCAGGGTTTTTATCATACATAATATAATCATATCGTAAGCCACTTCTTACGAAGACCTTTTTAATTCCAGGAAGCTTTCTTGCTTCCTTTAAAATATCTAAATATTCTGTATGATCTACTTCTAGATTCTTGCATGGATTATAGCCAATACATTCTCTTGTTGTACATACACCATGCTTTAATTGTTTACCGCAGGCAGGTCTATAGAAGTTTGCAGTAGGTCCACCGATATCATGGATATATCCTTTAAAATCCTTATCCTTAGAAATCGTCTTAATTTCATCTAAAATGGATTCTTTGCTTCTCGATTGAATAATCCTACCCTGATGCATTGTAAGTGCGCAAAAATGACATCCTCCATAGCATCCTCTATTCGATATAACAGAAAATTTTACCTCATCGATTGCAGGGACATGTCCTTTTGCCTCAATTAATGGATGACATGTCCTCATATATGGTAAGGAATAGGTTGCATCCATTTCCTCCTGAGATAATGGAAACTCAGGTGGATTTTGTACGACATATACATTCTTATAAGGTTCGATTAAGGCCTTACCTGTAAAGGCATCTGTATTCTGATATTGCATTTGGAAGGATTTAACATAATTCATTTTATCCGCTAAAACCTCATCATAGGAAGGAAGCCATATAGCATCCTCTGGCAATAAGTCCTTATCCTTTGTTTTCCACACAGAATTTCTTATATAAATAATATCCTTAATATCAAGACCAGAATCTAGTGCATCTGCAACCTGAACGATAGTCTTTTCACCCATACCATATAAAAGTAGGTCTGCATGAGAATCTAATAATACACTTCTTCTTACAGAATCATCCCAATAATCATAATGATTTAATCTTCTTAAGGAAGCTTCAATCCCACCACAAACCACTGGTACATCTGGATATAATTCTTTTAATTTAGAGCAATATCGGATCAATGCTCTATCTGGGCGCTTACCCATTTCTCCATTTGGAGTATAATAATCCTTTTTTCTTCTTCTTTTGGATACGGAATAATGATCTACCATTGAATCAATATTACCAGCACAAACCAAGAAGGCAAGTCTAGGTCTACCAAATAGCTTAAATGGCTTATCATCATAAATATCTGGCTGAGATACAATACATACCTTATAACCAAAATTTTCTAATACTCTAGAAATAATAGCAGGTCCAAAGGATGGATGATCAATATAAGCATCTCCAATGATATATACAAAATCTGGTTGTTCCCAACCATATTCTTTCATTTCTTCTAAAGTTATAGGTAAAAAAGGCATAAAGCCCATCCCCTTTCATGTATAATTTTTAAAAGCGGGAAGCCCCGCTTTTTATTCCCAAGGGAATTTATATTTAAGTCCTAAGGAATCTCTTACTGCGCTCATTTCCTTTTGTACTGGTTCAGAAATAGGTACACCTTTATCTTTTCTTTCCTGCCATACATTATATTCCTTTTCTCCAGCAGTATAAATATGTTCTTGACCAGGCTGTTTTTGAGAAGCTCGAATGCTTCTTAAAATATCTCCTGTTTTCTTTCTACATAAATCCTCGCCTAAGAAATGATTTGTATCAATTGCAATAAAGAAATGGCCTAAATGATATGGAGATTTATTACCATCCTTATCCTTACCATTTAAATCTTTGCCATATAATCCGTCTTGTAATACTGCAGATAATAACTCAACAGCAACAGCATAACCATAGCCCTTATATCCACCTAAAGCCTCACCAATACCACCTAGGGTAGTCAGTGCAGCCTCGCCACTTCGAATCTTCTTAAGTGCAATACCTGCATCACCTAAAACAGGCTTACCATCATGCCCGATAATTGTTCCCTCGTGTACATCCTCGCCAATTCTTTCATAATATTCAATCTTACCATTTTGTGTGATGGATGTAGCACAATCCAAAATAAAATCAAATGGCTCATCGGATGGAATACCAATCGTAAGTGGGTTTGTACCAAACATACCCTCAACGCCAAAGGTAGGTGCAACACTTGGCCTTGCGTTTGTACCTGTAATACCAATGCAGCCCTGGCTTGTTGCTTGTGTTGCATAGTATCCAGCAATACCATAGTGGCAGGAATTTCTTACAACAACCATACCCATACCATATTTTTTTGCTTTATCTATCGCCATCTGCATGCTTCTTTTACCGATGACCTGACCCATTCCATCATGTCCATCCACAACTGCAGTACATTCTGTTTCTTTTATTATTTCAAAATTCGTTACAGGATTTTGGATTCCTGCAACTATTCTATCAATATAAATCGGCTTAAATCGATTACATCCATGAGATTCAATACCTCTTTTATCACTTTCTAGTAATACCTCTGTACAGATTTTTGCATCCTCAAAAGGCACACCATATCCTACAAATGCATCTGTAATAAAATTATTTGCGGTTTCCCAATCCAACCATACCTTGCCCATAAAAAGCCTCCTTGTTATATATATTTATCATATATGATAAAGGAGCAAAAATCAATAAAGAAAGAAAAGCTATACTTCCGTATAGCCCAATAATTACATTTTTTCCTTACCAATACAAAATGCCCGACCTAAAGCCTCACCAAGCTCTAAATAGTCATGATGAATTGGATCGTAGGTAATTGGAGTAAATTTATCTAAATCAGGAAGTCCATCTGGTCCTAAAAATTTTTCATCAGAAGATACATTAATAATTTTTCCTACCATTACTTCATTTTGATAAGAATATAATTCACACTCTAGTGTTATAGGTAATTCTTCTATAATAGGTGCATTTACAAATTCACTTCTAATTTGATGGAATCCACTTTTCTTAAATTTATCCTTATCCTTTAAACCAGATACAATTCCAACATAATCACATGCAGCCATATATTCCTTTGTACCAATAGCTACTGTGAAGGCTTTTGTTTTTAGTATGTTTTCTGTAGTTTTATGATGGCTCATCGCAATAGATATTTTATCTGTATCCGTAATGCCACCCCAAGCGGCATTCATCAAATTAGGATTACCATTCTCATCGTAGCTTCCAATAATAAATACAGGCATTGGATATAAATACTGCTTAACACCAAAATTCTTTCTCATTTTTTATATTCCTCCTTACATAAATTTTATAAGAATAATATTGCAATTGCAATTAAAAACTGTGCAGCATAATACGTTATATGATTCATAATAATCATAAATCTTGATTCCGGATTCATAAATCCTTTTTTCTCATAATCCTCTTTTTTAGAAAAGTAGGTAATCGATAAAATCAAATCGGAAACAATGAATAAAATAGAACCAATAAGTATGAACAAGTTTGCCTTTGTATAAGAAAATGAAATCTTAAATATGGATAGAAAAACAAAGCTCGCAAGTAATATGCCATATAAAATGGATGGAATGAAGAATTTTCTAAAATCCATTTTCATTACTTTTATGGATATTATAAATATAAAAGACATGAAGAGTGTGGCACCTAGAGTAGAAAATATCAGATATATCCATTCTATTGGGGTATAGACCATTAAGGCAAGGATATAAAATATATGCCCAATACCAAAGGATGACATTCCTGTAATCATTAGAATATCATAATCATTTTCTAAGCATAAAAATCTCATATTTAAGGTTTTAAAATAGATTTTAAAATCGAGTAGAATATCTCCAACCATTCCAAAAATTAAGCCTAAAATCATAAAGATTAAAGCTAAAAGCTTACTGTTATCCATAGGATTATTTCCTATATTTTCGTATAAGGAAAATAGAGCGGTAAGCAAAAAGAATAGACTAGTTAATGCCTTTAGGGCAATCGCAACAATGGAGCTTTTCTTATCTCTTTTAAATAAAAACATACCTAAGGATACTGCACCTAGTCCTAAAAATATATATGGGACCATAAAAATCCCTCCAATCGTATCTATCTAATTCCATTATAGCAAGAAAAATCATTTTGAAAAGAAAAAAGCTTCCTTAGAAGCTTATTCCCAATAGAAATTATAATTATCTGTTCTTTCGTTTTGATTACCTGTTGGGTCTTGAATAGAATAACCTATATTAACTAAGTGATCACCAACTCTTTCAAGTCCAGAAATAATGGATGTGAAATAACCACCAAGCTCCATTGTACAGTTTTCCTGTGCAAGTCTTTCAAAGTGAGAAATCGATAATTGATGCTTTAAATCATCTGTCTTAGCTTCAAGATCGGATAATTCCTTTAAATCTACATCTATGGATGTATCAAATGTTTTAATTGCAATCGCAAACATTTGCTCAACCGTATCGAACATCGTCTTTAATTCTGCTTCTGCTACGCTTGAAAATTTTATACCCTTTTCGTGCATATGCTGTGCATCCTTAAGTAGATTTTCTGCATGGTCACCAATACGTTCAATATCGTTAATTACATGGTAATAGGAACCAACCTGCTCAAGGTTAGAACCAGTTACTAAAGGAGATAGCTTAATTAAGAAGTCTGTAACTTCAGCATTGATGTAGTCGATTGCATTTTCTCTCTTTTCAATCTCTAGATTATATTTTCCTTCCTGGTTACATACCTCATAGAATCCCTTTTCAAGGTTTTCCTTAGCTAAATTCGCCATATTTTCAATTTCCTTTTTAACCTGCATAACAGCGATAGCTGGAGTACGTAGCTCACGACGGTCGATAAATTTTAATGTGTGCGCTAGCTCATTTGGCTTATCTGGAACAACATGCTCAACGAATTTAACTAAATATTTTGTAAATGGTAACAAAATTAGAGTTGTTACAACATTAAATACAACGTGGAATACAGCAATTTGAAATTCGGGATTCCAACCAGTTTTTTCTAATAAATCCTGAATTTGAGCCGAAAAAATCCAAACTACTATTGTAAATAATACCGAACCAATTAGATTAAAAGTCAAATGCATAAAGCCAGTTCTTTTCGCATTTGTAGATGAACCTATAATTGCAAGCAAAGATGTGAAACAAGTACCAACATTCGCACCAATAATTACGAATAATGCATCCCCCATAGTCATAGCACCAGATCCTGCCATCATGATAACTAAGCCAGTCATAGCAGATGAGGATTGCATTAATGCAGTTAATAAAATACCAAATAATACTAATAATAATGGAAAATCTAATGCTTGGAATAAATTCATAAAAGCATTTAATACTTCTTCATTATCGAAGGCCTGACCAACAAGCTTTAAACCTATAAATAATAAACCTAAGCCCGCAAGTATACCACCAATATTATGAATCCTATCATTTTTCTTAACAAAGGTCATCATAATACCTATGAATGCTAAAACAGATGCATATAATGAAATATTTAAGCTTTCTAAGGAAACTAATAATCCGGTAACGGTTGTACCGATATTTGCACCCATAATTATTGAAGTTGCTTGGGCAAGAGTCATAGCACCAGCATTAACAAAACCGATAGCCATGACTGTAGTTGCAGCACTCGACTGTATTAATGCTGTAACACCAGCACCAATTCCGACACCAGCAAATCGGTTATTTGTGATTTTACCTATTAGCTTTTTCATACCAGGGCCTGCAACCTTTTGTAAGGCATCAGACATCATATTCATACCTATGACGAATACACCAACGCCTGCAAGTAAAGCTAATATACTTTGGAATATTTGCATAAGATCTTCATCCTTTCTTCTTATTATCATTGTAACATAGATACTTTTGAAAAATCTTTACAATTTTCGTGAAATCCTATTGTAAACGTTTCAATAGAGTCATTTTACATCAATCCTCGAATTATTTAAAAATTTCATTAAATTAAAAAGATATAAATCATGCTCATAATTGCGATATACCTACTTCTTTTGTATAAATTCCAATGCTTAAAAGAGATTATAGAATCATACATTTCTATATTTTGAAGAATAGCTTTTGTACTTGAATCTAAATGGCGTATAGCCCTCTTTAATCTCCATTATCTATATTCTCTTTATCCTTAATTTTTCCATTTAAGCCTAAAATCCCTAATACAAAGGTATGAACACTCACTGCAAGTCCACTAGATAAAATAATAAATACTAAAATTAAGGATACAATTTTATGGATATAGTTAAATCCAAAATATAGATTTAAGGATAAAACAATAGAAAATAGCATGACAGAGGTAGATATTACTCCACCCTCTGCTATAGCTATATTATATGGATTCTTACTTTGATTTGCTATCTTTACATCCATATATAAGAAAAACATACGTAAAGCTAAGAATATAGTTTGTATAAAAATAAACCAATTTTGACTTTCCTTAGATAGGGAATCATTAAATATATAAAACAATAATCCGCCAAGTAGGCTCGTTAAAATAAGTATAGATATGGAATTGAATATGGTTATTTTACATTGACTTCTAAATCGTATAGAATCCTCAAGTCCACTTATTTTCTTATTCCATAGGAATGTGAAAAATCGAACGATAGCAAGAGAAAAATAGAATAATGCAATAACAAAGAATATATTGAATAGACCATCCTTAAGAGCATATAGTCCACCTAGCCAATAGAATAATCCAATAAGGATGGTGAAGATTAATCCTATAAAGAAAAATACTTTTTTTCTTACTAAACCGATAACAAATTTATATACCGTCATCACTGGATTATATTTCTTTTTATCTATAGCAAACTGCATAGCTTTTACAGGATAGTATACTGTAAAATGAGTAATAATGAAATTTATTCCAACTAATATAATCACCCAGTGAGTAGACATATCTACATTCAATACATTAAGCAAAAGCATGAATGTTGCATAAGAAAAATAAATAAAGGAATTCATATCAAAGGACCTAAGTCCTAAGGTTTCTGTTCTTTTTAGCAAAGTAGATCTTAAAATAAAGGAAATCAAAAAGAATAAGGATATGACACCATATAAGATTACACTAATAAAATTTGCAGGAAATAAGGTGTTCGTACCTATCATGAATAATAAGCCAAAATCAAGTGGTAATATCAATAAAAAATTAAAGAAGCCATAATAATGATTTATTGCATACTTTCCATCTTCCATCGATGCATATTTTTTTCTTTTAAAGATGCCTATAAAATAGCAAAGCAAGGATCCAAAGGCGTATAAAGTAATTGATATAAACCAAATGTCGTTAAATTGATTGTCTTGGTTAAAATCCTTATATAGAATAGGGCTTCTTAGAGCTAATATAGCAAGAAAAAACATTACCATTGATGTAACGTATAAAAAGTCAATTATAGAAACATTATTCTTTTTCTCTACTTCTATATGATCCATAATAACACCCCCATACATTATAGCATTGAAAAAAGCACAAACAAAGATTTGTGCTAAAACTTTTTGGAATTTGCCCGTTTTAAAATGAGAGCAAGCTCATTCTTATCGAATTCCTTAGGTACAGGATATAATGGATTTGCTTCAATAGAAGCATGCTCTGCAAGAGGCAAATAATCCTTTTCATGAATCATTTGTTCTAAAGAATCAGGAATTCCCATTTTTTGATTTAATTCTCTTATCCAAGAAATTAAGGAGGAAGCATTTTCTTCTTTTGATACCTTATCACTACCTATACCCATTTCTATAGATGCCTCAGATAATGCGTTATATGCTTTACATCCGTAGGCCTCTAATACATAAGGCAATAATATTGCAATTAAATAGCCATGAGGCTTATGATATACTCCACCAATCGCATGGGCTAGGGCATGAACATAGCCTACATAGCTTCTTGCGAAGGATATGCCTGCATAAAAAGATGCATAAAGCATATTATGCCTTGCGATATCATTTTCTCTATCCGAATAGAATTCAAATAAATGATTTTTTATTAAAGATAAGCTCTTCTTCGCATATTCCTTACTTTTTTTATTTCCTGCATGATTCATATAAGATTCCATAGCGTGAGTAAATGCATCCATACCTGTAGTTGCAACAAGCTCGCTTGGAAGCCCCTTAAGTAAGGAATCGTCTAATATGGCAACATTAGGTACAAGCTTACCGTCGCTTATTGCAAATTTATCCTTAGTTTCTTGATTTGTTACAACAGCTGCAACGGAGGCTTCACTTCCTGAACCTGCAGTTGTAGGTACGGCAATAAAAAATGGAAGTCTTTTTTTCACCTTTAAAACGCCCTTGAATCGAGCTAAATTCTTATATTTATTCGAAACTAATATACCCATTGCCTTGGCTGCATCTATGACAGAGCCACCTCCAATAGCAATAATGGAATCACATTCATGCGCTTTATAAAAGCCCGCTAAAACCTCAATGGTTTTGAAGGTAGGATCACTTGCAACTCCAATATAGGAAAAATATTTAATTTGATTTGCATCAAGCATCTTTATAAGTGATTCATATCTTTTTCCTTTTGATACTGTATTCGATACAATAAGGATTGGACATTTTAATCCTTCATCCTTTAAAAGTGTTGGAATATCTTCTAATCTTTCTTTAACTGTAGGAATAGGAAATCTGACGATTTTCGATGCAATTCTTAAAAAGAATTGAAATGTTCTTGCATAAGCTATTTTAATTACATTCATTGTGAATCCTCCTTCCATAAATCATTCTATTTTAATATAAAATTCCAAAGGCAAGTATTGCCGCTTAGTAATTTTTATAAGGTCGAATACGAAAATAAACCACCCATTGATTCTAAATGAAATTCCTTCCTTATAGTACAAGCCACCAAAGGAATATACAAGTATTCTTACTATAGTATAACATATAGTAAAAACTATTTGACACTAAGTTTAAGGGGAATACATACTCACCTTTTTTTAAGAGTTTGCTTTAACTTTATAGAACCACACCTCGGGCACACCTTTTTTTGTGCCTGCGCTTTCAAACAAATAGGGCAGCCCATTTGTACAAATAAGCCCTGATGTGGATGTGCTATAGGATAAGCATCAAATTCATAATTACAATCCAAACATCTATAATGCATTTCTTACCAAATCACGATTCTCTTCTTTGGCTCAATATACATAGAATCGGACTCCTTTACATCGAATGCCTGATACCATTCTATAAAGTTTCTAGGTTGAATATTTGCACGAAGTTTTGCTGGAGAATGGACATCATTTGTTAAAAGATATAAGGTATATTGTTCCTTTGCCTTCATACACCAAACCTTAGCCCAATTTTCAAAATATAATTTGAAATCACTATTTGGAATTTCGTGCATAATAGCTAGAGTAACTGCCATACCACCATTGTCGGCAATGTTTTCCGATACGACCAATTCGCCATTCACCTTGCCACTTAAGAATGGAATACCATCGAATTGCTGAATCATATCTTTTGTAAGCTTTTGGAACGCTTTATAATCACTTTCCTTCCACCAATTCTTAATATTTCCATTTTCATCGAATTGTGCACCATTATTATCGAATGCATGAGAGATTTCATGACCAATAACTGCGCCAATTCCACCTAAGTTTTCAGAAATCGTTTGATGAATCGAATAGAATGGCTTTTGTAAAATTGCAGCTGGGAAGGTAATATCGTTTGCTGATGGATTGTAACAAGCATTTACCATATGACCTGGCATTGCCCATTCGGTACGGTCAACCTTCTTATTAAGCTTATTTAGATTATCGATAGATTTTAATATAGATACCTTTACCATAGAATCATAGTAGGATAAATCTCGAGTTAACTCCATTTTGCTATAAAGTTCATGAATATATTCTGGATATCCCATCTTAATTTCTATAGTAGATAATTTCTTTATAGCCTCTATCTTAGTCTCTTCAGCTAGGAATGTATTGTTCTTCATTCTCACCTTATACATTTCAATAATCTTCTTCACTAAAGAAACAATATCCTTTTTCGCTTCTTCACCGAAGTATTCTCTACCATAATATACACCAATAGGTTCACTATATACTCTAGATACAGCCATAAATGCCTGCTTTTCAAGCTTTGGTGATGCATCAATTCCCATCAATGCTTTTCTAAATATTGTACTAATTTCAGCTAACTCCTCACTTAACGTGAAGGCTGATTTTAATAAATATTTTACATAAGCCCAGTGAACATAAAGATTTAAATTATCTAAATTAAAATATGTATTGAATTCTTTAATTGCTCTTGGATCATATACGACAATCGTTTTAGGGAATTCATCCTTATATTCCTTTTTAAGCATTCCCATAAAATCAAAAGGCTTAAGGCTTTCTATAACCTCTTCTAGTGGTGTTGGATTATAATTCTTAACATAATCCGCCCACTCAAGCTGACTTTTAACACATTTTGCGATTAAGCTATCAAATTTTATTGTATCCTCTAAATACTTTTCTTGATCTTCCTTAGCTAAATTGGTATATGCAAGCGCCTTAGATGCCATATCCTTATATACATTTAAAAGCTCTATACCAGCCTCATTACATCCATCATAATACGTAGTATCCGGTAAGATTAAAGATGGGCCTAGAATAACAAAGGAATTCTTTGTTGCATCTCCCATATCAGGCTCAACACCTGCTTGAAATGGTAGTGGTACATCCTTAAGTAAGAAATCTAGGCTTAAGGAATTTAAATCCTCTATAGATTGAATCGATTGAATAACGGCTAAATCCTTTAAAAGTGGGGTAATTCCTTCTTCGTTTCTTCTTTTGGTATCTAAAACCTTTTTATATAATTCTACAGCATATGTCATTTCCTTAATATTGGTATTCTTTTGGCCATTAGCTAATAGATTAAAATCGTTAATTAATAGCTTTTCTACCTCTTCATCTAAGATAGAAAATCCTCCAGTCATAGGTCGGTCCTCTGGAATTACTGCAGTTTTAAGCCAATCGCCATTTACTGCTTCGTATAAATCATCTTGAATTCTAATATCACTCATTTTTATATACTCCTTTAAAACTCTATGCTTATTATATTCTTTTCCTTTCAAAAAGAAAAGAAAAAGCTTTAGGTTAAAGCTTTTGAAAACGAATCGATTTTACTCTTGAAAGGATATTCTTCATTTGGCTTCTTCTTTCTGTAGAATCTACTACAAGAATCGTTAAGCCCTCCCAAATCGTAACAGTAGTTGCTATATCCAATATATAGGTTACAACCTGCTTTATAACTCCATCTTCCTTCCAAAAGCCTGTCAGAAAAATCGTAGATATTAATAAGAGTACTCCAAGAATAATGAGCCATATTGCGATATGGTTTTTCTTTGAAACTTTCTTTTCCATTCTTTTAAATTCTAGAACTGAATTTTTTAAAAAAACATTTTTTAAATATTCACTACTATATCCATCCATATTACCAAAAGAAATAGAGATATCTATAGAATACTTTCTTGGAGCCATATCTAATACATACTTTATCCAATCCATAAAATCATCGTTAATGAGTGGTATTTTTGTCACTGCATTAAAGTCAAAGATTTCCTTTGGTGTTTCAAATTCAAGCTCCATATATGCAATTTTATTTTCATGATCTAGATGAAAAAATTCATCCTCAATGGATAAAAACTCCTCTACTCTTTCTTCCATAATA
>CAMEKD010000042.1 GCA_945920825.1 uncultured Anaeroplasma sp.
TGAATAATCCTTGTGGTAGTGTTAAAACTCCATTTGGAATCGTAACTTTAGATACATTAGACCTATGAAATGGGCTTCCTGCAATAATTTTACAATCTAGGTGAAGTGTAATCTCATCTTCTTCCTTTGTATCTTCAATGAAATATCTATAAGGATTTGTATCATCCCCTAAATAATTTCCATAATTGTAGGTATTATATTCTATTCTTGGACAATCCTTAAATACATGAGCGCCAATCGATGTCAATGTATTTGGAAGGGTAATATTTTTTAAGGATTGACATCCATCAAAGGCATTATTATTTATTATTGTTAATCCCTCAGGTAATGTAATATCATTTAAGGAAGTACAGCCCTTGAAGGATTGTGAACCAATTTCAATGAGAGATTCAGGTAATTTTAGAGTTCTTAGGTTTCTACAGTTTAAGAAGGCATTATCGGAAATGGTTGTAACTCCATTTTCTAGTGTAATTGTCTCTAAACTCATACATCCTTCAAATAGATTATTCGGTAGAAAATCAATAGTACCACTTATGGTAAACTCCTTTATACCTGAATATGCAAATGCACTACTACCAATATATGTAATGGTGGTTGGTAAAGTTATATTTGTTAAATATTTACAATTTTGGAAGGTACTCGAGTTAATAGATGAAATGGAAAGCTCGCTTAAATCGATAGCCTTTATACCAGAATTATTGAATGCATCATTTCCAATATAGTTCATTGTATTTGGTAAAATGATTTTCTTTAGAGATTTGCAATCCATGAATGCTTCAGGTGAAATCTCTTCAGGTTTTCCTGTTATCTTAACGCTTTGAAGTACACTACATCCTTTAAACATAGAATATCCAATATTTTCGTTTGTATTATAGTTTACAGCGAAAAGCTTTTTGCAATTTTCAAATACACCACCTTCAATATAATTTACTGTACTTGGAATTGTAATGGATGTAATTGCTGTATTAGCAAATGAAGAATATCCAAGCTTTGAAAGTCCATCGGGTAATATTACATTAGTAAGTTTAGAACAATTTAGAAAGGCACCATAATCAATAGATTCTAGTGTGCTAGGTAGCGTAATCTTTTCTAGATTCTTGCAGTATTGGAAGGCTCCATCCCCAATTTCTGTTACTCCTTCTGGGATTACAACTTCCTTTATTGTGTAATATTGATATTTATGATTATCAATATAAGTTACACCCTCTGGAATATATAATACTTCAAAAGGAATATAGGTATTCTCCTTGAAGGTAATTGCGCCACTTTCATCCTTAAAATAAATCATTGGAGCATTTTCATTTTGGAAGAATCCATTGTTGGTTGGGTAGGAAATATTATTCCATGCATCATAGTCTCCATTAAAGTATACCTTTTCTATCGCATGGTATGAGAAGGAATCATAGGATATAGATTCAATAGTAGATGGTAAAACGAAGGTTTTTACATCAAGCCCATAGAAGAAATTACTTGGAATATTTGTAATCGATCCATCTACAATTACAGTATCTATTTCATAATCATCATAAACATCTTCCTCAAATAGATATTTCATTCTTTCAATGGTATTTGCTTTATCATTCGTTAAATCGATGGATAGCTCTTGTATCTTAGTAGAATATAGAGAATTCCTATGGAGTTCTTCTATATTTGCACCTATTTTTAAGGAATCCAATGTTAAATTGGATAATGCATATGGATAGATTTGAGTAATATCGGATGGGATAACTAAATCCTTACTTTCACCATCAAAGGATAATAGGATAGTATCCTCAGTATCCTTATAGGTAATAAAGCCATTTGTATTGCTAATTTTAGAATCTTTACTATCTGTAACAATATTCAATGCATTTGCTGAAATATATCCATTTTCTGATGTATCCGATAAATCTAGGTTGGATAAATTAATTAATTCAATTAAATTTGTACAATTACCAAAGGCATTTTCTTTAATTTCTTCTAAAGTAGAAGGTAATGTAAATTGGTATAATGCAGATGCATTATAGAATGCATCGCTACCGATGTCTTTTACTTTTGGTGCGTTAAGATGCTTTAATACATTACAACAATGGAAGGCGCTTGTGCCAATAATTTCACATTTTGGTAAATCTACCTTTTTGAGTCCTGCAGAATAAAAGCCATAATCATCAATATATTTTACATCCTTTGCATCTAGGGTTTCTAGGCTTGTACAATTATAGAAGGCGTTCTTTTCAATACCTATAACGTTATCTCCTAGGGTTAGATTTTTAATCTTCGTATTGCCCTTAAATGCATTTTCACCAATTAGGGTAGGATAATTTCCAATCGCATTTATGGTAAAATTCTCTTCTATATTGGTACAATTTACTATAATGGCATGTGTTATGTCATCGATATCCTTTAAATAATAATCGAAATCACCATAGCTTTTGATTAATCCTTCTTCATTTTCATTAAGATGGATTATTTTTAAATTTCTATTGATGGATCCATTATCAAAGGAGGGTGGATCTATAGTTATATTAATATTAGAAAAATTAAATAATTCAACTAAATTGACGCATTCGCCAAAGGCATTATCCTCTATACTTTTTATAGAATCATTTAGTGTTATAACCTTAACCTTATCCTTATAGAAGGCATAGGAATAGATCGTATATTCATTATAGGTTATTCCCCTCATGGTATGTGATTTAGGAAATACAATTTCAAAACTATTCTCTTCTACTCTACCAAATAGTCTTAAGGTATTCTCATGATTATAATCTTCGATTAAACCCCAAATAAAGCCATCGCTATCGATTTCAAATCGGCTTTCTTCATCAAGAGATCTATGGATATCCGCATGATTCATAAAAGATGCATCATGTCCATTTTCTGATAGGTCATAGATTTCTATAGGATATACATTATCAAATGCGCCATCAAAAATAATACAATCAGAATTCAAAGTAATTTTCGCTAATGATGGGGTAAAGAAGGCTTTGGTTTCAATACTTTTTAATGATTTTGGAAGTGTTAATATTTTTAAGCAATAGCTATTGAAGGCGTTATAGGCAATGCTTGTTACACCCTCAGGAATCGTAACGACGCTTTCTTTATCATCTATTTGCTTTAAAATTGTACAGCTCGATTCATTCGTTTCTAATTCATAATTCTTAAATTCATCCTTAATCTTAAATAAGCCCTTAATATTCATATCACTCGTTAATGCTATGCTTAGGGTTTGCTTATTTGAAAGTAAGGTATCCCCATCATACCAACCTAAGAATTCATATCCGATATATGGCTTTGCAGTAAGGATTGCATCATCATCTAAGATAGTGTATTCGCCACTACCAGCTAAGCTTCCTTCAAATGTATTACCCGTAAGAGTAATCGAATATTTTTGGATTTTATATTGAATTGTAATTACGGTTGATCCATCGGGTGAAACATCAAGCTGACTAAATTCTTCTGCCTTATAGCCATTATAGGTTTTTGGTGTAGCATTTGTCTTTTCGCCTTTTTTTGCACTTAAGGTTTCAACTGCTACCGTTTGGTATTCTCCATTTTCCATCTCTAGTGCATGATGAACCGTATAGGTGATGCTATCTTTATCTTGACTTCCCTCCGTTGGCTTTAAGACATCTGGAATAGAAACGGAAGGGAATGTTTCCTCCTGACCTCTATCTTTGTTGAATGGTTCCCCGCAGGAGGATAGTGCGATTGCACAAAGAATGCCTATGCCAAATAATAATTTATTCTTTTTCATTTTTAAATCCTCCTTATTCAACAACCTTTATATTTTGAATGGAAAGTAATACATTTTCATTTCCACTTCCACTTACGGTATAGGTATAGATAGAATAAACCTTATATTCTCCAACACTTGTGAAAATTGGTTCTTCTTTCGTCCAAGTCTTTCCTTCATCAATAGAATAGATGATGGAATAGGAAGTGAATTCATTTTCTCTTGAGATAGATGGTGTTGTTGCATATACCTCATCGATATCGCTTAAGCTCACCATAAAATCCTGTGGATTGGAAATGGTAGATCCACCAGCATTTTGACCACTCTCGATGAGGCCTGTAATTGGGGCTTCAATAAAATGAATGGTATTGGATATGGTATCATAGCCTTCTTTAGCAATGGAGTAGCTAAAATCTGGATTTTTTGAATCAAATTCGGATACGGAAACTACGCATTCAATTTCTTCTCCTGTAGTACTATCGTAATATGTACTATTCTTTAAAATATTGGTATAGATTTCATAAATATCTTTAAATGGAGACATAATCGATCCATCAGTAGATTCTACCTTAGCTAAGATTTCAGTTTCACCATTGGATACCATCATACTATATTTATGAACCTCATCGGTCAATACATAGATTTCATTTGAGATTAAATCTAAATTATCATTCGTTATGGTACTATTTTGGATGGTGACATATTCCTTACCCTCTACAATTAAGGAATTACCAACCTTATAATAAACATCGTATTTGCCTGTATTTGGAATCGATAGGGATGGGCTATAGTTGATTCCATCTAAGGAATAGGCTACAGGTTCTTTAGATACTACGAAGTTTATTTCTTGGTTCGGTCTAAAGCTTAAATTAGAAATCGTATAGCTTGGATATACACTTGGTTCATTTTGTGAGAAATAAACATTTATAGATAAGTTTGCTCCCTTTGTTTGTCCTGTAGGCATTAGGGTAAAATTAATGTTTGAGAATTGGTCCTTAGGGAAAGTAAAGTCATTATTTTTAGTGTAATTTTCTGAAGTATCATCTAAATAATCGGTTGGTAAATTGATATAACAATCCATTAGGCCTAATTTTTCAAGTAGGAATGATCCACTAATCGTAATATCATTTTCTGTAGATGGTAAGTTATCTGTCTTAAACCAATACATAGCATTGGATAATTCTTTTACGATAGCTGTATCTAGCTTTATATTTAATTCACTTTGATATCTTTGGTCAAAGAAATAAAAGAATACAGTTGTATTTACAATATGGTCATTTATATTCATTTCAAGATCGATAGTATTCATTCCATTTTCAAGCTCATAGAAGCCATCGGTCCTATAGTTATAGGAATAAGTTACTGTATTATATTCTATATTTTGGCCTCCTACAGTAAATTTGGCTTCAGCCATTAAATCAGAAACTAAAATACCATTATATTTATTTAATCTTGCATTACCAATTACAAGTGCAGGTGTTCCATTATTATGTTCTATTTGGAGAGTACTATCTAGTACAAGCTTTTCTGCCTTTAGATTTAAATCAATATGAGCCTCATCATAATAATTTTTAACCACATCTGGTAACTCTATATATGCCTTATAGGTATCTTGTTCTTCACTTAGGATACCCTCATAGGTAAATGTAGAATCTTTCAAGATTGTTTGATCTACATCTATACCATTTATAGAAACATATTCATGTAGATTGATATCAGACATTGCATCTTCTACACTCATTCCCTCAATCAATAGATTAGGGCATACAAAATCCTTTATATATTCAATATTGAGCTTAGCCTTTGAAATATGGATAACCTTAAAGTCTTCCTTTACCTCAAAGCCCTCACACTCGATTCTATAATATACACGATAAGATCCTGGGGCCATAAATTCATAATCATTAACATCCTTGTACTCATTATCATTTTCACCCTTATAGGTTATTTTCGCATTTGGATTTTCTACAGTGACGTTAATCTTATGATTCTTTCCATCATATTGTCCAAAATAGCCTTCAGCATTATAGATAATGGAGGAATAGGTTACATTTGTATCTGGACTAATGACATCAATTACATCGGAATAATCCTCCTTAGATGGCTTACTTGCAACAATTTCAACTTCGTTTAGCTGGTTATTTGCATCCTCAGGATTTTCAAATTTCTCATGAATAAGAGCTAACCAATCCTTAGTTAGATTATTAAATTCCTCTTCTGGAATTACATCATTCTTTGGTACTTTAATCTCAATCTTAGAATCGGAAAGATCACTTATCTTACCCTTTATGATTTCTCCATCCTTTTTATCGAATACAACTAATTCGGTAACTCCCTTATATACCGAATAGGTTTCAATGATTTCATTTTCGCCTCTTATAACATTTAAGCCAAAGACTGTACCTCTTACTGCCATGACGGAATTATTTGAGGATAGGAAGAATTCCTCATCCTCATGGAGCTTATTTTGCACCTCAGCAAGTACGATACCTTCTTCTACAAAGATATTTGTTTTATATCTATCCTTACCCTCAGATTTGATATTAATTTTTGTATTTTCTCCTAAATATACATATTTATCCTCATCAAATCTTACAACAAGTACGGATTTTTGATTTACGGTTACCTTATCTCCACTGTATAGATTCATTCCCTTGAAGCATGGAATGCTTTCATCTTCGTCTTCTAGGGTAGCACTACCTTCAATTTCAACTACCTTGATGGATCTTGCAGAATCTAAAAAGCCATCTTCTGTTTTTCCTTTACTTCCTAAGGTAAAAACTAAGATTAGCGTAACCGCAACTATAACTAAAGCGGCTATGGAGCTTCCTATTATAATCCAAAGCTTTTTCTTACTCATACTAGATGTCTCCTTTTCATCGTTCATTTTCAAAAAAACATAGTTATCATTTCTAAAAATTAAATATATTATAAAATAATATTATTTAAAGTACAACTTTTTAAGACATATTAGGGTATATTGTCCTATAAAAAAGAAAAAAACGATGCCAAGCATCGTTTAATGAGTCGTATTACTTTGCACGAGATACGTATTCACCATTAAGTGTAGAAACGATAATTTCCTCACCATTTTCGATGAACATAGGTACCTTTACTAAGAAGCCACTCTCTAAGAATGCATCCTTTAAAGAGTTTGTCTTAGTGTTACCTGCAACTGCAGGCTCAGTAGTTACTACTACGCTTACCTTATCAGGTAATACGATATTTAAAATTTCAGTTCCATAGAACTGTACTTGAACTCCCATACCTTCCTTTAGGAAATTCTTTTCCCATTCAAGTCTTTCAGCAGGAATTTCAATTTGCTCATAAGTTTCTTGATCCATGAATACATATGAAGCACCATCTGCATAAATATATTGCATAGCCTTCTTGTCAATGAATGCTCTCTTAAATGCGGAATCAGAACCCTTTAATGCTGTTTCAAGTACTGCACCAGTTCTTAAATCCTTCATCTTTACACGTACATAGGCAACCTTGTTCTGTAATACATGCATGAATTCAATAATCTGCATAAGCTTGCCATCGTATTCAATTACAACACCATTCTTTAAATCATTTACTTTAATCATGTTACTTTTCTCCTATATATTTTTATACCTTTTGTATTGTATCAAAATTCTCTTCAAAAATATAGTGGTATTTGAAACTTTTTGTAAAAAATATACTTAATCCTTAGGATTTATTCATAATCTTATCCAAAATGGAAACCTTTTTAAAATTTTATTTAATCCAATACTTTTTTATTTTCTATTTTTCATAGATGAAATCTATCGTATTCTTCTTTTTTAAATTATGAATCAATAGCATTAATATTACACCAATGATCAATAAAATAACGAAATAGAAAAGAGGAATAGCCCATAATGTGATATACCCATAATGAATAGGTATGTTCAATCCTTGATTGATTAAATTCTTTTGAACATGAAATAGGATAATTCCAAGTGGTGTACTTAGTAAAGTACTTATAAGGAATAATAAAAGTGTACTAGGAATAAATAAAGTGCTTAAATATTTTTTCTTAAACCCAAGACTTAATAGAATACCCATTTCTCTTTTTGATTGATTTATGGAAGTATTCATAAAATTTAATAAGCTTACGATGGTAAGTATGCATATTACGAATCCGAATGCTGCATCTATGGTTGCGATAATGGTTTTGTTTTTCATCGCATCATCTATAGATGCCTCAAGGTCTGATGTAATATCCATATTAGCATTTAATATTTCCTGAATATCCTTTACTGTATAGTCCTTGATTCCTATATATGGACTAAATTTTTGAAAATATAAATCCTTATATTTTTCATATATATTTTCACTTACGTAAATTCTAAACCCGGTTTCTTCATATAGTATATTGGAGTAGGAGGTAATAAAATAATCCTCCTCTTTTCTTACAAAATATTTTTCACCTCGAGATATTAAATCTAGCTTTTCTCCAATAGCTTCCTTATATTTTGAATCTATAATGATTTCATTGTCCTTTAATGCTTCATTTTTATAAATATGTAGGGTTTCTGTTAAATTATGATTATTCATTCCAAAGGAAAAATAAATGGAATCTGTATTAAAAATAACTTGCTTGTAATCCTCTTCCAAAATATAAATATTATTATTCAATCTACTCATTACAAAACCATTGGTATCGAGTTTTTTTCCTATCTCTAGATCCTTGTATATTCCTACAATGGTTAATCCATCAACGTTAGTATTTAATACTTCCTTTAGATTATTGGTATTTGGAATTCTTTTTGCGATGGATTCAGAAATAATAATTTCACCATTTGAAATTGTGTTCTTTCCATAAAGCATTGGATAATCACATGTATTTGTAATATATGCGCAAATAAACTCTAACTCAAAAGGATTTCTATAGGTAAATATTTTAAATTTTCTATTATCCTTTAGATTTTCCTTTATTTCCTCATTCGTAAATCCACAGGATGCACTATCTCCATAGGAATTTACATATTGATTACAGTAACAAATGTATTCTATATTTGAGTCTTTATATACATTATATCTTGCATTCGCTTCATTGAATAATAGAGTAAATAGCGATGTTAATAGTAATGTGAAGGCAATAGAAAATAAAAGACAATTTAAAGCTAACTTAAATTTACTATTTTTAAGGCACTTAAATGAAAATTTAATAAGCTCCTTTAAAGGAAGCTTAGATTCATTATTATAATTTATAATTGGGGATTCTTCTTCCTCTTTTGAATGATCTTTAACAATTCCATCCTCAATTTCAATTACTTGGTTTGCAAAATCTATAAATAATTCTGGATCATGGGAAGCAACGATGACTAATCTTTCTCTTGATGCATGAATTAATTCCTCTGCCATAATTTTAGCATTTATAGAATCTAATGCCCCTGTTGGCTCATCACAAATTAATATTGGTCTATTACATAGAATAGCTCTTACGAAGGCAACTCTCATCTTTTGACCAGAGGAGAGCTCATTCGCTTTATGATTTAATAGGCCTTCTAATTCATATTTTTTTATGTATGTAGAAATATCAACCTTATGGTTGGAAATATTCATTGCTAGTAAAAGATTTTCTTTTACAGTATATTGTTCTAATAATTGAGCATCCTGAAATAAGAATGAGGCATAGGGCTCCTTATAGCTAATATCTAGTGTACCACTACTTATCTTATCTAAACCAGAGATAAGGTTTAATAATGTAGTCTTACCAGAGCCACTTTTACCAACAAGTAATACTAATCCTGTATCCTTAATGGTTAAATTTACATTCTTTAGGGCATGATATTCATTATTTTTATTTGGATTGTATATTTTATTTACATCATTAAACCTTATCATAATTCTCTCCAATTATTTATGATATATTAAATCGATTGTATTTTTCTTAAATACTCTTTTGAAAATGATAAAAAGAATACTAAATAGGACAATAAGCAAGCTTACTATTACAATTACAAAGGGTAGGAATGAAACATAACCATACTGAAATTTAAATTCTGAGGTATTGTTTGCTACATTACTTTGCATTAGAAAACCAAATATACCTAAGGGTATACTTAGCATAAGGCTTAGGATAAAGATGAAAAGAATATCTGGAATGAATATAGACGGTAATTTCTTCCGTTTAACGCCCATGCTTAATAATATACCCATTTCTCTATTCGATTCATCGATAGTATTCTTTGAATAATTTATAATTAAAATCAATGTCAATACGCTTATCATTGCAGCAAAAATTGCTTCTACAATGGCAATCATTTGCATATTGATTTTCGTCATATAAATACTTTGTTCTAATTCGGATTCTAAAATATAATTATTATTTGATATGTATTCAAAATCCGATTCTCTATAATTGGAAATACCAATCATAGAGAATTTGTATTGATTCAAATAGATTTTTTTATATTCTTCGTAATTTTTTTTGCTTAAAAAGATTGTGTTCGATATAGTTATTTGATTGTTAATTTCTTTTGTATCCTCTTTGTACTCAATAATTTTAAAGCTTTTTGAATCATTATACTCTTCGCTTTTACACTTAAGAGTAATAGAATTTTGAATACTATCTTTTAAATTTATAGGTAAAATAATTTCATCATCCATCAAGGTATCATCTAGCTTAATAGTAAAACCCATTTCATTTGTTGAATTACCAAGAATGAAATCTAAATAAACACCATTTTTACATTTATGATTATTATAATCTTCCTCTAACATATAGATATGATGATTGGTTAGACCTTCTCCTGGATGGTTATAAAAAATATCATAATCTTTATATATTCCTACAATTTTACAATCAAAAATTGTATAGCCTAACAAATCCTTAACATCAATATTCAATTGTCTTGCATAATTGATTCCATCGGATTGTGAAATGATTACCTCTTTGTTATTTATAGAATTCTTTCCATAAAGCATTGGATAATCACATGTATTCTTCATGAATACCGCTTTTGTTTCAAATATGATATTTTTTACTCCTGTTTGAAAAAAACTTAATATAGTATTATTATCAATAATAAATTTTCGATTATCCTTTAATTCTTGAATACATTCTTCCTCATTAAATGAATCTGTGCTATAGGCTTCTTCATCTTCATTGTATCTTTGATTATAGTAGATTATATTAGGAAGATTATATTCCTTATAAATATTATATTTCGCGTTATCTTCCTTAAACAATAGAGTAAAAAGAGTACAAAATAATAAAGAAAATGCTAAAGCGAAGGAAATTAAGGACAAGATATATCTAATTTTATGCTTTTTTATGTTTGCAAAAGATAATTTAATAGTTTCCTTTAGAGGAAGCTTGGATTCATTACTATAATTTTTAATAGGATATTCTTCTTCCTCTTTTGAATGATCTTTAACTATTCCATCCTCAATTTGAATTACTTGATTGGCAGAATCTATAAATAATTCTGGATCATGGGATGCAACGATGACTAATCTTTCTTTTGATGCATTAATTAATTCCTCTGCCATAATTTTAGCATTTATAGAATCTAATGCCCCGGTTGGCTCATCACATATTAATATTGGTCTATTACATAGAATGGCTCTTACGAAGGCAACTCTCATCTTTTGACCAGAGGAGAGCTCATTCGCTTTATGATTTAATAGGCCTTCTAATTCATATTTTTTTATGTATGTAGAAATATCAACCTTATGGTTGGAAATATTCATTGCTAGTAAAAGATTTTCTTTTACAGTATATTGTTCTAATAATTGAGCATCCTGAAATAAGAATGAGGCATAGGGCTCCTTATAGCTAATATCTAGTGTACCACTACTTATCTTATCTAAACCAGAGATAAGGTTTAATAATGTAGTCTTACCAGAGCCACTTTTACCAACAAGTAATACTAATCCTGTATCCTTAATGGTTAAATTTACATTCTTTAGGGCATGATATTCATTATTTTTATTTGGATTATATATTTTATTTACATCATTAAACCTTATCATAATTCACTCCAATTAATGACTATCACTTAAATCCTTTAGTTTTTTATTATTTGTAATATCATAGGAATATTTTTGTTCATCTGTATTTTGTTCTACAGATATGGAATATTTATTTATTCTATAGTAATGCTCAATTGTTTTTTTAATTTCACAATCTCCTTCACCATATGAGGCTCTATAAATTTGTCCATCATAAGTAATTTTCAATCTTAAATCATGATTATTTATAGTAGTTGAGTAGTTTTTTAAACGAAAAACAAAGGATGATATTCTAAGGACTTCCCCCTCGTATGGAACACGAGTTTCTTTTTTTGCGGAATTTTTAAAAGTGTATAAAATTGAATAATCTTCTTTCGTTGGATCTAATAATCTATTTGCTTGAGTTTGTATATCAGCAAAAGTTGTTGAATTTGAATAACTAAAGCCAAACTCAGTTGATGCATTAATTCCAGCGCCAGAATTAGAGTAGGACCCACCAATTGAACCTGAAAAACTATAGGAGTTTGTTTCTGTGGTTTCATACTCTGTTGTTTTTGGAAAATAATCGATTTCTGTCAATTTATTTGATGCATTAGAATCATTTATTATTGAAAAATCAACCTTAATATCCATAATATGTGAGTTAAACCAAAATTGTTTTTTAAACCACCCTTCCCAATGGTCAATGTGCCCTCTTCCATTAATTCCAGTTTCAGTAAAAACAAAATAATACATTGTATCTGTATTAGTATCATATTTTTGATATAAGCTACTATTCATTTTTATTTTTCCATACCAAAAATATGAACCATATATTGTACGATTTGGTGTTTCAATAGTTGAAACTTCATCCAAGTTTTCAGCACCATATTTTTTTCTGTTATATGCATTTATGTCTATATGAAATAATGATAAGCATAAAATGCAAAATAATGTTAATATTATAAACTTTCTTTTCATTTTACCATCCTGTTATGTATGTTTTATGTGCACACAAACTTCAGTATAGCACTTAAAAATAATATGTCAACATCTATGTAATTACTTTTTAAAATCTTATGATTGACTTTTAATAAAATCTTATTGATAGAAAAA
>CAMEKD010000043.1 GCA_945920825.1 uncultured Anaeroplasma sp.
GTAACCTCCCTAAAAAAAAGACTCCAAGTGGAGCCTAAATTCTTTTATAGCTTACCTATACATGCCATGATAATAAGAGAGATAACTCCACTTAGCGCCATAGCTAAAGCTAATGTAACAATAATGATCTTACCAACCTTAGACATAACTGGGTTTCTATATTTCTTTTCGCTTTTATCTTTGTTCTTTTCTTTAATATATTTATTGTTTTTATCTTGTGCCATATTCTTCACCTACTTACAAAAAAATGCTATAATAATATCGCTATGATTATATACTAAATTGTTTGAAAAAGGAAGATGCCAAGTGAAAGAAAATAATTTAAAAATAATATTTCATATCGACATGAATGCATTCTTTTGCTCGGTTGCATGCATTTTAATGCCAGAACTAAGAGGTATTCCCTTCGCCATTGGAAGAGAAGGCACTTCAAGAGGTGTTTTATCTACAGCATCCTATGAGGCTAGAGCCTATGGAATACATTCTGCCATGCCTACTATAGAAGCTAAAAGAATACTTCCTACCTTAAGGGTAGTTCATATTGATTATAAATATTATCAAAAGTATCATAATTATTTTTTGTCGATTATAAGAGAATATTCAAGCTTAGTTGAAGTAGCATCCATAGATGAATGCTACGCGGATATGACTGAGGCATGCAAGAATAAGCATCCTATAGTTTTAGCTAAGGAGATTCAAGCAAAAATATTGAAGCAATATGATCTTCCATGCTCTATAGGTATTTCACATACTTTATTCCTAGCCAAAATGGCATCCGATATGAAAAAGCCTTTAGGGGTAACGATTATTACTCCATCCAATACAAGGCATTTACTTGGCCCATTATCTGTTGAAGATATTTACGGGATAGGGAAAAGAACTTCTCCTATATTACTTAAGGCAGGAATAAATACAATTGATGATTTTATGAATCCTAAGAATAAGGATAAGGTTATATCCTTAGTAGGTTCAAATACATATCAATATGTAAGAAGCCATGTTTTAGGCTTATCTAGTGATGTAGTAGATCCAAATCGATATTCTAAATCAAAATCAATCTCAACATCACAAACCTATGATGTATATAAGGAATCCTTATCGGATATGCTGTATGAAATGAGGCAAATGACAAGAAGTGTAATCGCTAGAATGAAGGAGGAGTCCTCCCTTTGTAAAACCGTAACGATTACACTTAGGGATTCTGATTTTAATACGATAACAAGGCGAACAAAATTAGAGGATTTTAGCGATGATTTTGATTTGATCTACAGTGTTGTAAGTGAACTTGCAGAAGAAAATATAGAAAAAGATAAATCCTATAGATTACTTGGCGTTGGATTATCTGGCTTAGTGGAAAAGGATAGCCTTCCTAAGGAATATAATATATTTAATGTAGATGATGTAATGAAAAAAGAAATTATCCTTGATGAAATGATTCATGAATTTCAAAATAAGTATGGTAAAATGGCGTTATATAGGAAAAAAGAAAAACAAGGTTGATTTCTGTTATGAAAAAATATAAAATAGGTTGTAAAATTAACAAAGATTACAAATTTTAAATTTTTGTAATGGGAAGGAGGGTATGCTATGGTATTTGATGGACTTGAATTAAAGGATTATATCGTAAGAGCTTTAAAGGATTTAAGATTCGAATCCTTCACAGAGGTTCAAAAAGCAGTATTTAATAAAATGAAGCTTGAAAAAAATATTTTAGCAAAGTCAAAAACAGGCTCAGGTAAAACACATGCTTTTTTAATTCCAATTTTCCAAGATTTAGATGAAAAGCAGAATAAGGTTCAAGCAACCATTGTTGCCCCTACAAAGGAGCTTGCAATGCAAATCTATAAGATGGCACAGCATATTGCATCCTTTTGTCCGGATCGTATCGATATAAAGCTTTATAGTGGTGGTACAGACAGGTTAAAGGAGGTTTCAAAGCTTGAGGGCTTACAACCTCAAATCGTTATTGGTACCCCAGGTAAGATTAAGGATTTATCTATTACCGTAAATGCTTTAAAGATTTATACATCGAAGTATTTTATTGTAGATGAGGTAGATATGACCTTTGAAAATGGCTTCCAAGAGGATTTAGATGCAATAACAGAGGTCGTAAGTGATGCAAGATGTATGTTCTTTAGTGAAAAGATTGCAGAAAAGATTTTACCTTATTTAAAAAAATATATGACGAATGTAGAATTTGTAGATATAAATAATACAAATGATCAAAAGATAGAGCATATTTGGATCCCTCTTAAGCATAAGGATCGTTTTTTAGTCTTAGATATGCTACTTAAAACGATTCAGCCTTATTTATGTATTATATTTGCAAATAAAAAGGAAACGGTTATGGATCTTCAAGCAAAGCTTGTTAGCGAAGGGTATTTCGTTGGTGCGATGCATGGAGATTTAACGCCAAGAGAAAGAAAAAGAGTTTTAAACGATTGTAAAGCGCTGAAATATCAATATTTAGTCGCAACAGATTTAGCTGCAAGAGGTATTGATATTGAAGGTGTATCTCATATTATTAATTATGAATTGCCAATGGATTATGAATTCTATTTGCATAGATCAGGTAGAACCGGTAGAATGCATAAGGATGGTATTGTATATTCCTTATATGAGGAGATTGATGATACTTATTTAGATTCCTTAAATAAGAAAAAAATAAAGCCTTCTTATTTTGAATTTAAATCTGGTGAGCTTGTACCATATAAAGGAAGAAATACTAGATTAGATCGAATTAAGCCTAAAACAGATTATCAAAAGGAAGCTGCAAAATATATTCCAGAGGCGAAAAAGGTTAAGCCTGGATATAAGAAAAAGCGTCAGGCACAAATTGATGATTTAGCGACTCGCTTAAAGAGAAATGATCAAAAGAAAAAGAAAAGAGGCAGATAGTATGAAGGATTACATTATTGTAACGGATTCTACAATCGATTTAACCGATGAAATGGCAAAGGAATTAGGAATTCTTGTATTACCTATGACATTCACTATCGATGGTAAGGAGTATAAGAATTATTTAGATGGAAGAGAAATTGGATTAGAGGAATTCTACCAAAAAATGGTAAATGGTAGTACACCTAAAACAGCACAGCTAAATGTAAACTATATTATGGAGCATGCAAAGCCAGTATTAGATAAGAATTTAGATGTATTATATATTTCCTTTTCCTCTGGATTATCTGGATCCTTTAATGCAGTAAGGCTTGCAAGTGAGCAATTAATGCTAGATTATCCGGATGCAAAAATTGAAATTGTGGATTCCTTATGTGCATCTGGTGGTGAAGGCTTATTGGTATGGATGGCCGTACAGAAGAAAAATTCAGGTGCAACCCTAGAAGAGAATAAGGAATATCTAGAAAATTTAAAGCTTCATGTAAAGCATAGCTTTACGGTTGCAGATTTGGAATATTTAAAGCGCGGAGGAAGAATTAAGGCTACTGCAGCCTTTGCCGCAAAGCTATTAAATATTAAGCCAGTGTTACATGTAGATAATGAAGGACATTTAGTTGCTTTATCGAAAAAGCATGGTAGAAGAGCAGCATTAAATGCTACTTGTGAAAATGCACTCGTTGGACTTGAAACAAAGGCTAATTTTATTACGATTGTATCTCATGCAGATGCATTAGAGGATGCACTATACTGTAAGGATTATATAGAAAAGAAATATGCAGAAATGCATTTTGATTCCAAGGTAGTTATTACGCCTATAGGACCAGTTATTGGAGCACATAGTGGTCCTGGTACTATCGCAGTATTTACGATTTCTGATAAAAGAGAATAATTCAGTTATAAAAGATTTGGCGCATTTAATTCCAAATCTTTTTTTTCTATTTTAACAACGAAAAAAGACCCTATATGTAGAATCCGCCTTTGTATAGGTGTCTACTTTATAGGGTCTATTTTATAAATTTATTAGTTATTTTTTATAGCTTTGGTGTACCAATAGAATCACCAGAGGTAATATGCTTTACCGTAATTTCCTTAGGCTTTGCAGAGGAGAATACACGAACATTTCTTTCTATGATTAAGCCTTCTGGTAAAATGAGCTTTTTACCAATGACATTTAAGCCAGAAGATAATAGCTTAGGATTATCCTTGTTTGGTGTTAAATCACGACCTGTACCAATGATAGAATAATCACCTACTACAGTATTCTTATCGATAATTGTCTTTTCAATTTTACAATTATCACCAATGATTACATCATTTAAGATGACAGAATCACGAATCGTAGTATTCTTACCTACAACAACACCTGGAGATAGTACAGAGTGAATAACCTCACCATTAATGATACAACCATTAGAGATTAATGATGTTTGGATAGAAGCATGGCGACCGACCTTTACTGGAGGTAAATCCTCACTCTTTGTATAAATTTTCCATTTTGGATCATATAAATCTAAGGCAGAATCACCAGTTAATTCAAGGTTAGACTCTAAGTAGGAATCATATGTTCCTACATCCTGCCAATAATCATAGAATTCATAGGCATATACATTCTTTTTTTCAATCATTTCAGGAATTAGATGGAAGCCAAAATCTAAATCATCGATATCTGGATGAGATTCAATGGCTTCAATTAATGCATCTGTTGAGAATACATAAATACCCATAGAAGCTTTGTTGGACTTAGGATTTTTAGGCTTTTCTACGAATTTTTTAATTCTTAAATTCTCATCGGTTTCCAAAACACCATAGCGAGATGCCTCCTCCATAGGTACAATTTTAGCTGCGATAGTTAAATCTGCACCTGTACGCTTATGCTGCTCAATAAGCTTAGAATAATCCATCTTATAGATTTGGTCACCAGACATGATTAATACATATTTGGATGCATAGCGCTTAACGAAATCCAAATTCTTTCTTACAGCATCCGCAGTTCCGTTATACCAAGAATTGCTTGGCTGAAGAAGTGTAACAAATGAATCTCTACGGTCTAAGTCCCATGGCTTTCCAACACCAATATGCTCATTTAAGGATAATGGTAAATATTGTGTTAAAATACCAATTTGGAAAATTCCTGAATTTGTACAATTGGATAATGCAAAATCGATAATTCTGAATTTTCCTGCAAAGGGAACGGCTGGCTTAGAACGCTTTTCTGATAGAATATCTAATCTAGAACCGCGTCCACCAGCTAAAATTAATGCTAATGTTTCTCTCATAATAAACTTCCTTTTCTATTGTTGTAATTTACGATATAAATCAATGTATATTAAAGCTGATGCATTCCAGCTAAAGTCCATTTCCATAGCTTGCTTAATAAGCTTTTTCCAATCATCCTTATGATTGTTATAGGTATCAATGGCTAGATACATAACATCCTTTAGAGAATTCGAATCATAATTCGTGAAGGAAAATCCAGTACCAGAGCCATTAAAATGGTTATATGGTATAACGGTATCCTTAAGTCCACCAGTCTCTCTAACAAGTGGTAATGTACCATAGCGCATCGCAATCATTTGTCCAAGACCACATGGCTCAAACATAGATGGCATTAGGAATAAATCAGATCCTGCATAAATCTTTTGTGCAACTCGATCGGAATAACCAATATAGCACTTGAAGCGATTTGGATATCTTGCTTCTAAAGAGCGGAAGTAATCCTCGTAATTTCTTTCTCCGCTACCCATTAAAATGAATTTCGCATTCGAGTTTACGATAACATCATCTAAAATAGGCATTAGCAAATCGATTCCCTTTTGGTCAACTAATCGAGAAACCATACCAAATAGTGGTACATCCTCTTTATTGTCTAGACCAAATTCCTCAAGCAATGCTTTTTTATTACCCTTTTTACCAGAAACAAAGGTAGAAGCAGAATAGTTCTTATAAATGTATGGATCTGTTTCTGGATTATATCTAACTGTATCAATACCATTTAATATACCGTGGAAATCGAAATATCTTAGTCCTAATACGTTATTCATGTTATAACCATAATAATCGGTAAGTACCTCATTTTTATATGTTGGAGATACTGTTGTAATAATATCTGATTCCATAATCGCTGTTTTCATGAAATTAATGCATCCGTCAAATTCAATTGAATTGGAATATGGCATATATAAAATGGACATCATATCCATAGGGAATATTCCCTGGTATTGAATATTATGAATGCTATAAACTGTACGAATTCGGTTATATACATTATAGGAATAATAATTTTTCTTTAAAATGTATGGAATAAGTCCAGTTTGCCAATCGTTACAATGGATGATATCCGGGAAGAAATCTACAACTCTCAATGCTTCAAGTACAGCAAAATCAAAGAATGCGAATCTTTCTCCATCATCACCATAACCATAGTATCTATCCCTCGAGAAGTATTTTTCAGAATCAACAAAGTAATAATCGATATCATCCTTTATTGCATGGAATATTCCAGCATATTCAAGGGACGAGCCCATTCTTACATAATTGTATCCCCTATAGTAGGCAATATTTTGATCCTTAATGGATTTGTAATACGGCATGATTACTCGAACATCAACACCATTTTTCTTTAATGCCTTAGGTAGTGCACCAATTACGTCAGCAAGACCACCAGTCTTTGCGAATGGAGCACCTTCACTTGCAACAAGCAAAACTTTCATCGTGGCACCTCTTTCCTAAGATATTACATATCTTCACTTCTAATTATAGTCTTACTTTTGATGTCATTCAAGACAAATTTACGAAAAAATTAAGTAAAAATTATTTATATTTTTTCGAAAAGAATCCGAAAATATCGCTTTTGCGGCATAGTGAATTGATATAGAAAAAAACCATTTTTTTTGTGTTTCCCCAAAATTAAATATGAACGCATAACTGAGCCATTTTTCTAATAGTTAGATAAATTTGTAAATAAGTAGTAAATGTTATTTTAATAAGCAGTTAAGCCATTTTTGAGATTTTAATTTTAAAAATTATGGATACTTTATAAAAATTTGTACTATTACCTTTGATGCGTGAATTAAAAAATGGGGAAACACAAGAAAAACCATTTTTCTATTGCTTAAAGTGCTTGAATTTGATATAATGATAGGGCATAATGTTTCATTGTGAATAGAATATATTCTATTAAGGAGTTTATATATATGGCATCAAAGAGTAAAAAAAATAAAGTTAAATTTAAATGGACTAAGGAATTAGGCTTCCTAATTGGAGCAATCGCAATCATTGGTGCGGTTACCCTAACCCTAGCTTTAGTAAGACAATTTTCAGGTAGAGATATAAAGAGAGTAAATGAAGCAATTGAACAATTCAACGCTTCTGAATCTCAAACGGTATATACCATTGATACAGAAAAGAATGTATTTAAGATGACAAATCATTCAAGCTTAGTATCCCAAAAGAACAGTTCAGATTATACCTATGTATGGTATGGTACTTACACATCTGCAGATTTCTTAAGATATTTATATACTATTAATGAAACTGCTGAATCCTATAAGGTTGATACAGTATATTTATATATTGCTGATTATGTTCAATCTGCAATCGACAACAACACAAAGGATACAGAGGAATATAAAACAACCCTAAAGGCTATGGAAGATGAGCTAAACCAAGGCCGTACGGATGCGGCTGCAATTGACCTAGAGGATTATGCTGCATTATTCGTGTTTAAGGATGGTAAGCTAGTTTACAATTCTCAAGTAGCTGGTGAATCTTCTGAATACAAATGGGAGATTCAATTTGCAAAAGCATTTAGCTATGCACAATTAGGCGAATAATAAACTTGGCTGAGGAAAACCTCAGCCTTACTTTTTAAAGGAGAATAGGACATGATTGAACAAATTAAATTATCCATTAAAGAAAAGCTTGAAGCTTATTATAAAGAGAAATACAATTTCGAATTAGCTATCGTAGTAGAAAGTCCAAAAAAAGCAGAAATGGGAGATATTTCCATTCCTATGTTTACCGTTGTTAAGGCACTAAGAAAGCCAATGCCTGAGGTTGTAAATGAGGCAATAGAGGAAATCAAATCCTTTGATTTACCTATTAATTCTATTTCTAATGCCGGTGCATTTATTAATTTATTTGTAGATAAGGCAAAGCTTTCTGCAAAAATTATTAAGGATTGTGTAACCCTTGAGGATGAGTTTGGAAAAAGTAATATTGGTGAAGGTAAAACGGTTGTACTGGATTATTCCTCACCAAATATTGCAAAATCCTTCTCTGTAGGTCACCTAAGAAGTACTATGATTGGTAATTCCTTAAAATTAATTTTACAGAAATGTGGATATCATACCGTTGCGATTAATTATTTAGGAGATTGGGGTACTCAGTTTGGTAAGATGATTGTCGCAATAGAAAAATGGGGCGACATCGAGGTTATTAAGAAAGACCCAATCAATGAGCTTGCAAGCCTTTATGTAAGAGTAAATAATGAGGAAAAGGAACATCCTGAAATTGCTGAAGAAGCAAGAGAGGCCTTCCGTAAGATTGAGCTTGGTGAGCCTAAATATGTAGAAATGTGGAAATGGATTAGAGAAGAATCCTTAAAGGAATCTGAACAAATCTATGATTTACTTGGTGTATCCTTTGATTCTTATAATGGTGAGGCCTTCTATAACGATAAGATGGATTCTGTTGTAAATGAGCTTGAGGAAAAGAAAATCCTAGAAGAAGACCAAGGTGCTATGGTTGTAAGATTATCCGATGATATTCCACCTGCATTAATTAAAAGAAGCGATGGTGGTACATTATATATCACAAGAGATTTAGCTGCGGTATTCTATAGAAAAAAGGAATATAATTTTGAAAAAGCATTCTATGTTGTAGGCGGAGAACAAAAGCTTCATTTCAATCAGCTTAAGGGTGTATTAACAAAGATGGGCTATAAGGATTTAGCCGATTCTATTATCCATGTGAATTTCGGTATGGTTTTAAAGGATGGCAAGAAGATGTCTACAAGAAAGGGTAATGTAGTTAAGCTATATGATATCCTTATGCAGGCAATTGATGCAGCCTATAAGCAAATCGAAGAAAAGAATCCAAATATGGAAAATAAGAATGAAATTGCAGTTAAGGTAGGCTGTGGTGCAGTTGTATTTAATGATTTAAAGAATTACCGTGCCCTAGATTATGAATTCGATATTAACGCAATGGTAAAATTTGAAGGTCAAACAGGACCATATTTACAATACACAGGTGTAAGAATTGCATCTATCTTAAGAGATAAGGAATTCGATATAAATAATATTGATCCAAATCTATTTGAAAAGCCTCATTACTTTGAGATTGTAAAACAAATTTCATCCTTCCGTATGACCGTTGAAAAAGCAGCAGAGGAAGCCTCTCCATCTGTCGTTGCAAAATATTTATTATCCTTAGCATCAAGCTTTAATAAATTCTATTCTCTAGAAAAGATTAATGCAGAGGATGTAGTTGTAAGAAACACGAATTTCGCACTTGCAAAATCCGTTCGTATTGTACTAAATGAAGGATTAAGACTACTTGGAATCAATTATCTTGAAGAAATGTAATTGAGTACAAAAACAATTAGAAAATCGAAAAGATGTTATGTTACCTGAAATAGGTAGTTGCATAACATCTTTTTTCTAGAAAACTATTAATGATCTATAGGTGGCAACGTCACACAATTTTAATACAATTCTATCCCCCTAATTCCTATAAAATGGACATTTTTTCACTATGCATTGTTTATTCCATGATGAAAACTCGCAAGATGTGTTGTCTAAATTCATTTTAATTCCATATTTCTTTTCTACAAACTCAACTGCATATGAAAGTGATAAAAAAGCATTTCTTTTACAACATCTAGGGCCACCTATTTCACTCATTCTTTTAATCACGGATGAGGTGAATTCCATATTATCCTTATAATAATCATTTGAAGTTAATGGTCCTGTCTCATGAATAATGGAAAGAACTGCACCAACTGCTGAAGTAGATCCACAGATACCCCAAAAACCACACATAGCTCCAGGCATCTTTATAGTTCTTTCAGCTAATATATCTATTGCTTGATTTACATCAACTTCACCAGAAGCATTTTTATAAGCAACAAGAAAACTAGCTCCATCTAAAAAATGGTGTTCTGGTCCATGAATATTTACAAAATCTTTATGCATAATTGACTTTGCAATTTCGATTGGATTCTTGCTTTTACTCTTTAAAACCTCTTCTTTAATAAGTTTATATTTATCATTTAATGTATATTCCATAATGCCACCTATTTTAAATAATTATTTAATCATTCAACTTTTTCTTTGTCAATTAAATAATGTACCCATTTTCAATCTATTCTAGAAATCATTGATCCATTATCCGTTGATATTTTCATATGATGAGATAAAGTAAATGGATTACAATTAACCATTTCTAATAACTTACAAGCACATATTGCTTTAAACATATTTGCATATTCTTTCAAATCCATACTTAGCGTCTCTCATATCGATTTATATCAATATTATTATTCTTTCAAATCCATAATTAGCGTCTCTCATATCGATGTATGTCAATATTATACATTGTTACATCGATGCTTATCAATATGTTACAATAAAAATAACATTAAGGTTTGTGAACCACTCATTACCTAGTGCCTTATTTTGTATCAAAGTTTTATAAATACAATTATATGAGCTCCTATATTTTATCATATCATAATAGAAAATGCATAAAAAAAACGGCAAAATGAATTTGCCGTAAAAAATTAGAATTAATAAAATTACCACGTACGAGTCTTCATTGTTTTGAATTCGCCAACAGTTGAAACATGGGCATTTAATCCACCATCAACAGTAACTACCTGACCTGTGAAGTATTCGCTTTCATCAGAGGCCAAATAAACGCACATATTAGCGATATCCTTTGGTTCTCCATAACGATTAACCATAATATTATTCAAGAATATATTTTTTAATACATCTGGAACATAGGCTGCATTTTCAGGAGTAACAATTAGACCTGGTCTTACACAGTTACAACGGATATTCTCTTTACCATATTGTAATGCTGTTGATTTAGTTAACATATCAACTCCAGCTTTTGCACAGGCATAAGCAGTTGATCCTAAATCGCCACCACAGGAAGCCATTGAACCGATATTGATGATTGAACCACCCTTATTTTCTCTTAAATAAGGTAAAACAGTCTTAATAGCATAGAAAGTACCACGGATATCACTGGCAAAAATGTTATCCCACATTTCAAGAGTTAATTCATCAACACGGCCATCCTTTAATCCGACATTTGCTGCATTGTTTACTAAAATATCGATTTTTCCGTATTTTTCAACAGTGTCTTTAAATAAAGCATCAATACTTTCAACTACAGTTATGTCCATAAAATGATAGTAAGCCTCGCCACCTTCTTTAACGATAGCATCCACAACTGCTTGTCCTTTAGCTTCACGACGGCCACAAATAACTACTTTTGCGCCTTCTTGAGCAAATAATTTTGCAATTCCAACACCAATTCCACTAGTAGAACCAGTTACAATTGCAACTTTTCCTTCTAATCTTTTCATTATTTTTTCCTCCATAATATAAGAAATTTCAACATTTTTTTTGAAATTCCAGCATATTTATTATAATTCAATAATCTAGTAATTTCAATAAATGTTCAAAAAAATGAAATAAGTTTGTTCATTATGTTAATTACAAAAGTAATTTCCGCTGATAAAGATTGTAACTTTAAAAATGGTTTATTCAACTATCAATTTCGGGAATTCACCCCCTGTGTTTTTGTATAAAAAAAGCTTTGAAACAGAATTTCTACTGTATCAAAGCACTTTCTTCTTTAATGGTGCCCAGAATGGGATTCGAACCCACACGGTATCACTACCAGTGGATTTTGAGTCCACCGCGGCTACCATTACGCCATCTGGGCAGTACGTAGTTTATTATATTAAAATTATAATAATTTTTCAATAAAAATATTTTATTTATTTTTGTGTTTCCCCAAAATTAAATATGAACGCATAACTGAGCCATTTTTCTAATAGTTAGATAAATTTGTAAATAAGTAGTAAATGTTATTTTAATAAGCAGTTAAGCCATTTTTGAGATTTTAATTTTAAAAATTATGGATACTTTATAAAATTTGTACTATTACCTTTGGTGCGTAAATTAAAAAATGGGGAAACACAAGAAATATTTTATTTATTAGTAAATTTAAAACTCTATTTATTATTACTATTCGTATATACTTGTATTAAGTAGGAATAAAAAAAATAAAATATTTTTATAATAGACATAAATAATGTCAAAATGGGGTGTATTATACGAATGAGAGAGGAGGTGAATTGATGTGAAAAGATATAAAGTTTTAAAACAAAAACTAAAATCAACTAAAGGTGAATTTTTTATCTATAGATTTCTTTCAAGAATGTGTAAGAAAGCATATAATGTAGCTTTAGCTAATATTAAAAAGAATTATGAGATTAATAAGTCATATGTTGATAAATATGATAATTATGAAATGCTTAAAGATAATGAAGTGTCTTTATGGTTGAATTCAGAAGTGTTCCAAAAAACAATCTTTTCAGCTAATGAAGCTTATGAATCCTATTTTAATTTGTTAAAATATCAAAAAGATAATAATTTAGAAATTACAGCTAAAGAACCAGAATATATTAAAGGGTATTATCCCATTACATTTTCATACTTAGGTAAGAAAATGGAGAATGGTAAAAGAATATTTAATATTCCACTCTCAGTACCATTTAAACAATTCTTAAGAGAAATAGCTCCGGATATAAAAATTTTAA
>CAMEKD010000044.1 GCA_945920825.1 uncultured Anaeroplasma sp.
TAGCTATTTATTCCAAAAATAGCTATGCTTTTCTTTATAATTCTTTAATTTCTTTTACAATATTTATTATTTTTTCTTTTTTATTGTTAGGTATATTTTCAAATATTTTAATTAAATCCTTAGTAAAATCATCTTTAATATCTTTGTTAATATTTTCTATTACCTTATTAAATTCATCTTCTGAATTTGTTATTATTATATGTCTATCTAATAAATAATCAGTAGATATTTTAAATATATCACTAAGCTTTATTATTTGAGATATATTTGGCTCTGATCTACCGGTTTCCCATGATGATATAACATATTGCTTAACATTCATTAGATTTGCTAATTCAATTTGAGTAATATTATTTCGTTTTCTTAATTTTGTTAATTGCTCATTGAATGACATTTTATCAACTCCATCTAAATTTTAATATGTAATTATTCATTTTTCAATTGTTTTATAGCAAAATAAACATATTATCATCGAGTATATAAAAAAATACATAGTATAATAAATATGGGAGAAAGAGAAATAATAGTACCTGAATTAAATAATGAAACAATCGAAGCAATGATTTATGTTGTTCGTGGTGAAAAAGTAATGCTTGATTTTGAACTCGCAAAAATATATGGCTATGAGACAAAAAATTTTAATAAGCAAGTAAAGTGTAGATTAGTACTTTATATGTAACTAAAATTAAATATTATTATCAAAATAAATGAAGAAAGCCCTTCAAATAATTTGACTATATTTTAGTCATTTTAAATGAAGGACTTTTTATGTTATCATTATAAAAAAAGTAGTTGAAGATCTAACCTGGAAAATTACTTCTTCAACTACTACCCCAAAAGGTGATTAAATGATACCATTCTTTATTAAAAAAACAAGAACGAAAGCTTTAATTTTCTAGATATTAATAAATATAATGAGTCAGTAAATAATCTTAATCCTTATTCGATTCAATGTAATTGTGGGTGTAAGGGTCCGTGTATTAAATACGGCAAATATAAAAGAATCATAGATAAATATGATATATTTATATAAAGAGTATTATGCAAAGTATGTAAAATAACACATGCAATACTACCTACATTTATAGTCCCATAGGAAAGAATGCCATTGTGCCTTAATTGATACCTTTATAAGCGGAATCACTTGACAGCCGACCGTTCGGTAGGTAAAATATATAATGCGTTATGAAAGCAGATAAGGAGTATGTGCAATGGATAAAGGAAATACAAAACGTGAAATTATCACTGCCGCGCTTGATTTATTTTCAACGCAGGGGTTCGAGGCGACTTCGATTTCACAGATAGCGGATGCTGTCGGTATTCGCAAGGCGTCGCTTTACAGCCATTTCGAGAGTAAACAGGCCATTTTGGACCAATTGATACTTCAGGTGTTGGAAGGATATGCAAAGCAATCGCTCTTTGCAAAGTCGAAACGGCAAGTTGGCGACGACGCTTGTCCTATAACCTGCGACGAGGTTGTAAGTCAGGTAAAAAGTCAGATATATTATATTCTTCACGACCCGTTTATTAGTAAAGCCAGAAAGATGCTTACAATAGAACAGTTCAGGAATCCGGAACTCGCTGCACTTCAAACAAAACAGAACTATACCGACGTAATGCGCTATTTTACCGACCTTGTGATTCGTCTGCAAGAGCAAGGCGTATTGTGCGAAGGCGATTGCCAAATTATGGCGGCACAGTTCTGCCTGCCGATTACCGTATGGATAAACCTCTGCGACCGTGAACCGGACCGAGAGGCAGAAGTTATGGAATTGGTGGATAAGCATATTCGGCAGTTTTTTACAACGCACGGGCGAGATAGAAAAGGAGAAAATTAATGGAAAACAGTATAGAAATTAATAATCTATCCAAATCATTTAAGGACATCAAGGCTGTAAACGATTTGAGTTTTAAAGTTAAAAAGGGTGAATTTTTCGCCTTTCTTGGCGTGAACGGCGCCGGCAAGAGCACTACTATTTCAATTATGTGCGGTCAGCTTGCAAAAGACTCTGGATCGGTCATCGTGAACGGCAAGAATATCGAGGACGGAATGAACGAGATCCGCAAAGAAATAGGCGTAGTCTTTCAATCGTCGTTGCTGGATATGCCGCTTTCGGTCAGGGATAATCTTGAAATGCGTGCCGCACTTTACAATATTACCGGCAGCAGGTTTGAACAAAGGCTCAATGAGCTTGCTGAACTTTTGGATTTTAAAGACTTGTTAAAACGCACTTACGGTAAGCTCTCAGGCGGACAAAAGAGAAAGATAGACGTCGCTCGCGCTCTCTTCCACCATCCGAGCATACTCATTCTTGACGAACCGACAACGGGGCTGGATCCTCAGACGCGCAAAATTATATGGAAGGTAATCAGCGACTTGCGCAAAAACGAGGGCATTACGGTATTTTTAACAACCCACTACATGGAAGAAGTCGCAGACGCCGATTACGTAGTCATTTTAGATAGCGGTAAAATCGTTGCACAAGGCACTCCCCTTGAGTTGAAAAACTCTTATACGGGCGATTTTATTACTATTTACAATACTTCGGAAGAAGAGGTAAAGCGGCTAGGTAAGCCCTATCGCAAGATAAGAGAAGCTTACCGCATTGCCGTAAAGGATACTTGTGAGGCGAAGACGCTTATTGTGCGCTTTCCCGAAATATTTGAAGACTTTGAGATTACCAAAGGAAAGATGGACGACGTTTTCCTTGCGGCAACGGGAAAGAATCCGGAGGAAGTTCAATTATGAAACAATTTTTATTGATAGTTAAGAGGAACATAAAAATGTATTTCAAGGATAAAGGACTATTTATCAGTTCTTTGATAACTCCTCTTGTCCTGCTTGTGTTATACGCTACATTTTTAGCAAAGGTATATAAAGACAGCTTTACGGGTGCGCTGCCCGAGGGGTTGGAGGTTGCCGATAATCTTATCAACGGCTGTGTCGGTGGAGAGCTTTTATCGTCTCTTCTCGCTGTGTGTTCGGTTACGATAGCGTTTTGTTCTAACATAATAATGATACAGGACAAATATCTTTCAAGCATAAAGGACTTCAACATATCTCCCGTTAAAAGGGCGAAAATTGCTTCAGGCTATCTTTCGGCTAGCTTTGTAAGTACGCTTATCGTTTGTTGTATTACGTGTGCGCTCGGCTTTTTGTATCTCGCTGTAACGGGTTGGTATCTTTCTTTTTCGGATGTGTTGCTTGTTTTACTCGATGTAATACTACTTTCACTTTTTGGTACGGTATTGTCCTCCATTATCTTCACGTTTTTGTCTACGCAGGGGCAGGCGTCGGCGGCGGGCACAATAGTTTCTGCGGGATACGGATTTTTGTGCGGAGCCTATATGCCCATTTCCTCTTTCGGTACAGGCTTGCAAAAAGTTTTAAGTTTTCTTCCGGGTACGTACGGCACTTCGCTCATCAGAAATCATTCTCTAAACGGCGTATTTGCCGAAATGAGCAAAATCGGATTCCCTCCTGAGGTTGTAGAAGGTATTAAGGATTCTATAGACTGTAACTTATATTTCTTCGGGAACAAAGTGGAAATATGGCAAATGTATCTTATACTTTTATTCACGGATTTGCTGTTGATAGGCATATATATCCTGATTAACGTTATACGAGCAAATAGGAAAAAGGTTTAAAGGTGAGAAAAATGAAAGTATCAGCAGCAAAGATGAAAATAAAAAAGATCTTGTACGTATTTTTCTCAGTAGTTGTCTTTATCCTATATGCTATGGCATCACTTGCTTCTTGCACGAATGGTAACAATACTATTTCCGATGAATACGGGAATATGCATATAACTTATGGAGAGGACGGCATTATTCGAAACGGAATAGAGTACTACACCTATTATGTTGAAGACGGATATAGTGGCGTTGTTTCTATATGCATCGCTAAAAAAGCAGGCAGAATAGATATTGATATTTATCCGACTGGCTGTAAAGACGATACGAATTATAAAGGCAGAGATCTTGACAGTGCTGCTTTTGCGGTTGTTTTGAGCGAGATGGGTGAGTATAAAGTTCGCATTTCTGCAGAAAAATTTGTGGGCGACTATGAGATAAGTTGGAAAATCGAGGAGAAAAAATAATACGTTTCGTTCCAAAAGTGGCGCCTTTGACGATACCAAAACAGACCTTGCAACCTTAGAAAAAATCCTTATTGAATGTGCCAAAGCACAAGGCAATATCACTCGTATTTACGAGGAAAGAACGGTTGGGATGTCGATGTCGAAAGTGAAATAAAAATGCCTTGACTTCGTAAATTTTAGGGGTAGTCCCGATGCCTTGACGGACATTACGAAAGACTCTGCCTTGACAGTAGATGCTGGAGCTACGAAAAGCTTGACGATGACATAGAATAAAAATTTCAGTTAAACAATTTCTGAGAGCATCAATTTTTACAACACCATACGACACATACAACATTTTTTTCAAAATTTGGCAAAAAAATAAGAGGAATTATATACATAGTATATAAATTCTTTAAAAATTTATTATTATATGATTACAAGTGTCGAAACCCCGTTTATTGGCTTGTAATTCAAAAATATGACATATTATAAAAAATGAATTGAATTATATGAATTTTATTTGTCATTTTTAAAAAACGGGGTTATAATATAACTACAAATTAGGAGGTATACTATGAAGGAATTTAGATTAAAGCTTGAAAAGGTTTTTGATTTTTTAGGTGAAATTATTGCTTTTCTTACAATTGCAATTTGGGCAGTAGTTATCATTGATACAAACTTTGGCTTCTTACCAACTACATTAAGAAGTATTTTTGAAATCTCAAGATACTGGTCATTACTTATTTTAGTTGCGATAGAAGGATTTGAATGTACAATTAAGAGAAATATCATTGTTCGTTTAATTTTCTACATTCTACTTGCAGTTGTAATTATTGGTTCATTCTTCCCTGATACATATAAATGGTTAATTTCTTATGTTCCAGGTGCTGTTGTTACCACTACAGGTGCATAAATTGAAATCCGATTTATTCGGATTTCTTTTTTTCTTGTAGTAATCTTAGGTTTGTTTTATAATGAGAATATAAATATTTTGAGGGTGGTTTTGAAATGAGAAATGAACTTGATAATGTAATTCATAATATGATGAGTATGACGCCATTACAAAGAATCACAATGGCTCGTATGGCAAAAACAAGAATCGAAAGATATGCCATGAAGATGGGCTTAGATAAGGAAAAGGCAGAAAATTTTATTCTTTATTATTTCCGTCTATTTGTTGCTGCAGATGCAGACTGTGATTATAGAGAAAGAGAGTTATTCAATAGAACCTTTGAAACAAATTTCTCTGAAATTCGTTTCCAAAAGCTTATAGGTGCACCATATGATGAGGCATTTATAAAGAAAATGGCTTTAGTAACACAAAAAATGCCTGAGGATTTACAAAATGATGTTGCAACCTTAGGATTAGTTATTATGTGCGTAGATAATGAATTAACTATGAGTGAGGAAAGACTTTTAAAGAAGATTTTATCACCAGAGGAATCCTTGTTATCAAGAATTAGTAAAAAATAATTTTTGCACTTGCAATCTATAAATTCATATGTTAGAATACTATAGACTTTCTATGACATTAAGTCAGTCATGGCGGAAGGAGTGTAATGTAGACATGAAGAAGAATATTCATCCAAATTATAAGACAGTTACTGTCACTTGTACTACATGCGGCGCAACATTTGAAACAGGATCTGTATTAGATGAGATCCGTGTTGATACTTGCTCAAATTGTCATCCATTCTTTACTGGTAAGCAGGCATTTACTCAGGCAGATGGTAGAGTTGACAAGTTCAATAAGCGCTACGGTTTAGATAAGAAGTAATAGAGTAATTGGAGTCCTAAGGGCTCCTTTTTTCTTTCGCTTTATGATATAATGAATTGAATTTTAAACGTGAGGTATTCTATGAATTATTATGAGGGTAAAAAAGGCTGGATTGAGGCAATTGTTGGTCCTATGTTTGCAGGAAAGACAGAGGAATTGATCAGAAGGTGTAGAAGAATGGATTATGCACATAAGAATTATATGGTATTTAAGCCTGTAATTGATAATCGTTATTCCTACACGGATGTTGTAAGCCACAATAAAAAATCCGTTCATGCCTATGCGATAAGAAATGGAAGTGAATTGAGGAGTCTATTAAAGCCTGAAACACAGGCGATTGTAATTGATGAGGTTCAATTCTTTGATGAAGTCTTTTTTAAGGATATATATGATCTTGCTAATGCTGGATATAGAGTAATATGTGGTGGACTTGATACGGATTTTAGAGGAGAGCCCTTTGGTATTATTGGTTCTATTTTAGCTGTTGCTGAGGATGTAATGAAGATTACAGCAATTTGTGTATGTTGTGGAGGAGAAGCAACAAAGACGCAAAGAATTATTAATGGAAGACCTGCATATTATGATGATCCTATTATTTTAGTTGGGGAAAAGGAATCCTACGAAGCAAGATGCAGATGCTGTCATGAGGTATTATACCGTGATAAAAAATGATGAATATTATATGAGACTTGCACTTAAGGAAGCAAAAAAGGCATACGAAATCGATGAGGTACCTATTGGCTGTGTTATTGTATATAAGGATAAGGTTATCGCAAGAGCTCATAACGAAAGAGAAAAAAAGAAATCCTCTTTAGCTCATGCAGAGATTCTAGCAATTTCTAAGGCTTGTAAAAAGCTTGAATCCTGGAGACTTGAGGATTGTACCTTATATATTACACTTGAGCCATGTGCTATGTGTAGTGGTGCTATAATTCAATCTAGAATTCCTAAGGTCATTTATGGTGCATATGATTATAGGTTTGGTGCACATAAGTCTATTTTGAATTTGTTTGATGTAAAATTTAATCATATGGTCGATATAAGAGGCGGTTTGATGGAAGAGGAATGTAAGAATCTAATCACTTCATTCTTTAAGGAACTACGTGAGAAAAAATCTTGCAATTCCTAAAGCATTATGCTAGAATTATAAGCGTCCTTAACCAAGCATTTAAGGTGAACCAGGTCAGGATCGGAAGGTAGCAGCCTTAAGCTGGCGATGTTGTGGTTAAGGCGCTTTTTTATTTATAAAAAAATCCCGAATTTTTCGGGATTATTTTTTTAAATCTTCTTTGTATATTCTTTAAGCCATTCAACCTCTTCCTTAGTTAGGTAAGGTGAAATCTTATCATATACCATTTGATGGTAATTATTTAACCATTCCTTTTCAATATAGGTTAATTGTGATTTTTGGATTGCATCTAAATCTATTGGACAATAGGTAATTGTTTCAAATTTTAAGAAGGTTCCATATTCATTCGTTGCACCCTCAACACATAGCATTTCGTTTTCAATACGGATACCGTATTTATCCTTTAAATAGATACCTGGCTCGTTAGTTGTAATCATACCAGGTAGGATTTCTTGACCACTTGGCTTGCTTGGATGACTCTTCCATCTAAAGTTATTTGGTCCTTCGTGAACAGAAAGTAAATAGCCAACACCATGGCCAGTACCACACTTATAATCTAAATCTAATTGCCAAATTGGGCCTCTAGCTAAAATATCTAGATTTAATCCTGTACAGCCCTTTAGGAAAACCGCACTTGCAAGTGCAATATTCGATTTTAATACTGTCGTAAAATGCCTTTTCATTTCGCTAGAAACATTTCCCATAGCGAAGGTTCTTGTGATATCTGTTGTACCCTCTAAATAGTGTCCACCAGAATCTACAAGCAAAAAACCATTCCCTGTAATTTTTGAATTCGTTTCAGGAGTAGCAGAATAATGCATCATAGCGGCATGCTCCTTAAATCCACAAATCGTATTGAAGGATAAATCGACTAAGCCTTTATCTAATCTTCTTAATTCCTCAAGGTAATCTGAAACAGAAATTTCACTCATTTCCTGGCCTTCCTTATAACCAGTCTTTAAGTAATACATAAATTTTGTCATTGCAACGCCATCCTTGATGTGCGCTTTTTTTATGTTTTCAATTTCCGTTGGATTTTTAATTGCTTTTAATAAAAGAGATGGATCCTCCTTATTTATAAGCTCATTATTGTTGCATAAGCCTTGGTATAATTGGTAATTTACCTTATTGAAATTCATTAAGATCTTTTTACCCTTGATTTGGCTTAATTGATCATAAATGTCAAAATATTCTTTTGTATGGATATCATTTTCGTTTAAATATTTATCGATAGAATAATCGATTTTAGCAGAATCTACATATAAGGTTACACTGTCTAAGGTAATGATGGTATAGGCCAAAAATACTGGCGTGTGGGAAACATCATTTGCTCTAAGATTGTATAGCCATGCTTGATCCTCTAAAGAAGATAAAATATGAACATCTGCTTCATATTCCTTCATTTTCTCCCTGATCTTTTCAAGCTTTTCTAAATAAGTCATTCCAGCAAACATCTTATCTAGCTTATAGATTAAAGAATAAGGAAGTTTAGGTCTTTCCTTCCATACCTGACCTAATACATCAATATCAGATACGAATTTAGCATTTGGAAGCTTATTTTTTAAGGATAATACATCCGATGTTGGAAGAACTCTACCATCAAAGGCAATCGTTTGCTTGTCCTTCATAAAATCTACTAAGAAATCCTCTAGGGATTGATCCTCACCCATCTTCATTAGCTTAACGTTATTGCCTTCAATTTCGTTTGCAGCTTGAATGAAGTATCTACCATCCGTCCATAGGTAGGCATTTTCCTGTGTTACAAGTAAAGTACCTGCAGAACCAGTAAATCCAGAAAGGTATTCTCTTCCTTTAAAATAATTGCTTACATATTCACTATTATGGAAATCACCAGTAGGAATAATATAGGCATCCATATTATATATTTTCATTTGATTTTGAAATTTTTCTAACTGTTCCATTTTTATCACCCAAAACAATTATACACTAATTTATTCTTGACAAAAATATGAAAATATTTTTTAATCATTATGCAAAAACATATTTTCTATGTGCTATAATGAATTAGGGAGGCGATAGAATGGATTGGGGATTTACTGGTCTATTAGATGTTCTTATCATTCTTTTTGCTTTAATTAATATATTCCTAGGCTTTAAAAAAGGATTTATGAACAAGATACTATCCTTTGTGGGATTTTTTTCAATTCTCATTTTTGCATTTTTCTTCTGTACGCAGGTAGCCTCATGGTTTCATGGAGGAAAGCTATTCCTCTCTATTGAGAGTGGATTTGCAAATAATATTTCTGAAAGATTAGGTGGAGTCGAAGGAAAATCTTGTGCAGATGTAGTTTCAGCTGCAACAGGAATACCTACTTGGATTACTCAATTTTTCGCTAATGCAATGGGAAATCCTTCTGCAGAAGAGGCTGTGAATACAGTTTCTACAACATTAACTTCATGGATTATGAATGGCATTGCATTTGTAGGAATTGTCATTGTGGGATTGATTTTAATTGGTATATTAAAGCTAATTGCAAAGAATTTGAGGAGCATCACTGCAGTCAAAATTATGGATGGTGTGTTTGGTGCCGTATTATATGTAGGCATTTATTTTGCTATATTAACTGGTTTATTTGCTCTACTTAATTTGATTATGAGCCAAAATTGGGAGTGGCTTTCTGGTGTTACAAATTGGTTTAGAACAGATATGCAGCTTGATACAGATAAATTTAGAATTTCTAAGATTTTATATGAAAATAATTTCTTTGTTAAATTCTTTAGCGCTATCTTTGGCTGGTGGCAATAATTTAGGAATAATAGGTGGAAGACTAATGAATTGGTTTTCCACTTTTATTTTGCATTCCTTTATGCTATAATAAGATAGATTTTTTGAAGAAAGGATATCTTTTAGATATAAGGTGAAAATATGAGAATAAATCCAAAGCTATATGCTGTTGCAGAAGGAAAAACTCCAGTAGAGGTTCAGGAATTTGATGATAGAAAAATTGAAGTATTCCTTATGGATGACCTTGAGGGTGTAAAGGATGAATATGTTCTTGGAAAAGGACAGTTCGCTGTATGGAGCTCTGTTGATGGCACAAATTATAGATTATATATTGAAAATGGTTATTATCAAGAGGTTACTCCATTATATAGTCAGCCTGTAAATAAGGTATGGATTGAATTTTGGGATGTAACAGACGGAATTTCAAAGAAATTCTCTCGCTTCATTATTTATCCATTAATGATTATTGCTGTTGTATTATGTGTTTTATCCTTAGTTTTACAAAATTATATGGGGAATTGGGGTTCTTGGGTTATCATTGGTGTATTAATCCTATTATTTATTATTATGATTGTTTCTAATTCTGTAACAAAGAAGAAGATCGGTGAAGAAAATATTAAGAGTCGTCAGAAGATTGTTGAATTCTTTGGCCAGGATGAATTTAATGCATTAATTGATAAGCAAAAGGCTTATATGGATAGCTATTTTGAAAATCTATACCCAGAAGAGGAATCTACAGAAGACTCTCCAGAAGAGGAAAATGTAGAGGTAGCTCTAGAAAAGGCTGAAGAAGTTAAAGAAGAAGCTCTTGAAACTGAAGAAGTTGTTGAAGAAAAGGCTTTAGAAAAGGAAACTGTAGTAGAAGAAGAAAAGGTATCTGCTACAGAAGATGCAAAAGAAGAATAAAATATAGCAGACAAAGGGGTTTATAAGATGAAAGCTATAGATACAAGATGTGTAAATGCACTAAGAGTATTTGGTGCCGAAATGATCACTAAGGCAAAAAGTGGTCATCCTGGTATTGTCTTAGGTGCTGCGCCTATTATTCATACACTATATACAAGACATATTAGGGTGAATGCAGAGGATGAAAAATGGTTTAACCGTGATCGTTTTGTATTATCTGCAGGACATGGCTCTACATTGCTTTATATGATGTTACATTTATCTGGCTTTAAGGTAAGCTTAGATGATTTAAAGAACTTCCGTCAAAAGGGAAGCTTAACACCAGGTCACCCAGAATATGGTCATACCTCTGGTGTAGAAATTACAACAGGTCCTTTAGGACAGGGTGTTGCAACAAGTGTTGGTTTAGCAATTGCTGAAAATTATATTGCTGCAAAATTTAATAAGCCTAATTTAGATATCATGAATCACTATACCTACGTATTATGTGGTGATGGTGATTTACAGGAGGGTGTAGCTTATGAGGCTATGTCCTTAGCTGGACATTTAGGCTTAGGAAAGCTTATTGTTTTATATGATTCTAACGATATCCAGCTTGATGGTGAGGTTTCATTGGCTATGTCCGATGACACAGAAAAGAAATTTGAGGCATTAGGTTGGCAATATTTAAAGGTTTCTGATGGCAATGATGTTGATTTAATTGATGATGCTATTAAAGAGGCTAAGAAGAATATTGGAAAGCCTACCATCATTGAAATTAAGACAACCATTGGATTTGGTGCACCAAATAGTGGCGAATCCTCTATTCATGGTAAGCCAATGAGCAAAGAGGATATTACTGTTCTAAGAAATAATTTAGAATATGATGAGCCTGAGCTTGAATTCCCTGATGATGTAAAAGCATTCTATGCTCAAAATGTTAAGGAAAGAGGATATCAGGCTGATTCCGATTGGAATGAATTATTATCTGTTTATTCACAGGATTATACTAAGGATTATGCAGATTTCTTAAATTTCATGGATGAAACCTTTGAAATTGAGAATATTGATTCTATTCCTACATGGAATCCTGGCACAAAGGAATCTACTCGTAAGGTTATGGGTAAGGTTATCGATTGGTTATCTTCTGAATTACCTAATATTGTAGGCGGTTCTGCTGACCTATGCTCATCCACAATGGTAAAGGGTGCAGACGGAAACTATGGCACTCAAAATCCTTTAGGAAGGAATATTCGCTATGGTGTACGTGAGCATGCGATGGCAGCTATTACCAATGGTATTACACTTCATGGTGGCTTAAGAGGATATTGTAGCGGATTCTTCGTATTCTCTGACTATTTAAAGCCTGCAGTAAGACTTGCTGCATTAATGCATTTACCATCCTTATTTTTCTTCTCACACGATTCCGTTTGTGTAGGAGAGGATGGACCTACACATCAGCCAATTGAGCAATTGACGATGTTCCGTTCCACTCCAAATGTAAATACAGTAAGACCTGCAGATGCAAAGGAAATGACATCCGCATTAATTCAAGCCTTTGGGAAGAATACCTATCCAACTGTAATTACTTCCTCTCGTCAGGCCGTATTAAACCTAGAGGAAACGAGTGCTGAAGAGGCAAAAAAGGGTGCATATATCGTATATACTCCATCTAAGCCTGCTAAGAATGTAATCATTTCCTGTGGTACAGAGCTTGCTTCATGTATTGATGCTGCAAAGGCATTAGAAGCAAAGAAGGTTTATGCAACAGTTGTATCTATGCCATCTCAATTCTTATTCGATCAACAAAGCGAGGAATATAAAGAAACTATTCTACCTAAGAATTTAAGAAAGGTAGCTGTAGAGATGGGTGCAACTATGTCTTGGTATAAATATGCAGACATTGTAAAGGGTATTGATACCTTTGGTGCATCTATGCCAATTGATGAAATCTATGCTACTTATGGATTTAGGGTAGAGGATTTAGTTGATTATTTCAAGAGCGTATTAAAGTAATAATGGAAGCGACTTCGGTCGCTTTTTTTTTAATTTATTTTTTATTTAGA
>CAMEKD010000045.1 GCA_945920825.1 uncultured Anaeroplasma sp.
CTCTTGCAACCTGCCTAAGCAAATCTAAAATTTTATCTATATCCTTTTCTTGTGCTTTTCTGATCATTATATTACCTTCTCAATATCCTCTTTTGTAATCTTTAGAATGTCACTAGATGCAATATAAATACCTTGAAGTTTTTCCTCCATAGATATTTTTATATTCGTATTCTTAATAGAATAAGTTCCCTTATCCATCCATAAGGATGAATCATAGAATCTCTTATTATCTAAAGCATAATCCATAATACTTCCAATACCTATGAATGTACCCTTTGTCATATGTATATCACCTATAACATCTAGCACCTTACCATTTGGATCATCCACTTTCGCTCTTGAGACGACAATACCACCCTCTTGAATATAAGATCCATTACTGTCGATTCCATCGACATCTCCTCCAAATACCATGATATCTAGGATACCTCCTGTAACATTTACAACAGGATTAAGCTTGCCGTAGGTTGCATTGATGCCATCGTCTTTTGCCAAAATATGCATATCTCCACCGTTGACATTCACTATATTTGCCTCAACCCCCTCAATGGCATTCGTAATAGAGATATTCCCTCCATTGATGGTAAAAATACCATCTGCATGAATTCCATCATCTAGGCTATATATATCGATATAACCACCATGAATGGTAACATCTCCTAAGCCTCCATGGCTTATAGATTCAATTAATACATTTCCATTGGCATGAATCGAATCCCCTAAGGATGTTATTTTAATTGTACCACCATATATGGTTATCCCATTGGATGCTTTAATTCCCTTGTAAGACAATCCTTCCGTATTATCCCATTTACTAGAATATTCTACATGTCCTGTTTGAATCGATAGGGATACTCCTTTAAATATATCGACATCATATGCAGAATCGATTCCATCATCGAATGCATCAATATAAATCGTACCACCTAAAATATGAATCGAACCATGCTGGTTATTTTTAAAAGACACATCAGAATTATCACTTTTAATGCCATCTGCTTCTTTAGATATAGCAATAATATCCCCAGATTCAATGGTAACAGAATCATTTCCTCTTAAACAATTCTTTATAGATGTAGCATTTAAAATAATATTTTTTATATATAAATCATCCGTAGATGCGATAGCATTATTATAGCCACCTTCAATCACTAATGACCCTCTACCGGAAATTTTCAAATCACATTTTGCATAAATTGCAGCCTCACCATATGCCTCATTATCGCTTTCCTTTTGATTTCTTTCATCGATAATTTCATTATAGGTATCCTCCATCGCACGAACCTTAAGGCTTGAGGCTTTTTTAGCAAAGATTGGTGCATTATAGGAGTTCGTTATTTTTACACCATTTAGTTCAAGTAGAACATCTATATCACCATCTATTTCAATTCTTCCATGGATTAGAGCACCCTTTAGGCTATATAAGCCACTCTCTGTTATTTTATATACCATTCCACCATCATCCGTAATAGTTTCATAAATGCCGTCTAAAGTTTCTATAGAGAATGGTTCTGTAATATCCTTTTTGAAGGTTTTAGCATCCAAAGGAGTCTTGTCTACTCTTTCCTCATAAGAATCATTATGGGTTGTTTTATTTGGATTAATATCGATATTTTGATTACCACAGGATGAGGCTACTAAGGCTAAAGCCATAGCCATCAACAAGAATAGTTTATTTTTTTTCATCGAATGCTTCACTTCCTATTCATTTCATTTAAATTCTAAAATAATGAATTTTGAGATAAATCCCATTATTTATAAATATTACCTATTTTTTTATATCTACTATAGTAATATCCTTTGGATATTCATTTAATACCCTACAGCCATCCTCTGTTACCAAAACTAAATCCTCGATACGAACTCCAATTTTATCCTTAATATAAATACCAGGCTCAATGGAGAAAATCATACCAGGAGCAGCAATAATCGTACTAGACTTTGATACATCACCAAAATCATGATCCTCTATTCCAATGAAATGGCCTAATCTATGATTGAAATATTTTCCATATCCAGCACCCTCAATAATATCTCTTGCAATCTTATCTATGTAAGATAATTTTACACCAGGCTTGATATGCTTTATCGCCTCTTGATTTGCTTCTTTTACTAAATTATAGATTTTCTTTTCAAAAGATGTAGGCTCACTCGTGAAGAATACTCTTGTCATATCTGAGCAATAATCCTTATATACTCCACCGACATCTAAAAGTACCATATCCCCTTCTTCTAGTATTGTCTTAGAATCTGGAGTATGGTGTGGGTCTGTAGAATTTGCATTAAAGGCAACAATAGGAGTGAAGGAAACTCTAGAAATACCATGTCTTTCATATATTCTATAGATTTCTTCTTGCAGTTCGAATTCTGAAATACCAACCCTTAAGGACTTTTTCATATCCTCCATACATAAATCATTTAAATGTGAGGATGTAATCATGAGTTCCTTTTCTATATCATCCTTAATAAATCTTGCATAATCTATAGCAAGTGATGTCTTATAGGCACTTGCCGCATGTAAATCCATTAGGGCTATTAAGAATCTAGATGGAAAGGATTTATCGATGCCTAAGGCCATATAATGCTCTATATAGGGCAATAATTTATCTGGACCATTTTCGCTATCATTATAATAAATGACATCGACATCCTTATCACTAAAGGAAAATAAATCATTTAGAATGAATATGGGTTTCATATTGCTTCTAAGTAATAATGCAATCATTCTCTCACCCGATTCAAAATGGGAACCAAACAAATAAAATAATGCATTCTTATCGGAGATAATGGCTTGATGTAGGCCATCTCTTTCCATATGTTTATATACACTTTCAAGTCTATTTAAATACATATTATACGCCTTCTTTTTCTTCTATCTTTACATCCTTATTGATGATTTCATTAATCCTATCGATTTCTAAATCAAGCTTTTTCATAGCCTCTTCTCTTAGAGGCTTGTTTCTCTTAAGAGCAAATTTTCTTTTAAAATAATTGCCTAAAAGCAATTCATACGGCTTATAGGATAATACCTCCTTAGCATATTCGGATACCTTAACTAAATGACGAGCATAATCCTCTTGATCTAAAATATAGGAATATAATCTTTGGTATTGATTAAATAGCTTTACCATCCCTTTAGCAAATTTGGTATATTCATGATCAACACCTAATTTTTCCATGTATTCGGTATGTATTTTTGCAATCTCTGTTAGATTATCTAAAAATAATGTCATAATGTCATTAATTTCATCGATCTTCTTTTCTTCCATAGAAACCTCTTTTATACTTTTATTTCTTTACTATTAATTATACTACAAGAAGGCAGAAAAAATAAAGACATTCTCCCTTAGGAAATGGATTATAATTTCCTTTGTCTTATTTTCTATTTTATAGGGAATATGTAAAATCATTTGGAATACAAATAAGCTAAATGTATAGGCATCTCCTTCTATATAGGATGCATCATAGGAGATGCATCTATTCCATTCGTCCTTTATTCTATTCGATATAGAATCCTCTATATGCATCATATAAGTATATTGGTAATGATGCCTTAATTCATGAAGAGCTAAGAATAATGTTTTATTATAGGAATCATATACGTGAATATGGCATACTCCAGCAGTATAAAAGGAATTTCCAAACATACCAAATAGAATTTTTGGCGGGGTTATATTGAGCATTTTAGATATTTTATATATTATATTTTTAATTTTTTTCTGCATAAAATAGACAAGGTCTATTTCATTATATACTAGAAATCATGAAATATACTTTCATCTTTTTGAAAAATAAATAGAACTTATGATATAATTCTTTTTGAGGGAAAAACTATGGAAAATACTGCGCCGAAATTCTTAATCGATTTATTAAAAAAGGAATATGATTTAGAACTTGTAAATAAAATCCTTGAGGGGTATTCTATAAAGCGATATACCACCTTTAGAGTAAATACTTTAAAATCCTGTGACAAGGATGTATTAGATATCTTAGATTCTATGCAAGTAAAATATATAAAATATGATGCTATAGAGCATGCATATATTTTACCAGATCGATCTGCAAAGGAATTCTATGATACAAAGCTCGTTTTTGATGGGCTAATCTATTTTCAAAGCTTATCTTCAATGCTTCCACCTCTATTTTTAGATATCAAGGAAACGGATACCATATTAGATATGGCTGCAGCGCCAGGTGGAAAGACCACTATGATGGCTGCCTTATCCAACGGTAAAGCACAGATTACCGCCTGTGAGGTCAATAAGATCCGATCAGAAAGGCTAAAGCATAACATTGAGGTACAAAATGCGAAAAATGTTTTTGTGATGAGAGCTGATGCTAGAATGCTAGATGATTTCTTCTCCTTCGATAAAATTTTACTAGACGCACCATGTAGTGGGTCTGGTACTATTGATTTAAATAATAGAAAGGCACTAAAGGCATTCAGCTATGATTTAGTAAAAAATTCAGCACATCTTCAATATGAATTACTAAAAAAGGCAATTCAAATATTAAAGCCTAATTCTTGTATGGTTTATTCTACATGCTCCATACTTCCTATAGAAAATGAAGAGATTATATCTCGTGCCTTAAAGGAATTCAATATAGAAATAGTACCTATTGAATTTAGAGGCTTACCCCTACTTCCAACCAAAATTAAAGGGTGCCTACTCGTTTTACCAAATGAATATTTTGAAGGCTTCTTTATTGCGAAAATAAGAAAAAAATAAGAGGGAATATCCCCCTCTTATAATGCCAAATCATCCTCTACGATAGTTACCTTTGGCTTGGCACTTTTAGGCTTTGAAGCCTTTTTCTTTTCAGGCTTTGAAGCTTTTTTCACTTCTTTTTTGGAAACCTTTTTGGTTTCCTTTTTTATAGCCTTTTTTTCTTCCTTTAGAGGTATGACAATTCTTACCTCCTCATCAAGCTTATCACGGAAGGATAGGAAATAGGAATTCTTCTTTTCCTCTGTGAGCTTTAGCTTATTTTGGAAGGATGCTTGGAAGAAGTCTCTTGCCTTTTGATAGCCATAATTTCTTACATCGAAATCCGTATAGGCCTTACGAATGGACTCCACAATAACAGATAGCTGTGCCATACCATTATTTTCATTTAGTACTGCCTCAATGATTTCATATATTTTTTCAATAGAAACAATTTCTGTACCATTATCCTCTTCTTCAATTGTCTTTTTATTATAGATGTTTTCAGAATAGATAAATTTCGTACAGGAAGCTCTATAGGATTCTGGAGTTAGCTTTCTTCCAATTCCAATAACCTCTTTACCTGCGTTTCTCCATTCTCTTGCAAGTGGGGTGTAATCGGAATCGGATGCGACAATGATAACTCCATCGATGAAGGTTTTTTCATATAAGACCTTCATACCTTCAATAACTAGGGAAATATCTAACGAATTCTTTCCCTTTGTAAAATTCATAGTCTGCACGCATGTAATTGCATGCTTTTGAGCTATTTTTAACCATGGATGCGTCTGAGGAATTTGGGTAAAATTCCCAATTAAATAACGAATTGGGGTGTCCCCAAGCTTCGTTAATTCCCAGAATACCTCATCCATTCTTGGTTCAGCATTTTCTGAATCAATTAATAAAGCGTATTTCATTTTTTCTCCTATTATTCTTCTTTAGCCTCATACCTATACTGTGTAAGGTAGAAGCTTTCCTTTAGGTTTGCTTTTATATCCTCTATTTTGGTATCAGAAAAATCTACACCTAGCATTTCTTTTGCTTTAACATTATCCTTTGTTTGATACATAGGATCTCCTATGGAGAATAAGACATTTTCTTGGTTCCCCTCAAAAATACCAAAGCCCTTTGCATCTGTAAGAAGCATAGGCTCTAAAGCCTTAGAATCATCTAGGATTCTGATATGATTTGCTTTGATATTAAAAATCCAAGGATCCATATATCCATAACACATTTTTGCATCGTTTAAGCTATAAATCGCATAGGATGCATAATCGGATGCTAAATAGGTATAATCATCCTGATCACTATATTCTTTATTGGATACAAAAGCATATTCACCTACCTCAAGATAGACAAGCTCACTCATTTGACTTCTCATGGTAGATAATGCACCATACATAATATCGGACAAATTGAAGCGTAGAGGGATTAGAATTCTTCTATAGAATTCGCTTGAATTCCTTTCCCAAGAAATAGTTAAAGGAATGCTTGCATGTGTCCAAATATATATAAGCTTTTCTGTTAATTTCAGATAATCATTTTCTAATGTTTCACAATCATCCTTAATGATTTTAGAAACATAATCGGAAGTAGAAATAAAATTATATAGGCTATATAGAATTTCAGGTAGCATGGATATAAATGCATCTAAATTTACACTCATAGATTCTGAATTTATATATTTCTCTACAATATCCTTTGCAATAGCTCTATTCTTTTTAAAATAAGAAACCATAAAGGATAAATATTCTTCACTATTCATGTTATCTCTCCTTCTCAAATGGTCCATAGAAAATGTTAGGTACAGGAGCCTTAATGGAGATTAGCTCCTTTGTGATTGGGTGCAAAAACTCTAAACGAGAGGCATGGAGTCCTAGCCTCTTTAATGGATTCTTTGTACACCCATATTTGTCATCACCTACAATAGGATTACCAATATCGTGCATATGAACACGAATTTGATTCTTTCTTCCTGTAAAGATCAATACGGATAATAAGGAATATTGTCCGTTTTCCTTTTTGACCTTATAATCCGTTACCGCAAGTAGACCGGATGGGTCTTGTGTGGAATAAACCAAATTGTTTTGGTTTTCCTTTAAATAAGAGGTTATTCTGCCTTCCTTTTCCTTTAATGTTCCCTCTACCATAGCAAAATATTCTCTTGTTTTTATATATTCATTCCAATTGAGCTTTAGCATGGAATGAATTTTAACATTTTTAGCAAAAACTAATACACCACTCGTTTCCTTATCGATTCTATGTAGTACGAACGGTCTAGATTTTGGGTCATTTTCCTGCATATATTCTAAAACATAGGAAAATGCACATTCTCTTTCCTTATCGCTTTCTACACTTAATAAGCCATTTGGCTTATTGATCGCAATAAAATCATCATCCTCATAAATGATATCAAGATAAACTCTTTTAGGCTTATTCTTTTTATTTTGGGGATTATTTTTAACTCTTGGCATATCAAGCTGTGGCTTTTTTGTAATTTTAACCTCATCATCCTTCGCAAGCATTAAATTATACTGGCTTACAGGGCTACCATTAACTAATACCATATGATGGGATAATAAATTCTTTACATTATTTCTTGATGTATTCATCTTTTTAAGTAAGAATTCTAATAGCTCATCACTACGGTTTACCTTAAATGATGCGGTATATTCAATTTTTTCTGGCCTTTCCTTCGTCACTTTATTTCTCATTTTATTTCCTCTTTAAAGATTCTTTCCTCAATCTTTTTGCAAGACTAGAATGAAATATATTTTCTATTTTTTCCATAGATAAGCTTCCGAGCAAATACTTGAATTCCTTATCTGCGTAAAGCTTAAAATCACTCTTTGTATAATAGGTCGATACCCTATCCTCCTTATAATATGGATAAATGCCTAATCTTCTGATTTCCTTATCCTTTAATATTCCATAGGTAGAAAGTTTAATATCTAATAAATACATTAAAGAAAAATAATGAATTCTCTTAAGTAATATATCCTTATCCTTTAATGCATCATCAAAATCAATAATGAAGCTATAAACTCCGATAGAATAAAGATATTTAAGTAAGGATAGATAATCCTTATTTTCTTCTCTTATTTTTGTTTCTATAGTTACCTTTAGTCCTACTGTTAAGGATAGCTTAATTAATGAAATTAATTCCTTTATTTTATTACCACTTAATCTTTCTTCTATGAATGGATCCATAGAGAAAATGGGTATAATAATTTCATCTAAGCCAGATTCCTTTAATCTTTCTATGCCACATATGGGCATAGCACCACTAGAAATATAAGTATTATAGAAGGATTTCTTTTCAAGTAAATAAGAAGAAAAATTGGAATCCTCTGTAAAGGATTTTGGATATATTATCGTTAATATATTTTGGTGATTTAATGAATTTAATACCTCATGCATTTCATGAATGGAGGTATTCTTTAAATCACTATTTACCATAACCTTACAGGCTCTATGATAAAGAATAGAATAGGTATATGGTTCTATTCTTTTAAGTTCCTTTTTAAGTAAGGTATGATTCATATATCTTCTAATTTCATCGAATAATGTATGAAGCCTTTTGGTAGCATCAACAATTGATACTATAGGAAGCAACTTTTTTAAATTCCTTAGAGTATCCTCTAGTACATAATCAAAGCTCTTTTTATCTAATATAGGATATAATCCTTTATTTATAGCATTCATAAATTCATTTATATAAATGCCATCTAGGGTATTTACATGAGAAAAAAAAGAACCTCCTAAAACTAAAATGAAGCCTGCTTCCTCTTTTCTTTTATATGGAGCTACAAGCTGTATCTTCATGCTTACATTCTTTTTAATCGTATATATAGCTGTATTTATTTCATCAATGCTTAATAAATATTCCTTTATATCCATATATAATACCTCAATTTATTATAGCATAGAAGGTATTAAAAATCCATCACAAGAGAAAATGGTTTGATAACCTAAAAATATAATAGGGAAGCTATTTCTTTAAGGATTTTTCATAATCCTCTTTTTTTAAAATACATATGGTTATCCTTTTTTTCTCCTTATCCCATGGTCTTATCAAAAGAGTTTCATGATCATAGGTAAATTGAAAGGATTGGGCAAGCTTCATAGATTTTATATTATCATGGAAATAGCCATATCGAAAATCCTTAGCCATAAGCTTATCGAAAGATAAATCTAATAGTAAAGAAACTACCTCCTTACCAATGCCTATCCCTTGGTATTCCTTGCCAATACATATACCTGTTTCTTCGAATCTTCCCTCTTCATATTCTCTTATTCCACATAGGCCAATCGCAAGATTGCTATCCTTAAGAGCAATATAATATGCATAATGATTCTTTTGAAAGAGGATAAATCTTTCATTTCTTTTTATGGCATCCTCTTCATCAAGTGTTGGAGCATATAGCATCCACTTATATACATCTATATCTCCCCATACATTTTTAAGCATAGATGAATAATCGAGTTTTTTTGCAGCTCTTAGGATTATTTTATCTCCAATAAGGGTTTCATATTTTTCTTTTTCTATTTTTCTTATTCCATAATAAATACAATTATGAACTTTACCTCTATATTCTATAGTATCCTTCCTATTTAATAAAAACATTCCGCATTTTTGCATAACCTTAGCACTTGCAATATTTTCTTCAAAGCAAGAAGCATAAACCATAGAATAGCCCATTTCAAATAAATGATCTATAGCAACACCTAAGGCTTCTGTTGCAAATCCAGAACAAGAGTATTTTGGGCTTATGAAATAGCCAAGCTCTATTTCTCTTTCGTTTTTATCCACCTCATTTATAAAGCCTACCAATAGATCGTTATAATATATGCCATAAATGAATTTTGTTAAACTTGAGGATAATTCCTTTAAATGATGGAAAAAGGAGGCTTCCTCATCTATCTTTGAAAAATCTGGAAGCATATAGGTTTCTTTAATTTTATCATCCTTAACCATTTCCATCATTGGTATATAATCTATATCTCTTAGGGGCATTAAAAGGATTCTATTTGAAATTATTTTTTCTTTTCTTTGCATAATAACCTCATACTTTATACATTTATTTTAAATAAATTGCTTGAGAAAACATTCTCTTAAAGCCTAGTGAGGTATATAAATGATAGGAAATAGGATTTTTCTGATCCACATTTAAAGTTGCCTTATAGCCCATAGAAATGATTTCATTCTTAAGAGTATTTACTACCATTCTTGCATATTTTAATCCTCTGTATTCCTTTTTCGTATATACATGAGTTATTCTTATAGAATCCTTACTTTCTATAGAATAGGAGGCCATGCTTACGATTTCATTTCCTACCTTGATTACTCTATAATGATCTAATTTTTCTTGGATTTTCTCTTTATAGATCTTATCTTGTAATCCACAATCCTTAACAAATTCTATCATATTTTTATAGATTTCATCTAAATCTGATAAGGATGGGGTTATAACCTTATTCGAGGATGGCTCAAATATCGAATCTGCAATCATAAAATCCATTCCTATATCTTTATGATATCCCATATTTAATCTTAATAGCTCATCTCCAATTATAGTAGACGTGAAAATTCCATCATATCTATATTCCTTTTTATCAATATATTCTAATAGCTTAGAAAGAAGCTTTTCCTCTCCATAAAATAATAAATGAAATGGTTCAATTCTTATAGCTAAAAGCTTTTCTTCATCTTCTTCGATTTTTAATGCATAATTTAATTTAGATATCTCCTTTAATGCTTTAGCATCTACTATAATTAGGCTTGTCATATAAGGATTTAATTCCAAGCTTGATAGATTTTCCATTAAAAATTCATCACCATTTTTATATTCCTTTATCATAATTCTCACCTCAAAAATAGCTAGTATTAGAAAGAATATACACCAATTCTCTTGAAAAAACAATTCCAATTCTTATCTACATTTCTTAAAATATGATTGACTTTTAATAAAATCTTATTGATTAACTTTTGATTAGTTCCCAAAGGGTATGGGGAATGTGTCCCCATATAAACTAAAGAAAAAAAGGATTGATGACTTGTATCAATCCAATTGTTCTTAATGTATAAGGACATGTATAGTAACACGAATGAAACACCCCAAGGAACCATTCGTGTAATAAGAAAGACTTTTTCGAATGTGTTCATTATTTGTTAATGATTAACACGAATATATTTCTTTAAAAATAAGAAGATAACTACAATTGAAAAGATAAATATTGCTCCTTGGGAAAATAACTGCATTAAATACATGGAATTATCTTGGCTCTTATCCGAGAAGGTTTTAATTAAGCTAAATTCCATCATTTGTATCGTATATAATGCAGCAAGAAGTCCAAGATAGGATAGGACATATTGTCTTTGGGTTTTATCCTTCTTGACTAAGCTCTTTATAGCAAATACCATTTTTAAAGTGCCATATAAAGCATAAGCATAGATAAGCCAATCTATGAAATAATGCGGCTCATCCTTATAAAGAATAGTCAAAACAAAGGCAGCCATCATAGGAGTTAAAACTATAATAGTTGAAATAGCTCCAGCAAGATAATGGTTTGGCTTTATATGATATTTTTCTATTGCCCATTGCCATACCTTAAATAAAGCCATTAAATAAGAAAATATACAATAATTCACAACAATCCAATCAAAACGCATTATTGTTGCTGCTAGATGGATAGTTCCCATGGTAAGAGGACCTAATAAAGAAAAATAAAATCTATTATCCCCTTTATTATAGAATTCAATAATCTCACTTATGATTTTTTTCATTAGATAAAGTATTTCTTTCTATAATGCCAATGATGAAATCAATTTCATCATTACAATCCTCTTCAAGCCAACGTTTAATTATACCTATTACTCCTTCTGTGTAAAATGAAAATATATATTTCTTTTCTTCTTCCTTTACTTTAAAATTTGTAAGAGCTATATCGAATATATCTTTATATAATCTATTTGTGATTTTATCAATATGAAATAAATATGGTTTATCATGCATTAATCTATATATTTTTTTATTTTCCTTAATAAAAGATAAATATGGTCTTAAATACTTATCACTTGTAAGTATTTCCTTTGTAATTTCAGCATCAGTATCTATAATTTTTAATTTTGAATTAAATTTATTACTTACATAATTAATAGTTTCTTCCAATAAATCATCCATTTTTTCATAATGAAGATAAAATGTAGATCTATTTACTCCGGCTGTTTGACAAATCTCTTTAACTGTAATAAATTCATAATCCTTTTTTTCAAGTAAAACTAAAAGGGCCTCATCCATATATGAAGCCGTATTAAAATATTTGCTATCCTGCTTATTCATGAATTCGCCCTCCTATGATTAGTTTTCTTCGCTTATTTGCTTAGCAAGCTCTATTATATCATTACCGTACTTATTTTTACCAATTTGAATTAGTTTTTTATAAATAGGGTAATTAACACTTACACCTGCAATACCAATAACTCCAATTACAATTCCTAATATAAACCATAATTGTGATCCATCACCAATAACCTTTAATGTCAAACACATTCCAACGCCTAATACTAAGGCCATAATTATTCCAAATGTATAGCTAAATACATTGGCTGGCATTTTTGCTTTTGCATCAAGCTTTTTTAAGGCAACTACCTTTCTAGTTTCTTTTGGTGCGTATTCGCTTGCTATTTTTTCTGCATAAGTTTTGTCTGTGTTCATTTTAATTTCCTCCTTTGAACTTTACACATATATTGTAATAAAGAATTTTATTAAAACGAACAACACAAAATGCAAATAGTGTCGATTTAAATCATCTTGTAGGAATTATCCATATTTCATCATCAAAATCATATTAATTAATTTTCTTTGCTATGTTCAAACAAAAAGTTGGTAATTAAGAATAAATTCCATAATGATACT
>CAMEKD010000046.1 GCA_945920825.1 uncultured Anaeroplasma sp.
CTACTCGCCGTTGGAATCCAAAGATGAAGAAGTATATCTTCACTGCAAGAAATGGAATCTATATTATCGATTTGCAGAAGACTGCAGATCAAATTGAAAAGGCTTATGCCGCTTTATTAGAGATTGCCAAGAATGAAGGTAAGGTTTTATTCGTAGGTACTAAGAAGCAGGCTCAAGAGGCTGTAAAGGAAGAGTCCGCAAGATGCGGTATGTACTATGTTAACCAAAGATGGTTAGGTGGTACTTTAACAAACTTCAAGACAATTAAGAAGAGAATTACTAAGCTTGAAAGCTTAACTAAGTTATTAGAGGATACTGAGGCTACAGCTAAGCTTCCTAAGAAGGAAGTTATTAAGCTCGTTGCTGAAAAGGATAAGCTTGAGAAGTTCTTAGGTGGTATTAAGGAAATGAAGAAGCTTCCTGATGCTTTATTCATTGTTGATCCTCGCAAGGAGCACAATGCAATTTTAGAAGCACGTAAATTAAATATTCCTGTATTTGGTATTGTTGATACAAACTGTGATCCTGATGATGTTGATTATGTAATCCCAGCAAACGATGATGCTATTCGTGCTGTTAAGTTAGTTGCATGGGTTATGGCTAATGCTGTAATCGAAGGTAACGGTGGTACAGTTGAAAAGTTCGATGATGCTGCAGAGGAAATCAACCAGGCTGAGGAAATTTCTAAGGAAGCTCCTAAGGCTGAAAAGGCTCCAAAGGAAGCTAAGGCTCCTGCTAAGAAGGCAGCTGCAAAGCGTCCTGCAGTAAAGAAGGCTCAACCTAAGAAGGAAGAGTCCGCTGAAGCTAAGGCTGAATAATTTAAAATAAATTACGGAGGATATTAAAATGGCAAATATTACTGCTGCTATGGTAAAGGAATTACGTGAGAAGACTGATGCAGGTATGATGGACTGCAAGAAGGCTTTAGTAGCTACAGATGGCGATTTTGAAAAAGCTGTTGTATGGTTACGTGAAAAGGGTCTTGCAAAGGCTGCTAAGAAGGCAGGCGTTGTTGCTGCAGAGGGCTTATGTAATTATGTAGTTTCTGGTAACAAGGTTGTTTTATTTGAGTTAAACTCTCAAACTGACTTCGTTGCACAGAACGCAAAGTTCACAGCATTATTAGAGAATGTTGGTAACATTATCGTTAATTCTAACGCAACAAATACAGAAGAGGCTTTAGCAATTGATGTTGATGGCAAGTCTTTAGAGACTGTTATTATGGAATCTTCTGGTACAATTGGTGAAAAGATTTCCTTACGTCGTGTTCAGGTTTTAACAAAGACGGATGCACAGGTATTTGGTACATACAAGCATATGGGTGGTAGAATCGTTACAGTTGCAATCTTAAACGGTTCTGATGAGGTTGTAGCTAAGGATGTAGCTATGCATGTTGCTGCACTTTCACCTAAGTATGTATCTAAGGATGATATTCCTCAAGATGTTGTAGCTAAGGAAAAGGAAGTTATTTTAGCTGCTGCATTAAATGAGAATGCATCTAGTGCTAAACCAAAGCCTGAAAAGATTATTGAAGAAAGAATCGTACCAGGTCGTTTAGAAAAGAATTTAAAAGAAATTTGTTTATTATCTCAGGCATTCGTTAAGAACCCTGACCTTACTGTTGAGCAGTATGTTAAGGGCGCTAAGTCTGAAGTAGTAACATTCGTGCGTCTAGAAGTAGGCGAGGGCATCGAAAAGGTTGAGACTGATTTCGCTGCTGAAGTTGCTGCACAGGCTGCTGCTGCAAAGTAATAACGCTCAAAAAAGGGAGAACAATGTTTGAATTTGCTCTCCCTTTTTTTGAAAAATAGGAGGATAAGTTATGTATAAACGTGTTTTATTAAAGCTTTCTGGTGAAGCATTAAAGGGAGAAACATCCTATGGAATTGATCCTAAGACCGTAAATGAGATCGCTGAACAAATCAAAGACGCAAAGGATTTAGGCGTTGAAATTGGTATTGTTGTAGGCGGTGGAAATATCTGGAGAGGAAAGACTGCAGAGGGCTTAGGTATGGATAGAGCTCAGGCAGATTACATGGGTATGCTCGCAACAATAATGAATGGCCTTGCCGTTCAGGATGCCCTAGAGCAGCATGGAGTTCCAACTCGTGTTATGACTGCTGTAGATTGCGATAAGGTTGCAGAGCCTTACATCAGAAGAAGAGCAATTCGCCATTTAGAAAAGGGTAGAGTTGTCATTTTCGTTGGTGGACTTGGTTCTCCATATTTTTCAACGGATACAGCATGTGTTTTACGTGCAACAGAAATTGAAGCAGAGGTTGTATTAATGGCTAAGAATCATACTGAGGGTGTATATGATTCTGACCCAAGATTAAATCTAAATGCAAAGTTATTTACTGAAATTACATTCTCAGAGATTTTAGAGAAGAATCTTCAGGTTATGGATTCAACTGCAGCATCCTTATGTAAGGATAACAAAAAGCCTTTAATCGTATTTAATATGAGTCAAAGAGGTAATATTGTTAAAGCAGTTGAAGGTAAAAAAATAGGTACACTAGTTAAAGTAGAATAGAGGAGGAGAAACTTGTGGAAGAAGAATTAGAAATGACCCTTTTAGAGGGCGAAGAAAAAATGGATAAGGCTATCGCTGCATATGAGCGTGAGCTATCCACTGTACGTACTGGTAGAGCTGCTCCAAGCCTATTAGATACTGTTTATTTTGAATATTATGGAGCAAAAACACAAATCAAGAATGCAGCATCCATCACTGTACCTGAATCCAATCAGCTTTTAATTAAGCCATATGATAAGTCTAGTGTTAAGGATATTGAAAAGGCAATTCTTGCATCACCTTTAGGATTAACTCCACAAAGTGATGGTACACAGATTCGTCTTATCTTACCAAAGATGACTGAGGAGAGAAGACGTGAGCTTGTTAAGTATGTTTCAAAGCTTGAGGAAACTGCTAAGGTAGCTATTAGAAATGCAAGAAGAGATTTAAATGACGATATTAAAAAGCTTGGCTTACCTGAGGATACTGAGGCTAATGCACTTGAGGAAGCACAAACACTTACAGATAAGAAAATTCAAGTTATTGTTGAATTAACAGAACGTAAGAGCAAGGACTTAATGACAATTTAACAAACGAAATCCATCATTTTGGAAAATTATGGTGTTTTCCTTATATGCTGGATTTTTATTTTTTATAATGCTATAATACAATAGATTAGGTATTGTATATTAATATACAATAAAAATAAACCTATTTGTGAGGTGAATCCTATGAAAAAAAGAGTTATCACAGGTTTAATTCTTGCAACAATCCTGATTCCTTGTTTACTCGTTCCTGCCTGCTTGCCGGTTTTGGAATTCGTTGTAGTACTTTTGATAATTGTTGCTGAATTTGAATTATTAAATATGTATGATAGGGATAAAAAGATACCCCTTTGGTTAAAGATCGTAACAACACTTTTAACCTTAGGTTTATCGTTTTCCATTTTCTCTTTTATGTCTATGCAAGAAATTACAACCATCAATGCACAAGGAGAGGCTGTAAGAGTACATCTATTTGATCCAAATACTTCCCTGATTTTAAGAGGATTGAAGAAACTACATTTTGATTTAATGTTTACTCCTGTTACTGCATTGCTCATTAGCTTTATCATTCTTATGTCCTCTATGATTTTCCTTCATGATTTTGAGGTTAAGGATGCAGGTAGATTGTATTTATCTATTATTTATGTCGGTGTATGTAGCGCAGCATTTATGACACTTCGATTCTTTGGAGTAAGATTCGTCGTTTACTTATTATTAATCACAACCGCAACGGATATCTTTGCACTTGTCTTTGGTCTTGCCTTCGGTAGAAGTGGTAAGCATAAGCTTGCCCCTAAAATTTCCCCAAAGAAGTCTTGGGAGGGTGCGATTGGCGGAACCGCTGTTGCTATTGTATTAGGCTTTTGCTTTTCTTATTTATATGAATATATTTCTGGTTTGTTCCCAGCAATTTCAGGTGGACAGATGGAATTCTTCCAAGGCGTGTTTAACTATCATACATTTACTCAAGTAGGAAAGGTATTCGTTTGTTTAACATTAACTCTATTATTATCGATTACATCTCAGGTTGGAGATTTAGTTGCATCGAAATTGAAGCGTGCATATGATATTAAGGATTATTCCCAGGTATTCCCAGGCCATGGTGGAGTGCTTGATCGCTTTGATTCTGTATTCTTTTCATCAGCAATGTTCTTAGGCTTCATTATCTTTGAGATTAACTTTATCGATGTATTATTGGCAGGTGCTGGTTTCTAATGAGATATTTATATATTGCAGGAGCTTGTGGGTCTATCGGTACACAAACTCTAGATATTGTAAGAGAAAATAAAAATGAATTTAAAGTCATTGGAATGAGTGTTGGAAAGAATAAGGAGCTAGCGATTAAACTCATTGAAGAGTTTAAACCTGAAATCGTATGTTTCCGTGAAGGATATGCCTACGATTTATCCTATAATCCAAAGATTGTATTTGGAGATAGTGGATTATTAGAGCTTGCTTCCTATTCCAAATATCCTGATGAGGTATTTGTTAATGCTTTAGTTGGTATGAGTGGTCTTATGCCTACGATTTATGCAATTAAGGCTTTAAAAACGATTTGCCTTGCCAATAAGGAAACCTTAGTTGCAGGTGGAGATATTGTAAGAGAATACGTTAAGAAATATAAGGTTAGCTTAGTCCCAATTGATTCTGAGCATTCTGCGATTTTAGAATGCCTACAAGGAGAAAATCAGGATGAGGTTAAAAGATTGATTATTACAGCCTCTGGTGGTTCTTTTCGAAATAAAACTAAAGAAGAGCTAAGGGATGTAACGAAAGCGGATGCTTTAAAGCATCCCAATTGGTCTATGGGAGCTAAGATCACGATTGATTCTGCCACTATGATGAATAAAGGCTTTGAGGTTATTGAAGCACATCATTTATTCGATATTCCTTATGAAAAAATTGACACTATCCTACATCCTGAATCTATCGTTCATTCTATGGTGGAATATGAGGATGGTGTAATTAAAGCATCCCTTGGTACTATAGATATGCATATTCCTATTTCCTATGCCCTAAGATATCCTAAGCATAAGGTATTAGAATCTAAGCCTTTAAATCTTATTGGCTTAAAGCTTGAATTTAAGGAATTATCTATAGATCGATACCCTTGCTTAGGCTTTGCATATTATGCTGCAAAAAGAGGCGGAGTATATCCTGCGGTTTTAAATGCTGCAAACGAGGCTGCTGTACAATTATTTTTAGATGATAAGATTCCATTTTTAACCATTGAAGATATTATTGAAAAAGAGATTAAGGATGATAAATATGAGAATATTCCATATACTCTTGAGAATGTTGTATCCTTAAGTCATTCTTTAATTAATGAAATCTTATTAAAGTATGGAGGTGAGTAATCTCATGTTTTTAGAATTAAGTGGATTTCCTCTTATTTTATTAGCGATTATTGCATTTATTGTTATTCTAGGCTTAATTATTTGTCTTCATGAAGCAGGACATTTCTATATGGCTAAAAAATTTGATGTCTTATGTCATGATTATTCCATTGGTATGGGACCTGCAATCTATAAGAAAAAGGGCAAGGAAACAACCTTCTGTGTTCGTGCAATTCCTATTGGTGGATTTGTTTCTATGGCAGGGGAGGAAGCAACGGATGATTTTACTAAGGTTGGTACAAAGGTTGGCCTAAACCTAGAGGATGATATCGTCACTGAGATTATCCTAGATGATGCGAAGGATTGCATGATTAGAGGAGAAATTAATGATAAGGATTTAGATGGCAAGGATGGTAAGGATTTATATATCACATTAATGGATGATATGGGTGAGACACATTATTATCAAGTAAGTGAGACCGCAACCTATGTGTTTGAAAAGAATGAAACCTTACAATTAGCACCATACTATAGAACCTTTGATGCAAAAAAGATTTGGCAAAGAATATTAATCCTATTTGCCGGACCTTTTATGAACTTTGTTTTGGCTTTTATATTATACTTGATTATTGCCTTTGCAACTGGTGTTCCAAATTATGATTCCAATCGTGGATATCCTTCAGCAAGTTTTTTAGCTCCCGGAGATCAAATTACCTCTGTAAATGGGGTAAGTACCAATTCTTGGTTGGATTTTCAGCGAGAAATGGATAAGCTTTATGATAATTATGGTACAACCGTACATATCACTTATTCTCATAATAATGAGGAGCATACGGCAACAATGGAAACCTATACCTCTATTGTTTCCATTGGTCTTACCAATTTTGGTGCTAAGGATTTTACCTTAGTAAAGGTTCCAAAAACTGAGGTTTTTGGCTTAGAGGTTGGAAAATCTACATTATCTAATGGAAAGAATTCTATTCGATATAAAAGAGAAGAGGGCACATTATCCCAAGGAGACTATATAACTAAGATTTCTATTGATGGGGAAACTTATACAATTGAATCCTGGAGCCAAATTATAAAATTGTTTAAGGAAATGAATGTTACTACATCAGTCGATGTAAGATTTGAATATTATGATTTAAAAGAGGATAACACCTATTCCTTAGTAAAGCTAGAGGATTGTAAATCTATTGAGCCTTATACAGATGAGTTATTATCCAATCAAAGAATTGAAAAAATTGCACAGTACATTGGTGTTGCACCAGAATATCATTTTTCCTTCTTTGAATGTATTGGAGTGGCAGCTAAAGGCTTCTGGAATGATTTTACATTAATCTTTAGAACCTTAGGAATTCTAATTGCCCCTTCTAGTGTAAGACAGGTTGGTGTATCAGATTTATCCAGTGTTGTTGGTATATTCGATATGGTTAAGCAATATATTGGTGCTGGCTTTATCCCACTTTTATCCTTGACTGCATTATTATCTGTAAATATTGGTGTAATGAATTTACTTCCGATTCCTGCACTCGATGGTGGAAGAATTGTATTCCTCATTATTGAGGGGATTACAGGTAAAAAAGTACCAAAGAAGGTTGAATCTATTATTAACCTTGTATTTATGGGATTGTTGTTAATATTATTCGTATTTATCACCTATAATGATATTTTACGTTTAATTCATTAATTTGTAGGAGCTGTATATTTTATGAGTGAGTTTGTAAAAACAAAAAAAGAATTCAATAAAAAGCCTTTTAATGGCAACAAGGACATTAAAGAAGGTAGCGAATTCATTTTAGACATTAAAAGATTAGGTATTAACGGAGAAGGAATAGGATTTTATAATCGTCTTGCTGTATTTGTTGATGGTGCAATCCCAGGGGAGGGACATAATGTTTCCATTACAAAACTTGAGGGTAAGATGGCCTATGCTAAGAGTATAGAAATAAAGACCAAAAGTGAATATAGAAAAGAGCCTTTATGTCCTTATTATCTATCTTGTGGTGGGTGTAATGTTATGCACATTGATTATAATGAAATGCTAAAATATAAAAGAGAAATTCTAATTGAGGCATTAAATAGATATACCACCATTAATCCTAAATCCTTTGAGATTAAGCAAACGATTCCATGTGATTATCCTTTAGGATATAGAAATAAAGCTCAATTAAATATAAAGAAATCCTTAGGTCATTCTCAGGTTTCTATGATTAAAGCGAATTCGAATATCTTAGTTCCAATTGATAAATGCTTAGTACAAAAGGATTTAATTAATACCATCAATGAAAAGGTATTAAAATGTATTGATGAATTCAATATTGATCCTTTTATTCGTAAAACAGGACTTGGTATTTTAAGATATTTAGTTGTTCGCGTAACAAAGGATGATAAAGCCTTAGTTTGCTTTGTGTGCAAGAAGAAGGATCGAGTGATAAAGGAATTAGCGAATAAGGTTTTAGAAATAAAAGAAGTAATTAGTGTATACGAAAATATTAATCCACAGGATAAATCTATTGATATTTTTGGTACAGAAACGAATCATCTAGCAGGTGATGAATATATTATTGAAACTCTAGGAAAAATTAAATATAGAATTTATCCTACTACATTCTTCCAACTAAATTCTTATCAAGCAGAAAAGCTTTATGATACAATCCTAAAACAAGCAAAGCTATCCTTCAAGGAAAGAGTATTAGATGCTTATTCGGGCGTTGGTACAATTGGATTATATTTGGCTCATAACGCAAAGGAAGTCATTGGTATAGAATATAATAAGGATTCCATTCGAGCTGCAAACGAAAATGCAAAACTAAACAAAATTACGAATGCAAGATTTATCCAAGGGGATGCCTCTGAATTATTACCTAAGATGGTTAGAGAAAATGAGGTATTTGATTGTTTAGTTGCAGATCCACCAAGAACAGGCTTAGGGGATAAGTTTATTACTTCCATATTAGAAAGTGGAGTTAAAAGATTTATATATGTTTCTTGTAATCCTGCAACTCTTGCAAAGGATTTAGAAAAATTAAAGGAGGCATATCAAATCAATTCTATTACTCCTATAGATAAAGGTCGTTCGAATGAAAATTATCTAGTTAATGATCGTTATGTCCTTCGTATTAAAAATAATATTGGAAAAAATTTTTACAATCCTAAAACAGAATTTCAAGCAATGAAAGATATTAAAAAATTACATCTTGATATTTACTGCACAAATCACGATAAAAAAGGAAATAAAATTACCATTTATGAACCTCTTGCAAAACAATTTAATCCTAAAAAATATACATATAAACAAATTGAAAAAATAGCTGAAGCTATTAGGGATTTGCATCATATTAAAACCAATGTTACTCAAAAATTTGATTATTTTAAAAGATTAAGATATTACAAATTATTTTCGAGAACACACTTAGATAAACAATTAGAAAAAGAACTTATAAAAAAAGCTCATACTTATTTAGATTATTCAACAACTTGTCTATGTCATAATGATTTAGTCCCAGGAAATATTCTATTCATCGAAAATGAATTAAGAATAATCGACTATGAATTTGCTAGCTTAAATTATCCATTCTTTGATTTAGCATCTTTTTTCAGTGAAAATGACATAACTGATTTAAAAACAGTTGAATTATTTTTAAAAACATATTTTTATGGTTATTATAAACCATATCTATTAACTAAACTTAAAGATTATTTTATTCTTTTAGATTATTTATGGTTCTATTGGGCTATGATGATGTATCGAAAAATAGGTAAAGACACTTATTTAGAAATAGCTGAAATTAAAAAAGAACGTTTGCTTAACGGATTTGAATTTAAATAATATCTATAAGTTACAATCACCATTGTTTTCTGCTTCGTAGAAACAATGGTTTTTAAATTTTCCAGTATAATTTCCCCAGAAATAGCTTTTACATTTATTATTTTTTCCTGGTGCGTAAAAATATAATGCACTATAAGCTGGTTCTGCTCTCCAGAAAGTTATACATTCTTTAGCTATTTTTTTAAGTTGTTCGTTTGGTCGACCATTAAACAAAGGAGAAGTTGTTCCTTCAAAAGCATTTTTTTGAAATATTACTTCATTGATTGTATTTTTATTTTTAAAAGGTTTACAAGTTGCTACGACTCGATTTACGACAACATTACCAACAAGTTTCATACCAAATACTCCTTCTCCGATAGCTTCAGCTCTCATTATTCGAGCAAGCAATTCAATTTCTTTACTATTATAAGGAATTCTAGACATATAATACCCCTTATAAAATATATGAAACAAATAAAAAAAGAGACTAATTAAAGTCTCTTTAAGGATTAATACATAAAAACTGGTTTATGATGTTTTCCTAATAAAACAGTAATTAGGTCAATAAGCCAACCAATGCCGAAGAATCCAGCTGTAATGATATATAAAATACCACCAAGTACGTGTCCTCTAACGATACGAACAATTCCGAACCAGATACCAGCAAACCATCCTAAAATCCAGTGGACAATCCATGGTAAACCAAAATCTTTCATTATATCTCTCCTCCTTGTTAGTATTATTTTATCATTAATACTAAGCAAATCAAATAAAAAATTAATATAATTTATTTATTAATGAAAATTATTCTTAATTTATATTAATAAAATGTAATTATTGCTTTTTTGCTTTAGCAAAAATATCAAGTCCAGCATCTGTTAATGGGTGGCAAAACATTTTCTTTAAAACAGCAAAAGGAATTGTAGCAATATCTGCTCCTGCTAAAGAAGCTTGTTCAACATGAGCTAAATTACGAATAGATGCTGCAATTACTTGACTTTCATAACCATAATTATTAATCATAACCATAATTCTTTCTATTAAGTCTGCTCCACTTTCTCCAAAGTCATCTACTCGACCCATAAATGGTGAAATATATGTAGCACCTGCTTCACATGCCATAAGAGCTTGAGGAACAGAGAAAACTAAAGTTACATTAGTTTTAATTCCTAGACTTGTTAATTCGCTACATGCCTTAATACCATCTGGTGTCATAGGCAATTTAATAACAATGTTTTTATGAATTTTAACTAATTCTTTAGCTTGGGCAACCATTACTTCACTTGTAGACTCATCTACTTCGGCACTAATTGGGCCATCAACTAAAGTTGTGATTTCTTTTATTACATCTTCTAATTTACGTCCTTCTTTAGCAATTAAGGAAGGATTAGTAGTTACTCCAGATATTACTCCCCATTGGCTAGCTTGGCGAATATCTTCAATGTTAGCTGTATCAATAAATAATTTCATTTAATTTCTCCTATTTCTTTTCAAATTTTTCTTGATATGAATCAATTGATTTTTTAATAATTTTTATTGCTTCTTCTTTTCCTAAACAGGACATTACTTGAGTATTCTTACCCTCAAGTGTTTTATAAACATTAAAGAAATGTTCAATTTCATCAAATATATGTACAGGTAATTCCGAAATATCTTTATAACTATTATAGATTGGATCATGTTGACAAATAGCAATAATTTTATCGTCAACTGCACCATTATCAATCATATGTACGACACCAATTGGATAACACTTTACTAACGCTAAAGGAACAATTGATTCCGAACAAATTACTAAAACATCTAACGGGTCATTATCTTCGGCATAAGTTTTTGGAATAAAGCCATAATTATGTGGATAGTGAGTTGAGGTATATAAAATACGATCTAAAATTAAAGAACCTGTCTCTTTGTCTAACTCGTATTTGTTTTTACTACCTTTAGAAATCTCAATGCAAACAACAAAATCTTCAGGATTTACTCTTTCTTTTGAAATATCATGCCAAATATTCATAAATGCACCTCCTTTGCGTTATCATTATATCACAAAAATTAATATCTGCATTGATTACTATTTATTTATTGAAAGATAATAAAAAATTATTTAATATTAATTAACGGAGGACAATATGAACAAGTTTTATTTACCTATATTAATTACATCTTTACTCTTAACAAGTTGCAGTCCAAAAAATGATATTACTGTTAATGTAATAAAAGATGAGAATATTATATATGATGAAAATAAACAAGATTATAAAGATTATACTGTTTCATTAACACTTGATAATTTATCAAAGAAAATAAGTGATAAAGATGATTTTGTTTTAATCTTTTATGGTTCGAATTGTCTAGCTTGTAAATCTATAAAGCCATATATTATTAATTATATAACGACTTCTCAATATGTTTTTTATTCTCTAGAATATGATTATTCGTTAGATGATAAATATTATGAAGAAGTATTAAATTCAATGTATGAATTTCCTTCCATTGCCTTTCCTCGTGTTTATTTTACTAGTAAAGGTAAATGTTTCTTTGTTAAAAATGGATTTAGTAATGAAGAACACTCCAATAGAAATATTAAAAAATTATTTGATTACTATATTAATTAAAAATAAAAAGCACCTATTAATTAAATAGGTGCAATTCTAATTATGCAACTTGTGTAGCTTTTGGCTTTCTTTTTGTTGTACTACTTTTTTTTGTTGTTGATTTTTTAGCAGGAACATTAACTTTTTTAGTAGCTGTTTTCTTCTTTAATTTAGGTTGATCTTCGACAACAGGTTCTACTAAAGGTAGTCTCCAACATCTTCTTTGTTTATGTTGGACATTTTCAAATCCTTTCCATTGAGATTGAACTTTTTCATTAATATCAAGTTCTGGTCCAGTTTCAGCATATTTGATACCATGCTTAATACATGCTTTTATACCTTCGTTTAAAATAATAGCGTTTACTCCTTGTGACATATATTCAGGGCGAACTCCTATA